>NZ_SPVG01000080.1 GCF_004614165.1 Duganella callida | reverse complement strand
CAGTCGCCTGGCCGAACAGCAGCGGCAGGCGACTGCGGCGGAACAGGCGGCGCGCCGTCAGGCCGAACTGCACGCCGCGGCGGCGGAAAAGCTGCGGCAGGAACAGCAGCGCCGGGCGCTGGCGGCGAAGCAGCGCGCGGAAGCCGAAGCGGCGGCCGAGGCACGCAAGCAGGTGCTGCGCGAGCAGCTGCTGGCGCGCCGCGATGCCGACGCCAAAAAGGCGCGCGAGGAACGCGAGGAGCAGCAGCGCAAGGCCGCGCAACTGAAGGCGGAAGCGGCCTACCGCCAGGAGCAGGAACGCCACCGCAAGCAGCAGGCGGCGCGCCACGCGGCCGAACTCAAGGCGCTGATCCCGACGCCCGACAGCCCGGTGGCCGACGCCAACGGCATCCTGCGCGACCGCTTCCTCGACGGCACCGGCGTCGGACCGGATCTGGTGCTGATCCCCACCGGCCGTTTCCAGATGGGTTCACACGAACATGAGCAACTTCTGGCGATCAAGGCCGGCGCGCAGAAAAACTGGCTGGAGCGCGAGCAGCCGGCGCACTGGGTCGGCATCGATTATCCGTTCGCGCTGGGACGCTTCCCGGTCACGGTCGGCCAGTGGCGGCGCTTCGTAAAGGACACCGGCTGGGAATCGCAGTCCGACACCGACTGGCGCGCGCCCGGCTTCGCCCAGACCGACGAGCATCCGGTGGTCGGCGTCAGCTGGACCGATGCGCAGAAGTTCGTGCAGTGGCTGTCCGACAGGACCGGCCAGCAATATCGGCTGCCGACCGAGGCGGAGTGGGAATACGCCTGCCGCGCCGGCACCAAGACCGCCTTCAGCTTCGGCGACACCATCACGCCCGAGCAAGCCAACTACGACGGTCACTACACCTACAATGGCGGCCCGCGCGGCGCCTTCCTGCAGGGGACCAGCAAGGTCGGCGCCTACCAGCCCAACCCGTGGGGCCTGTTCGACATGCACGGCAATGTGTGGGAGTGGACCCAGGACGTGGTGCACGATAACTACACCGGTGCGCCGGGCGACGGCGGCGCCTGGGAAGAGGGCGGCGATCCGGTGCGGCGTGTGCTGCGCGGCGGCTCCTGGCTGTACAACCCGCGCTACCTGCGCTCGGCGGTGCGCAACGGCTTTTCGGCGGTGCTGGCCAACGACATCGTCGGCTTCCGGGTGGCGCGCCGGCTGACCTAGAGTATACTGCCGGGCTTTCGTATCAGGACATCCCAATGAGCACTTTGCCTCCATGCCCCCAATGCAGTTCCGAATTCACCTATGAAGATGGCACCCAGCTGGTGTGTCCGGAGTGCGCGCACGAGTGGACCGCTGGCGCCACCGACGCGGCAGATGAAGGCGCGCGCGTTTATCGCGATGCGGTCGGCAATCTGCTGCAGGATGGCGATACCGTCACTGTCATCAAGGATCTGAAGCTGAAGGGCGGGGGTGGCGTGGTCAAGGTGGGCACCAAGGTGAAAAACATCCGCCTGGTCGACGCCGATCATGACATCGACTGCAAGATCGACGGCTTCGGCGCCATGAGCCTGAAGACGGAGTTCGTCAAAAAGGCGGTTTGAGCGCCACCGTCGAGTAATGCGAGTGCAGCGTCCATCCCAGTGTTGAATACAGGCGGCGGCCGGCTTCGGTGGCCACCAGCACGCGTCGCGCGGCCTGCGACTGCTGCGCCGTGCCGAGTGCGGCCATGACGGCGGCGCCCAGGCCCTGATGCTGGTGGGCGAGGTCGGTGGCGATGCGGTCGTAGATGAACACATCGCCGTATTCGACCGCGTAACCGCTGGCGGCCAGCGTGTCGTCGTCGGCGAAAATGCGCACCGTGGTGAGCGGGAATTCGGTCACCACCTGCAGCCGGTAGCCCAGCGGCAGCGATGGCACCGGATTGCGTCCCGGCTCCTTGACCATCATGTAACCGCCCGGCTGCGGCAGCCAGCGCGGCGGCACCAGCGACTGCAACAGCGGCGCCGGGCCGCACATCTTGATGTAGACATGCGGCTCGATGATGTCCCGCGCCAGCTCGGTGATGCGCGGCGACGGGCCGGCAAACACGTAGCGGCGCTTCTCGTGCGGCTGGCCGGTATCGACGCGCAGGGCGCCGCGGTCAGGCACCGGTTGCGGCAGGCCGCGCGCGATCGAGCGCGCGCGCAGCCAGTTTTCCAGCAGATCTGCATCCATCCATCTTCCTCCGGGTTGGCTTGGCAGCCATTGTGCCACGGCGCGGCCCGGCAGGCGTACGCTACTCGCGATACGCGTCGCCCTCGCTGCACAGCAGCTCCAGGAAGCGGCGCACGATGGGCCGGCATTCGTCGCTGCGCCAGCTGGCGACGATGGCCAGCGGCGGCAGCCCTTCCACCAGCACCGTCGCCATGCCGGGCGGCGGCTCGCCCAGCACGAACGCGGTGCCCAGCATCAGTCCCAGTCCGTTGCGGGCCAGCTGGATGCCGAACAGTCCTTGCGCCGTCTCGAACACGATGTTCGGCGTCACGCCGGCCAGACGGCAGCTGTCCATGATGCCGTCGTAGACCGGCGGGTTGACGTCGCGCGCGAAAATGATGATGCGTTCCTCGGCCAGGCTGCTGAGCGGCAGCGCGCGTTCGCCGGCCCAGCGGTGCGTGGCCGGCACCAGCAGGCGCCACGGCGATTGCGCCAGCCATTTGCTGCTGACGTCCGCGCCGTGCGGCATCTCCGGCGGCGGCGGCCCGAGCACCACACCGACGCCGACATCGATCTGCGCCCGCATCAGCGCGGTGCCGTGGTGCAGGCAGCGGACTTCCTGGCGCATCAGGCGCGAGGCTGGATAGAACTGCTGCAGGCGTATCAGCGCGGTCGGGATCAGCGGCAGGTTGGCGTATTCGGTGATGCCGATCGACAGCGACACATCCTCGCCGCCGGCGACCGCCATGGTCTGCTGGTTGAGCTGTTCCAGGTTGCTGATGATTTTGGCGATGCCGTCGCGGAATACGCGCCCGGCCGGTGTCAGCGCCAGCTGGCGCGGATCGCGGTCGAACAATTTGACACCCAGGCTGTCTTCGAGCCGGGCGATCTGCTGGCTCAGTGCCGGCTGGGTGATGGCGGCCAGGTCGGCGGCGCGGCCGAAGTGCAGTTCCTGGGCCAGAAGCAGGAAATTCTGATAGGTTCGTAGTTCCGCGGCTTTCATTTTCTTGACACCGAGCGCTGAGTGCAGTCCCGCCATGTTACTCCTTAACCGCGGGCGGCGCGCCGTCGAAGCGCAGCGTGACGCTGGTGCCGCCGCCCGCATGGCTGGCGATCTCCAGACGGGCGCCGAGCAATTGTGCGCGCTCGCGCATGCCGGTCAGGCCGAAGTGCAGGGACGGCGGGCTGCCGTTCAGGATCGCGGCCGGAATGCCGATGCCGTCGTCGGCCACGGTGACCGCCAGGCCGTCGCCGGTCTGCACCGAAGTGACAGAGATGGTGCCGGCGCGCGCATGGCGCACCGCGTTGCGCAGCGCTTCCGCCAGCAGAATGTAGATGTCGTCGGCCCAGGCGTCATGGCGCAGCGCCAGCGCCGGCTGCAGGGTACAGGTGAAGCGGATACGCGCGCGTGCGCACAGCGCGCCGCCCAGCAGGTCGAGCCGCTGCGCCAGCGTGACGCCGTCACCGGCCTGGCGCAGTTCGAGGATCAGCTGGCGCCCCAGCGTCATGGCCTCGTCGGTGTCGCGCGCAAGGCTATCCAGTTCCTGGCGGTCGGCGGCGCTCAGCGTCGCCCGGGCGGCAAGGGCTTGCAGTGTGCAGAGGATAAGTTGGCACTGCTGCAGAAAATGATCGTGCAGAATGCGCGCGATGCGGCTGCGCTCATTCTGCCGTTCGGTGAACAGTAACTGGTCTGACAATTTACGCGCCTTGCCGGATAAACAAACGGGCGGATTCTACGCAAGCCGCCCGCGCTTGACCAATTAGAAATCGTTATGCGCGCAATCAGACCGGCTTATCGCCTCATGGGCGGACGGTGTAGTTGGCCGGGGTCCAGGTCCAGCCCTTGCCCTTGGCGCCGAGGTAGCCGATGCCCGGGAACTGCAGGTGCGCCGCCGCCACCAGGTCGTTTTCCTTCGCCACCTGTGCGAACACCTTGGCGCGCGAGGCCGCGGCGGCCGCGCCGTCGCTGTCGAAGCCGATGGTGACCTGCGGCGCATCCAGCTGCACCGACGCCACGTGGATCAGGTCACCCAGTACCACCAGGCGCTTGCCTTTGCTCTCGACCACGTACGAGGTGTGGCCGGGCGTGTGGCCAAAGCTGGTCAGCGCGCTGACGCCGGGGATGATCTGGCCGTTGGCGTTGAACGGCTGCAGCTTGCCGGCCTTGACGTACGGCGGCAGCGACGCCATGGCGCCCTGGAAGAACGCGGTCACGCTGGCCGGCGCGCTTTTCATCTGCGCTTCGCTCAGCCAGTAGTCGGCGTCGCGCTGGTTGACGTGCACCACGGCGTTGGGGAACACCATCTTGTTCTGGTCCATCAGGCCGCCCACGTGGTCGGGGTGCAGGTGGGTGATGAAGATGTCGTCGATCTGCTCCGGCTGATAACCGGACGCCTTGAGATTCTGCGTCAGCTTGCCCAGCGTGGGGCCGAACAGTGCACCGCTGCCGGTGTCGATCAGTATCAGCTTGCTGCCGGTGTTGATCAGGAAGGCGTTGATCGAAGTGGTGGTGGGCGTGCTCAGGTGGGCTTTGGTCAGCGCCGCCTGGGTGGCCGCCTTATCGTTGTGCAGCAGGTCGACCATGGGCAGGTCGGCGGTGCCGTCGCTGAGCGGCGTGACTTCGAAATCGCCGAGCATGATGCGGGCATAGCCTGGCGTGGCGATGGTCGACAGCGGCGCGGCGGCGTAAGCAGAGGAAGAGGCCAGCAGCGCGGCGGCGGCCAGGCGGATCAAATGATGTTTCATGCAACTCTCTCGGGGTAGTGGAACCTGAGGAAATTCTAAGGCCGCTGCCGCCTTCGCAGGCCTGCCGAAAGGCGGAGCGCCGCCGGCTTATGATGGTTAGAGCAGGATGCCGCGCCGCAGGGCGATGGTCACCGCGTGCGTGCGGTCGTTGGCGCCCAGTTTGCTGAGGATGCGCTTCATGTGGGCCTTGACCGTGTCCTCCGAGATTTCCAGGCTGTCGGCGATCAGCTGATTGGACGCGCCCTTGGCCACGCAACCGAGGACGTCGACCTCGCGCGGCGTCAGCGCCTCGCTGCCCCAGTGCTGCGACATTTCCAGCGCGATTTCGGGATGGATCGACAGCCGCCCCGCGCGCGCGGTGCGGACGGCGTCGAGCAGCTCGTTGCGCAGTGAATTCTTGGTCAGGAAGCCGGCGGCGCCGGCGTGGATCGCGCCGAGGATCTGCGCATCCTTCTTGTAGGTGCTCAGCATGATCACCTGGGCCTGCGCGCACTCGCGGCGGATCTCGCGCAGCGCCGTCAGCCCGCACATGACCGGCATGGCGACGTCCATGATGGTGATCTGCGGCCGCAGCCGGCGGTAGCATTCGAGCGCCTCGCAGCCGTCCGCGGCTTCTGCCACCACTTCGATATCGTCCTGGCCGGACAGAATCGCGCTGATCCCTGCACGCATCAGGGGATGGTCGTCGGCGATGAGGACGGAAATGGACGCGGACATGGCAGGCTCCGGTTTGATAGAGACTTGATTATGGCATGGCCGCGACCGCATGGAGCATGTTGTCTGAAATTTAGCAGAGGCGTGTTCCTGCCATTCGGTGTACATTGTCGGCTACGACTTTTCCGCTTACAAGGAACACCCATGACTATCAAAGCCCTGCGCGACCAATCCCTGCCGATGCGCCATATCGTCCACGTGCGCAACCACATCATTTCCAGCGACGGCTCGGTGGAAGAGGGCGGCAATGACGCCGGCCCGTCGCCGCACGATTTGTACGATGCCGCGCTGAGCGCCTGCAAGGCGCTGACCGTGGTGTGGTACGCCAAGCGCAAGAACATCCCGCTGGAACACGTCGAAGTCAGCATGGAGCGCGACGCCAGCGAGGAACGCCAGGGCGTGTACCGCCTGCACGCGACGCTGCATGTCACCGGCGACCTGTCCGAAACCCAGCGCGCCGAGCTGCTGGCGGCCGCGCAAAAATGCCCGGTGCACAAGCTGATGACCTCCGTGACCACCGAAGTCACCACCGTACTGGGGTAAGCCATGACGATCTCGAATCTGCTCAAGGGCCACGAAAAAGACCTGGGCGGCGGCCTGATGGTGCGCCGCTATCTGCCGTCCGCCGTCAAGCAGGCGGTCGGCCCATTCATCTTCTTCGACCATTTCGGCCCGGTCGACGTGCCGCTGGACGCCGACCATGACGTGCGCGCGCATCCGCATATCGGCCTGGCCACCGTGACCTATCTGTTCGAGGGCGCGATGGACCACCGCGACAGCCTGGGCACCTACCAGCGCATCGAACCGGGCGCCATCAACTGGATGACGGCCGGCCGCGGCATCGTCCACTCCGAACGCACGCCCAAGGACCTGGTCGGCGTGCCGCACCGCACGCACGGCCTGCAGCTGTGGGCGGCGCTGCCGGTCGCCCACGAAGAGGACGAGCCGGGCTTCTGCCACACCCCGGCCAGCGCCATCCCGGAACTGAAGATCGACGGCGCCTCGGTGCGGGTACTGATCGGCTCCGCCTTCGGCCAGACCTCGTCGGTGGAGACCTACAGCCAGACCCTGTACCTGGACGTGCAGCTCCAGCCCGGCCATGAACTGGTGCTGGAAAACCTGCCGGCCGAAGCGGCCATCTATCCGATCGGCGGCGCGCTGGAAATCGACGGCGCGGCGCTGGCATTGCAGACCATGGCGCTGCTGGACACGGCCGCGCCGCAGCGCGTCAAGGCCAACAGCGAGGCGCGCTTCGTGGTGATCGGCGGCGAGCCGCTGGACGGCCACCGCTTCATGTACTGGAACTTCGTCTCCTCGCGCAAGGAACGCATCGCGCAGGCGGCCGAGGACTGGGAAGCGCAGCGCTTCGCCAAGGTGCCGGGCGAGACCGACTGGATCCCGCTGCCGCCGAAGAAGCCGGCCGCCTAGACCTTACGTTCCAGCGCGCTGATGGCCTGATGCAGCACGCCGCGCAGGCTGCGCGCGGCGGCGGCGTCGATGCGGCCGACGTCCAGGAAGACATCGTGGCCGGCGCCATGCTCGCTGAACACCTGCATTGCCCTGCCATCCTGGTCCAGCAGGCCGTCGATGGCGTAGGGGGCCACCTCGCGCGCGATGCCCTTCATGTGCACCGGCGCCAGCGCGTGGCCGGCGACGATGTCGCGCACCAGCGCGTAGGTTTCGTAGCTGACCACGATGCCGCCGGCCGGCGCGATGGCCTGCAGCCGCGCCGCCAGATTCGCTTCCGCGCCGAGGATGGTGTAGTCCATGCGGTCGCTGCTGCCGAAGTTCCCCACATTGCAGTAGCCGGTGTTGATGCCCATGCGTACCCGCAGCGGCGCTTCCAGCCCGCGCTTGCGCCAGCGCACGTTGAGTTCCGCCAGCGCGTGCTGCATTTCCACCGCCATGCGCAGGCAGTTGCGGGCGTCGTCGGTGCTGCCCCTGGTGTCCGGGTCGCCGAAGAAAATCAGCAGGGCGTCGCCGATGAATTTGTCGATGGTGCCGCCGTGGCGAATGGCGATGGCCGACATGGCGGTGAAGTAGTCGTTGACCAGTTCCGTCAGCGCCTCCGGCTGCAGCGATTCGGTCAGCGCGGTGAAGTCCTTGATGTCGGAGAAGAAGATGGTCAGCTTCTTGCGCTGGGTGCGCAGTGCCACCTCCATCTCGCCGCTGAAGATGTTTTTGTAGATCTGCGGCGACAGGTAGTGCGAAATCTTCATCGACACCGAGGCCAGGAAGTCATTGGCGTCGGCCAGGTCGGCGTTCATGCCGCGTATCAGCGCGTTCTGGCGGCGCTGCAGCAGGATGAAGCCAAGGCCGGTGGCGGCGGCCAGCAGGAAGTAAGCCAGGCTGTATTTGAACGACCACAGGCTGGTGCCGACTTCATCGTGTATTTCGATTTCCTGCAGGCCGCGCACGTCGCCGATCTTCCAGTCTTTTTTCGGGCTGTCCGGATGGCTGTTGTGGCAGGCCACGCAGGCGGCGCTCATCAGCACCGGCGCGATCAGCCGCACCTGCGAGGCGGTGCCGCTGGTGCCGGCCAGGATCAGCGGCGGCTGCTCGGGATGCGCGCGCAGCGACGCCAGCGACTGTTGTTCGAAACTGTCCAGCACATGCGGCGCGCGGCCGCGGAACGGATAGTCGGAAACGAAGCGATAGCTGACGTTGGACTGCTTGTCGGCGATCACCCGGCCCAGTTCCAGCGACAGCGTGGCCGGAATCGGAATCGCGCCGGCCACGGTTTCGTAGTTGTGGATCACCTGCGTGTCCTTGCCGTGGTTTTCCAGGATGCGGCCGACCACCGCGCTGCCGTAGTAGCCGCGTATGCTGGAGATCATGGAATTGAGGTCGCCGGCCTGGCTGCGCAGGCGCGCGGCGGCGATGTTCTGCATGTCCAGCCAGACCGCCAGCGGCAAGCCGGCCAGCAGCAAAATCAGGGCGGCGAGCGCGATGCGCTCCCAGCGTCGGGTATGAAGTGTCTGCGGTGCGCGCACGATCGAACGGTTTCAGGTTGCAAAACCGTCGATAGTATCATGCAACTGAATGTATGTTCAGGCGGTGGAAAGGGCGTTGGCGGCGACGGTGCTGTACAAGTCGTCGGCGCCGGTGCGGATGATCCAGTGTTCGGGATACGGTTCGCTGGCAAAGCGCGTGTGGCGCGGCACCCGGCTGAGTTTTTCCAGCGAGGTGGTGGGCGCCAGCGCGGTTTCCTTGCCGCTCAGCTGATCGAGGTGCCAGAAGCCGCCGTCGCGGTGGAACAGCAGCGGCAGCGCGGCCGCATGCGGCGCGGCTGGGTACGAGCGCACCGGATAGCCGGGATGGGTTTCCGGCGCCAGCAGGTAAAAGCATTCGGCGCTGACGCCATGGTCGACGCGATGCAGGATCACGCCATGCGGCAGGATGGCCGACACGCACAGGGTGACGATGCCCTTGATGCTGGCGCTGAATTCGATGCGCATGCCGAGTCGCAGCGCGGTCGGCTTGTGCTTGCCGGGCCAGACGCCGTCCAGCAGGATGCCGTAGCGCGACACGTCCTCGATTTCGAAGCCCAGTCCCGAGCGGCGGATCACGGCGTGGCGGCCGGACAGGCGGCGCGTCAGGCCGTTGGTGTCCTGGCCGTCGGCACTGTAATGGGTCAGCAGCAGGTCGGCTTCCGGATCGACCAGCTCGAAGCGCCCGATGGTGCATTCGGCCATGGCGAACAGGCGGATCTGGCGCTGGGCGCCGGCTTCCGGCGCGGCGTTGACCAGCGAGGCGGCCTGGCTGGGGTGCGGATGCATGGCGGCCGCCAGCGGCATGTCGATCTCGATCAGGTCTTCGTCCCAGGCGATGGTGCTGAAACCCAGGTCGACTTTGCCGGCCGGCGCGTTCAGGTCCAGGTGGGCGATGCCGGCGTTGCGCGCGGTGACGTCGATGTCCAGGCTGTCGCCACCCTGCGCGCTGACGCGGGCGATGGAAGCGTCGTCCGCCATCACGCGCACGTTCTTGTGGGTGCTGAGGAAGATGCGGTGGATTTCGGTCAGCGAGGCATCCAGGCGCGGCACCAGGATCACGAAGGTGCACACCCATTTGCGCGCGGCCATGCCGGGGTGCTGGCTGAGCAGCTCGATGCTGATCTGGTACTGGCCGTGCTCCTTGCCGCGCGAGGAAAATTCGACGAACACCGGGCGCCACTCGCCGCTGACGGCGCGCACGAACTGCTGGCGCGCGGCGCCGTTGGGAATCAGGTCCGATTGCAGTTGCAGCGCCAGTTGCGGCGCGCAGGCCTCGGGCATGCCGCGCAGTTCCATCTTGAGCGTCTGGCGGCCACCGGCGGCGCGCGGGTCGAAACCGCTGATGTGCAGTTGCGGCCTGGCCTGGGCGCGGTGCAGCGGACGGGCATAGTTGGTGTCGGCCGGCGCGGCGGCGACGTTGGCTTCGGGGCGGGCAGGGACGGCCTCCAGCACCGTGGCCGGCGGGGCGGCACGGGACGAGCGCATGGCAGTCAACAGGTCATAGCTGGACGCATCCGGCTGGGCGTGGCCGCCTTCACAAGTTTGCGCTCCAGGCATCACCCAGTAAGTGCAATGCGGATGCTGGGCATTACTGCATTTATTCATGACTAACCGACCGAAGGGATACCCGTCAGTTTATGCGCTTTCCCCCCGGTTTGGCAAACAAAGTAACCGTTTTTTCACCACGACTGTGCGGGTATCAAAAATGCGACGGAATTGCTGCAACCGGTAGTGCTGTTTCGTCAACATTTTCACGGATTTTGCTGCCGAAACGCAGCACGATCGCGCTCAGGTTGTCGATGTGCAGCTGCGGTGGCGGCGCG
>NZ_SPVG01000240.1 GCF_004614165.1 Duganella callida | reverse complement strand
CGGCGTCGGCCGCAGTGCCTGCGCTGTTGCCGGCGATACCGACGGCGCGCGCCGCTGGCGCTGCCGATACCGCCGCGTCGCCTGCCGACATCCCTGCCAGTGCGCGCGCCGTCCCGCTGTCGTCCGTGCGCCTGCTGCCGTCGGTCTATGCCGACGCCGTGCAGGCGAATCAGGCATATCTGCTGCGCCTGAGCGCGGACCGCTTCCTGCACAACTACCACCGCTTCGCCGGTTTGCCGACAAAGGGTGCGATCTACGGCGGCTGGGAGTCGGACACCATCGCCGGCGAAGGGCTGGGCCACTATCTTTCCGCATTGTCGCTGATGTATGCGCAAACCGGCACGCCGGCGCTGAAGCCGCGCATCCACTACATCGTCGCCGAGTTGGCACGCGTGCAGCAGGCGCAGGGCGATGGTTACGTGGCCGGCTTCATGCGCAAGCGTAAGGACGGCACGGTGGTCGACGGCAAACAGATCTTCCCCGAGATCATGCGCGGCGAGATACGCTCCGCCGGCTTCGATCTGAATGGATGCTGGGTGCCGCTGTATAACTGGCACAAGGTGTTCGCCGGCCTGTTCGACGCGCAGACCTATGCCGGCAACGACCGGGCCTTGCAGGTGGCCGTCGGCCTGGGCGGCTATATCGACAAGGTGTTCGCCGCGCTGAACGACGAGCAGGTGCAGCAGGTGCTGGCCTGCGAACATGGCGGCATCAACGAAAGCTTCGCCGAACTGTATGCGCGCACGCGGGACCCGCGCTGGCTGGCGCTGGCGCAGCGCCTGTATCACAACAAGGTGCTGGTGCCGTTGACGCAGGGCCGCGACGAACTGGCCAATCTGCACTCCAACACCCAGATTCCGAAGCTGATTGGCCTGGCGCGTCTGCACGAGCTGACCGGGCGCCACAGCGATGCCGAGGCGGTCAACTTCTTCTGGCAGCGCGTGACGCGGCATCACAGCTACGTCATCGGCGGCAACGGCGACCGCGAATACTTCTCGGCGCCGGACAGCATCGCCGCCCACATCACCGAGCAGACCTGCGAAGCCTGCTGCAGCTACAACATGCTGAAGATGACGCGCCACCTGTACAGCTGGGCGCCCGATGCGGCCTACTTCGATTATTACGAGCGCACGCACCTCAATCACATCCTGGCGCACCAGAATCCGCGCACCGGCATGTTCACTTACATGACGCCGTTGATGTCCGGCGTGGCGCGCGAGTTCTCCAGCGAGGACAATGATTTCTGGTGTTGCGTGCTGTCCGGGATGGAGAGCCATGCCAAGCATGGCGATTCCATTTATTGGGAAAATGGCGACACGCTGTTTGTGAATCTCTACATTCCTTCAACGGTGGAGTGGAAGGCCGCCGCCGCCAAACTGGAACTGAACACCGGCTATCCGTTCGAGGGCGACATCGATCTGAAAGTGCGCCACCTGGCGGGGCGGCGCCCGTTCACGCTCGCGCTGCGCATTCCGGCGTGGGCGGGCAAGTACACCTTGCTGGTCAACGGCAAACCGCACGCGGGCTCCACCAGCAAAGGCTACGCAATCATACGCCGCCGCTGGCGCGCCGGCGATACGGTGCGCCTTTCGCTGCCGCTGGAACTGCGCCTGGAGGCCGCCGCCGGCAACGACCACGTGGTGGCGCTGCTGCGCGGGCCGATGGTGCTGGCGGCCGATCTGGGCGCGGCCAGCCAGCCATTCAGCGGACTGGCGCCGGCGCTGGTGGGGGCGGACATCCTCGGCGCATTCAGCGAACAGGACAAGGGCAGGGCGGTGTATCGCAGCGTCGGCACCGGCCGCCCCGGCGACATGAAGTTCGCGCCATTCTTTTCGCAGTATGAGCGCAGGGCGGCGGTGTATTTCAACGCTTACACGGAAGCCGAGTGGGCGCAATCGGAGGTTGCCTTCCGCAAGGAGGAAGCGCGCCTCAAGGATCTGGCGGCGCGCTCGGTGGATGTGATGCACCTTGGCGAGATGCAGCCGGAGCGCGATCACGATCTGCAATCCGATATCTCCTATCCGGTGACCTACCGTGGCCGCACCGGCCGCGACGCCCGCACCGGCGGCTATTTCAGCTTCCGCTTGAAATGCACAGACGGGCCGCTGACGCTGCAGGCCAGTTATTGGGGCGAAGAGCGCAACCGCGATTTTTACATTCTCGTCGATGGCGAGCGCATCGCGCGGGTCAAGCTGGACGCCAACCATGCGGGCGCGTTCTTCGACGAGGAATATGCGGTGCCGGAGCGTCTCACGCGCGGCAAGACCGGTGTGGTGGTGCGATTCGAGCCGGAGCCGGGACACACGGCGGGGCCGGTGTTCGGCGTCCGGCTGTTCACGCAGAAGCTTATTTCTTCTTGATCGGCTGGGTCTTGGCGACCGTGCGGGTTTTGTTGGCCTCGGCCAGTACGGCGCGGCAGTCCACCGGTTCCACCTTGCCCGGATTGATCAGCGGGACCACGGCGGCCAGCGGATTGACCACGGTCGCCAGCGCCACCGCCGCGCCGCCCTTGAGCAGCAGCGGGCCTTTCTGCGGGCCGACGTCCGGATGGGTGAAGGTGCCTTTGGCGTACAGCGGCGTGCGCAGCGAGATGATGCGCAGTCCCTTGGTCTGGGGACGCACGTCGAGGTTCATGCTTTCCTTGGCCAGGTCGACATTGCCGCTGACGTTGATCACCGCTTCCTGCGTATCGACCACGAAGCGGCGCGCGGTCGCGTTGCCATGTTCGACCACGAAGTCGCCGGCCAGGCAGTTGAGCTGGATCTGCTTGTCGCCGAACAGTTTGACGAACACCAGGTTGGCGACGTTCAGCCCGGCCGCCTCGAGAATGAATTTGCTGACCGAACCCTCGCTGACGGTGGCGCCCAGTTCGCCGCTGGAGCTGGCCAGCATGGCCGACACCGAGTTGCCCTTGCCGGCCAGCGCAGCGTCGCCGCTGACCTCACCCACGCTGGCCTGCATCGATTCCAGTTTGGGGAACAGCTGGTTGATCTTCAGATGGCGCGCGGCGGCACGGATCTCGGCGTCGATGACTTTCTGCCGCCCGTTCAGCGTGATGTTGGAGGTGATGTCGCCGCCCGCCATGCCGAAGTTCAGCGGCGTCAGGGTCAGCACCTTGTTGTTCATGCGGATGCGCGTCTGGATGTCCTGCAACGGAATATCATGCGTGCGCACCAGTTTTTTGCCGTTGAATTTGACGTCGGCATCGAGCGCATCCCACTTGGCCGTGTTGAACTGCTCGACCGGCAGGGCCTTGTCTTGCGGCTGATTTTGCGGCTTGCCGCGATTGGCCTTGCTCTCGTTGCTCTCGGCGCCGATGGTCGGCCCCAGGTCTTCCAGCCGCAACTGGCGCGAGGTCAGGGTGCCGGTCAACAGCGGGCGCGGTTTGCGCGGGCTGTAGGCCAGCGTACCTTCCAGATCGCTGCCGCCGACCGTGCCGGTGAAGTCCTTGTAGGTCCAGTCCCAGACGGCACCGGTCTTTTTGCCGATCAGGCGGCCCTTGGTGTCGTACGGCGGGGTTTCCGGCAGCAGCACGCCGGTCAGCGGGTACAGGTCGGCCATGCTCGCGCCGCCGAGCGCGAGGCGGATATCGAGACCGGCGGGCGAGCGTGGATCGGTGATCTGGCCTTCGACCGCGATCTTGTTTTTGCCCAGCATGGCGTTGGCCTGCACCGGGAAATTGCTGTGGGCATCGCGCAGCGACAGCACCTTGCCGACCTTGCCGCCGCCGGTGACGGGGGCGTTGCGGTAGCTGCCGCCGAGTTCAAAGCGCACGCCGTATTTCTGCGCATCGGCGCCTTCGTTGATGCCGCTGGCCTTGGCGCGCAGATCGAGTTTGATGGCTTCGTCGAGATAGCGCAGGTCGCCGTCGCCGAGGGTCAGGCGGCCGATGTCGACTTCCCATTCGGACGGCCCGTTGTCCTTGAAGGTCCAGGTGTTGGTGCCGTCCGCCTTGCGCTGGGCGGCGATGTTGATCTTGTCGACGGCGAGGTCGGCGATGTCCACTTCCTTGTGCAGCAGCGGCAGCGGGTGGATCGCCACCACGATGTTGCCGACACTGGCCAGGCGCGGACCGGCCGTGGCCCAGTCGGGATTGACGATGTAGACATCGTTGGCGCTGATGCGCGGGCGCGGCACCCAGCGTCGCCAGCCGGATTCGGTGGCGTCGCCTTGTTCCCAGTGCACGCGCAGGTCGCCGTTGATGGCGAATTCACGGCCTATGGTTTCCGATACCCGGTGGTTGATCCAGGGACGGGCGCGGTTCCAGTCGAAGGTCAGGATGAAGATGACGACGGCGACCAGGATCAGCAGCAGGGTGGCCAACAGGCCTAGCGTAATTTTGAGTGGGCGCGATATGTTCATGAGTAACCATGCTACGCCGCGCGCGCCACGGTTTATGTGCGGTATGCCACAGTAAGGTCAAATCGGCGGCCGGCCGACCAGCCACGCGTGCAGCGCTTCGCGGTCTTCTGCGTCGAGGCCGTAATGGAATTTGCCGGCGATCTGGGTGGCCACCGGGGCGCCGTCGCGGAACAGAATGCGGTTGCCGGCCAGCGCCGGGACTTTCTCGCCCGGCAGAAGCGTGCCGCAGAGGTTGAGCGGATCGATGCCGGAAATGCAGACGTAGCTGCCGTCGTGGGCGCGGCGGCGGGTTTCCCTCAGCAGCGGGATGGCCTCCGGCAGCGCGAACTGTTCGCCGGAGAGGCCGGCGACGAAGCGGCCGCCACGGATTTCACCGCGCGCTTCCAGGCGGTGATAGACCGGCAGCAGTTCGCGCCAGCTCGGCAGCCAGCCGGCTTCGCGCTCCAGTAGCCGCCAGAACATCACGCCATAGCGACGCAGCAGGGTCATGGCGATGTGTTCCAGCGTCTCCGGATCGGTGCGCGGCTTGCGGGACGGCGCGGCGGGCTGTGCGCGCGTCGCGATCGGCGCAAGCTGCTCCGCGTTCGCCTCGGCGCCGGCCGGCATGCCGGCGCCGGTTTCAATGGCGCGCACGTTGACGGTGAGGTTGTCGCCGCGGCGGACGATGGCCCAGCGGCCGGCTTCCTCCATGGTCGGACCGGCGCCGCGGCGGCGCCGCTTGTCGCTGCTGGCGCGCTTGTTGGCCGGCACCAGCATGGCGCGCAGGCCGGCGTAGCTGTCGGCGTTGACCAGGCCGGTGGCCACCAGTTCGCCCAAGGTGTTCTCCAGCTCCACCGGCAGCAGGCGCGCCTGGTGCGACAGCTCGTCGAAGAACATCGCCCCTTCGCGGCGCAGCACGTCCAGCACACGCGCCGCGCGCGGCGCGTGTGCTGGACGTGCTGCGCCGCGAAGGGGCGATGTTCTTCGACGAGCTGTCGCACCAGGCGCGCCTGCTGCCGGTGGAGCTGGAGAACACCTTGGGCGAACTGGTGGCCACCGGCCTGGTCAACGCCGACAGCTACGCCGGCCTGCGCGCCATGCTGGTGCCGGCCAACAAGCGCGCCAGCAGCGACAAGCGGCGCCGCCGCGGCGCCGGTCCGACCATGGAGGAAGCCGGCCGCTGGGCCATCGTCCGCCGCGGCGACAACCTCACCGTCAACGTGCGCGCCATTGAAACCGGCGCCGGCATGCCGGCCGGCGCCGAGGCGAACGCGGAGCAGCTTGCGCCGATCGCGACGCGCGCACAGCCCGCCGCGCCGTCCCGCAAGCCGCGCACCGATCCGGAGACGCTGGAACACATCGCCATGACCCTGCTGCGTCGCTATGGCGTGATGTTCTGGCGGCTACTGGAGCGCGAAGCCGGCTGGCTGCCGAGCTGGCGCGAACTGCTGCCGGTCTATCACCGCCTGGAAGCGCGCGGTGAAATCCGTGGCGGCCGCTTCGTCGCCGGCCTCTCCGGCGAACAGTTCGCGCTGCCGGAGGCCATCCCGCTGCTGAGGGAAACCCGCCGCCGCGCCCACGACGGCAGCTACGTCTGCATTTCCGGCATCGATCCGCTCAACCTCTGCGGCACGCTTCTGCCGGGCGAGAAAGTCCCGGCGCTGGCCGGCAACCGCATTCTGTTCCGCGACGGCGCCCCGGTGGCCACCCAGATCGCCGGCAAATTCCATTACGGCCTCGACGCAGAAGACCGCGAAGCGCTGCACGCGTGGCTGGTCGGCCGGCCGCCGATTTGACCTTACTGTGGCATACCGCACATAAACCGTGGCGCGCGCGGCGTAGCATGGTTACTCATGAACATATCGCGCCCACTCAAAATTACGCTAGGCCTGTTGGCCACCCTGCTGCTGATCCTGGTCGCCGTCGTCATCTTCATCCTGACCTTCGACTGGAACCGCGCCCGTCCCTGGATCAACCACCGGGTATCGGAAACCATAGGCCGTGAATTCGCCATCAACGGCGACCTGCGCGTGCACTGGGAACAAGGCGACGCCACCGAATCCGGCTGGCGACGCTGGGTGCCGCGCCCGCGCATCAGCGCCAACGATGTCTACATCGTCAATCCCGACTGGGCCACGGCCGGTCCGCGCCTGGCCAGTGTCGGCAACATCGTGGTGGCGATCCACCCGCTGCCGCTGCTGCACAAGGAAGTGGACATCGCCGACCTCGCCGTCGACAAGATCAACATCGCCGCCCAGCGCAAGGCGGACGGCACCAACACCTGGACCTTCAAGGACAACGGGCCGTCCGAATGGGAAGTCGACATCGGCCGCCTGACCCTCGGCGACGGCGACCTGCGCTATCTCGACGAAGCCATCAAACTCGATCTGCGCGCCAAGGCCAGCGGCATCAACGAAGGCGCCGATGCGCAGAAATACGGCGTGCGCTTTGAACTCGGCGGCAGCTACCGCAACGCCCCCGTCACCGGCGGCGGCAAGGTCGGCAAGGTGCTGTCGCTGCGCGATGCCCACAGCAATTTCCCGGTGCAGGCCAACGCCATGCTGGGCAAAAACAAGATCGCGGTCGAAGGCCAGATCACCGATCCACGCTCGCCCGCCGGTCTCGATATCCGCCTCGCGCTCGGCGGCGCGAGCATGGCCGACCTGTACCCGCTGACCGGCGTGCTGCTGCCGGAAACCCCGCCGTACGACACCAAGGGCCGCCTGATCGGCAAAAAGACCGGTGCCGTCTGGGACTGGACCTACAAGGACTTCACCGGCACGGTCGGCGGCAGCGATCTGGAAGGTACGCTGGCCTACAGCCCGCGCAAACCGCGCCCGCTGTTGACCGGCACCCTGACCTCGCGCCAGTTGCGGCTGGAAGACCTGGGGCCGACCATCGGCGCCGAGAGCAACGAGAGCAAGGCCAATCGCGGCAAGCCGCAAAATCAGCCGCAAGACAAGGCCCTGCCGGTCGAGCAGTTCAACACGGCCAAGTGGGATGCGCTCGATGCCGACGTCAAATTCAACGGCAAAAAACTGGTGCGCACGCATGATATTCCGTTGCAGGACATCCAGACGCGCATCCGCATGAACAACAAGGTGCTGACCCTGACGCCGCTGAACTTCGGCATGGCGGGCGGCGACATCACCTCCAACATCACGCTGAACGGGCGGCAGAAAGTCATCGACGCCGAGATCCGTGCCGCCGCGCGCCATCTGAAGATCAACCAGCTGTTCCCCAAACTGGAATCGATGCAGGCCAGCGTGGGTGAGGTCAGCGGCGACGCTGCGCTGGCCGGCAAGGGCAACTCGGTGTCGGCCATGCTGGCCAGCTCCAGCGGCGAACTGGGCGCCACCGTCAGCGAGGGTTCGGTCAGCAAATTCATTCTCGAGGCGGCCGGGCTGAACGTCGCCAACCTGGTGTTCGTCAAACTGTTCGGCGACAAGCAGATCCAGCTCAACTGCCTGGCCGGCGACTTCGTGGTCGAACATGGCAACGCGACCGCGCGCCGCTTCGTGGTCGATACGCAGGAAGCGGTGATCAACGTCAGCGGCAATGTCGACCTGGCCAAGGAAAGCATGAACCTCGACGTGCGTCCCCAGACCAAGGGACTGCGCATCATCTCGCTGCGCACGCCGCTGTACGCCAAAGGCACCTTCACCCATCCGGACGTCGGCCCGCAGAAAGGCCCGCTGCTGCTCAAGGGCGGCGCGGCGGTGGCGCTGGCGACCGTGGTCAATCCGCTGGCCGCCGTGGTCCCGCTGATCAATCCGGGCAAGGTGGAACCGGTGGACTGCCGCGCCGTACTGGCCGAGGCCAACAAAACCCGCACGGTCGCCAAGACCCAGCCGATCAAGAAGAAATAAGCTTCTGCGTGAACAGCCGGACGCCGAACACCGGCCCCGCCGTGTGTCCCGGCTCCGGCTCGAATCGCACCACCACACCGGTCTTGCCGCGCGTGAGACGCTCCGGCACCGCATATTCCTCGTCGAAGAACGCGCCCGCATGGTTGGCGTCCAGCTTGACCCGCGCGATGCGCTCGCCATCGACGAGAATGTAAAAATCGCGGTTGCGCTCTTCGCCCCAATAACTGGCCTGCAGCGTCAGCGGCCCGTCTGTGCATTTCAAGCGGAAGCTGAAATAGCCGCCGGTGCGGGCGTCGCGGCCGGTGCGGCCACGGTAGGTCACCGGATAGGAGATATCGGATTGCAGATCGTGATCGCGCTCCGGCTGCATCTCGCCAAGGTGCATCACATCCACCGAGCGCGCCGCCAGATCCTTGAGGCGCGCTTCCTCCTTGCGGAAGGCAACCTCCGATTGCGCCCACTCGGCTTCCGTGTAAGCGTTGAAATACACCGCCGCCCTGCGCTCATACTGCGAAAAGAATGGCGCGAACTTCATGTCGCCGGGGCGGCCGGTGCCGACGCTGCGATACACCGCCCTGCCCTTGTCCTGTTCGCTGAATGCGCCGAGGATGTCCGCCCCCACCAGCGCCGGCGCCAGTCCGCTGAATGGCTGGCTGGCCGCGCCCAGATCGGCCGCCAGCACCATCGGCCCGCGCAGCAGCGCCACCACGTGGTCGTTGCCGGCGGCGGCCTCCAGGCGCAGTTCCAGCGGCAGCGAAAGGCGCACCGTATCGCCGGCGCGCCAGCGGCGGCGTATGATTGCGTAGCCTTTGCTGGTGGAGCCCGCGTGCGGTTTGCCGTTGACCAGCAAGGTGTACTTGCCCGCCCACGCCGGAATGCGCAGCGCGAGCGTGAACGGGCGCCGCCCCGCCAGGTGGCGCACTTTCAGATCGATGTCGCCCTCGAACGGATAGCCGGTGTTCAGTTCCAGTTTGGCGGCGGCGGCCTTCCACTCCACCGTTGAAGGAATGTAGAGATTCACAAACAGCGTGTCGCCATTTTCCCAATAAATGGAATCGCCATGCTTGGCATGGCTCTCCATCCCGGACAGCACGCAACACCAGAAATCATTGTCCTCGCTGGAGAACTCGCGCGCCACGCCGGACATCAACGGCGTCATGTAAGTGAACATGCCGGTGCGCGGATTCTGGTGCGCCAGGATGTGATTGAGGTGCGTGCGCTCGTAATAATCGAAGTAGGCCGCATCGGGCGCCCAGCTGTACAGGTGGCGCGTCATCTTCAGCATGTTGTAGCTGCAGCAGGCTTCGCAGGTCTGCTCGGTGATGTGGGCGGCGATGCTGTCCGGCGCCGAGAAGTATTCGCGGTCGCCGTTGCCGCCGATGACGTAGCTGTGATGCCGCGTCACGCGCTGCCAGAAGAAGTTGACCGCCTCGGCATCGCTGTGGCGCCCGGTCAGCTCGTGCAGACGCGCCAGGCCAATCAGCTTCGGAATCTGGGTGTTGGAGTGCAGATTGGCCAGTTCGTCGCGGCCCTGCGTCAACGGCACCAGCACCTTGTTGTGATACAGGCGCTGCGCCAGCGCCAGCCAGCGCGGGTCCCGCGTGCGCGCATACAGTTCGGCGAAGCTTTCGTTGATGCCGCCATGTTCGCAGGCCAGCACCTGCTGCACCTGCTCGTCGTTCAGCGCGGCGAACACCTTGTCGATATAGCCGCCCAGGCCGACGGCCACCTGCAAGGCCCGGTCGTTGCCGGCATAGGTCTGCGCGTCGAACAGGCCGGCGAACACCTTGTGCCAGTTATACAGCGGCACCCAGCATCCATTCAGATCGAAGCCGGCGGAGCGTATCTCGCCGCGCATGATCTCGGGGAAGATCTGTTTGCCGTCGACCACCGTGCCGTCCTTACGCTTGCGCATGAAGCCGGCCACGTAACCATCGCCCTGCGCCTGCTGCACGCGTGCCAACTCGGCGACGATGTAGTGGATGCGCGGCTTCAGCGCCGGCGTGCCGGTTTGCGCATACATCAGCGACAATGCGGAAAGATAGTGGCCCAGCCCTTCGCCGGCGATGGTGTCCGACTCCCAGCCGCCGTAGATCGCACCCTTTGTCGGCAAACCGGCGAAGCGGTGGTAGTTGTGCAGGAAGCGGTCCGCGCTCAGGCGCAGCAGATATGCCTGATTCGCCTGCACGGCGTCGGCATAGACCGACGGCAGCAGGCGCACGGACGACAGCGGGACGGCGCGCGCACTGGCAGGGATGTCGGCAGGCGACGCGGCGGTATCGGCAGCGCCAGCGGCGCGCGCCGTCGGTATCGCCGGCAACAGCGCAGGCACTGCGGCCGACGCCG
>NZ_SPVG01000246.1 GCF_004614165.1 Duganella callida | reverse complement strand
GGCCTGGCCGGCGCCTGCGTGAGTGCTGCCGGCGTTGCCGACGGTTGCGTTGGCGGCAGCGTGGCCCGCGGCGCCGGCGGCGACGCTGCGCGCCGACGGTCTTTGCAGCGACATGATGTAGGTGGCGATGGCGTCGGTGTCGGCTTGCGGCACTTGCGCCAGGCTGTGTGTCACCGGTCCCATCGGGCCGGCGGCCGCGCCGTGCTCGGGCGACCAGCCGTGGCGCAGGTACAACGCCAGCTGTTCGCGGGTCCACGGCTTCGGCGCGTTAAGCAGATCCGTCAGCGCCGGCGCGTCCCAGCCGTCGATGTTGCCGCCGCTGAAGGCCGGGCTGCGTTCGCCACCGATCGGGTCCAACGTGCTGTGGCAGGAGGCGCAGTGGCCGGCGCCGTCGACCAGGTAGCGGCCACGGTTCCATTGCGCGCTTTGCGCCGGATCGTCGGCCCGCGGCCCGGGACGCAGATATAGCAGATTCCACCCCGCCAGCAAGGGACGGAAGCGCAGCGGCAGCAGCAGATCGTTGTCCGGTGCGCGCGCCGCCACCGGGGTGCGCGTCATCAGGTAGGCATAGGCGTCGTCGATGTCGGCGCTCGACATGCGCGTGTAGTGAATGTACGGGAAGGCCGGATACAGCAGGTGGCCGTCACGCGATACGCCGTGCCGCAGCGCGCGCGTGAACGCCGCCAGCGGCCAGGTGCCGATGCCGGTCTGCGCATCGGGCGTGATATTGGTGGTGTAAATGGTGCCGAATGGCGTGCGCAGGGGCAGGCCGCCCGCATACGGTGCGCCGCCGGCGCTGGTGTGGCAGACCATGCAATCGCCCTGGGCGACCACCCGCGCGCCGCGGGCGACGCTGGCGGGATCGAAGTCGTTCGGCGATGGCGGTGAGATTGGCGCAATGGCCGGCTGGAACACCCAGGCCGCGGCGGCGGCACAGGCGGCTGCCGCCGCGGCGGCGATCCAGATCCAGGTTGTTCTTTTCATGGGCACTCCCAGGTGGCTTACAGCCTGCACTGTGCCATCGTCGGCGGGCGTCTGTAACCTATCTAAAGGCATGGCGGGTATTCCGCGACGGAATGGCCCGGCCGATTGTAATTAATCGGTCGATCAATTAAAGTTGGGCTCCTGTCCAACCAGGAGAATCCCATGTCCAAGCTGAGTTTCAGACAAAAATTGTGGCTGCCGTTGATCTGCAGTCTGATTTGCCTGAGCGGCGTTGCCATTTTCGACGCCTTCCAACTGCGCGCCACCCGTTTGGAGGAGCGCGGGCGTGCGCTGACCGACATGAACGACGCCGCTTACGCCGTGGTCAGGCGCTACGCGGCCGAAGTCGCCGCCGGCAATGACAATCTGGCCGGCGCTCAAAAGCGCGCCATGGCGACGCTGGCAAGCATGCGCTATGGCGACGACAGCTACGTGTCACTGATCGCCACCGATGGCCATATCATCCAGAACCCCGGCAATCCCGCCACCAACGGCAAAAACATGATGGACTTCCGCGACGCCGATGGCACCTACATTTTCCGCGAGTTCGCGCGCATCGCCGCAACGGAGCGGGGCAACGGCTTTCTGCACTTTTTGTGGCAGCGGCCGGGCCAGCAGGACGCCACCCCCAAGCTGGCGCGCATCAGCACCTACAAGCCGTGGGGCTGGATTTTCCTGACCGGGGTATATACCGACGATATCGATGCCGATTTCCGCCAGTCGCTGCGGGCCTCCGGTCTCGGACTGTTGGTGGCGGGCGTGGTGCAGCTGCTGGTGTCCGGCTTGATCAACCGCGGACTGTTGCGCGCCCTGGGCGGCGAGCCCGAATACGCCGTGGCCGTGGCCAACCGCATCGCCGCCAACGACCTGAGTGCGCCGGTACTGGTACGGGACGGCGACGAAACCAGCCTGCTGCACGCCATGCACACCATGCAGCACAATCTGGTCGGCACCATCGGTCAGATACGCGGCAGCGCGGTGACCATCGCCACCGCGTCCAGCCAGATCGCCAGCGGGAACCTGGATCTGTCGGCGCGCACCGAAACCCAGGCCAGTTCGCTGGAAGAGACGGCGGCATCGATGGAGCAGTTGACGCAGGCGGTGCGCCAGAATGCCGAAAACGCCCACCGCGCCAATGACCTGGTGCAGACCACCGCGCAGGTGGCGCAACAGGGGGGAGAGGTGATCGCCCGCGTGATACGGACGATGGATGAGATCAGCAGCGCTTCCGGCCGCGTCGTCGATATCATCACCGTCATCGACGGCATCGCCTTCCAGACCAATATCCTGGCACTGAACGCGGCGGTGGAGGCGGCGCGCGCGGGCGAGCAGGGACGCGGTTTTGCGGTGGTGGCGAGCGAGGTGCGCAACCTGGCGCAGCGCAGCGCGGACGCCGCGCGCGAGGTCAAGCGCCTGATCGATAATTCGGTGGCCAGCATTGCCGCCGGCCAGTCGCTGGTCGGACAGGCCGGCAGCACCATGGAACAGGTGGTGGACAGCGTTTCGCGCGTGACGGCGATCATGGCCGCCATCAGCGAGGCATCGCGCGAGCAGAGTACCGGCATCGGCCACGTTAACCAGGCCATCACCGAGATGGATGCGGTCACGCAGCAGAATGCGGCGCTGGTGGAGCAGGCCGCGGCGGCGGCCGGCAGCATGCGCGAGCAGGCCAGCCATCTGACCGGTTGCGTCGGGCTGTTCCGCCTGGCGCCACGGCGCGCGCTGTTGGTGAATTAATGATCGTACGATAAACAGAAACGATATACTCGACCCATGGCTTCCAGACCACAGAGACCCCAGCCGGTGCGCAGACTGTCGCCGGCGGAGCGCGAGCAGCAGATTGTCACCAAGGCAATCGGCTATTTTGCCACGCATGGCTTTTCCGCCAGCACCCGCGAGCTGGCCAGGGAGATCGGCATCACCCAGCCGCTGTTGTACCGCTATTTTCCCAGCAAGGATGCACTTGTCGACCGGGTGTTCCAGGTGGTCTACCTGTCGCGCTGGAACCCGGACTGGGACGCGCTGCTGCGCGACCGCGACAAGCCGCTGGCGCGGCGGCTGCAGCTGTTTTACCAGCAGTACGCCGCCATGATCCTGCAGAGCGACTGGATACGCATCTTCATTTTCGCCGGTCTGACCCGCCAGGGCATCAACGATCGCTACCTGGCCAGCTTGCGCGAGCGGGTCTTCGACGTGGTGCTGGCGGAACTGCGCCACGAGGCGGGCGTGGCCGCGCCGACGCCGCAACAGTACGAGGACGAGATCGAGTTCATCTGGGGCCTGCATGCGGCGATCTTTTATATCGGCGTGCGTAAATACGTTTACGGCCTGCCGGTGCCCGAGGATACGGACCGGCTGATCGCACAAAAACTCGACACTTTTCTCGGTTGCGCGCCCCGGGCGTTGAAAAACCTCCGTAAATCAAGTTAAACCTTGGTATGAGTTTGCATACCAAGGTGCGATTTTCATCATTCCTTGCCGATTTTATAGTCACCTGAATCGTCATTCAGGGAGGATTTATGTTCATCCAAGGCTCCAGAAAAAAGCTGCCCAGCGTTCGTTCGGCGGCGGCGGAATGGCTGATGCTCGGCTTCGTGCTGGTGTTGAGCGCTCTGCTGATCGCCTATTTTGTGTGGAATGAACGCAGCCTGCTGATGAGCTCCAACATCGAGCGCATGCGCCTGCAGACGCTGATCATCGACGAGTATCTCAGCCACCAGCTGGAAGGCGTGCGCAGTGCCCTCGACAGCGCGCGCGCCACGCTGCAGGCGGGCAGCAGCTGCGGCGCCGATTGCCGCCATATCCTGCTGCAGTCGCTGAAGCGCGCCATGCCCGGCGTGCGCGCCATCGTGGTGTTGGACCGCAAGGGCGCTATCGTGATGTCCGACGACGATCTGCGCGACAGCCGCCTGGACGATCATGCCTACACCAGCAAGATCGAGCATATGCGCGACCGCGACACGCTGTATCTGTCGCAGCCCTATGAAAACACCCCTGGCGTGTTCAATATCAAGCTGTCGATGGCGTTGATCGGGCCGGATGGCCGCAACAACGGCGCCGTCAGCGCCATTCTGAATCCCGAATATTTCGACGCCGTGATGCGCTCCGCGCTGTATGCGCCGGACATGAACAGCGCCATCACCGAGGACAGCGGCCGCCGCATCCTGTTCGTGCCGGCCGATCCGGCGGCGATGCGCAACACCGGCGCCGCCGCCGATCCGTTTTTCGTGCGCCATCGGGCCAGCCGCAAGACCGAAACGGTGATGGACGGCGCGGCCGCCGGCGGCGAGCAGCGGCTGGTGGTCCAGCGTACCATGCTGTTGCGCGGCCTGGGACTGGACAAGACGTTGGTGGTCAGCCTGGGTCGCAATCTGGCGCTGATCGGCGCCGGCTGGCACAGCATGGCCTGGACCTGCGGCGTCGCGTGGCTGGTGTTCGGATTGACCTCCAGCGGCGCGCTGCTGCTGGTGCAGCGCCGGCGCCAGGTGATCGACGATCTGGCCGCCGCGCGCGCGGAAGAGCAGGCCGCCGCCGCCGAGAAGGTCGAGCTGGCGCTGAACGGCGCCAATCTGGGCCTGTGGGAATGGGACATGAAGAATGACCGCTGCATCGTCGACGGCCGCGCCGCCGCCATGCTGGGCTACACGCTGGATGAGCTGTACGCCGCCAGTTTCGAGTGGCGCGGCATGGTCAAGCCGGAGGACATCGCCGGCATGGATGCGGCGCTGGCGGCCCATCTGGCCGACGGTTCGCGCTCCTACGAGGCTGAATACCGCATGCGCCACCGCGCCGGCCAGTGGATCTGGGTCCAGAGCCGGGGCAGGGTGGTGGAGCGCGACGCCGGCGGCGTGCCGCTGCGCATGCTGGGCACGCGCATGGACATCAGCGCACGCAAGCTGGCGGAGGCGGAAATCGCCCATCTGGCCTTCTACGACGGCCTGACCAATCTGCCCAACCGCCGTCTGCTGCTCGACCGCCTGCACCATGCCATCGCCAAGGCCGCGCGAAGCGGCAGTCATGGCGCGGTGCTGTTCGTCGATCTCGATAACTTCAAGTCGCTGAACGACACCATGGGCCACGACATGGGCGACCGCCTGCTGGAAATGGTGGCATTCCGCCTGACCGAGGTCACGCGCGAGACCGACACGGTGGCGCGCCTGGGCGGCGACGAATTCGTGATTCTGCTGGAAGACCTGGGCGTGGAGCAGCAACAGGCCATGGGCAATGCCGCCGCCGTCGCCGGCAAGGTGCTCGATTCGCTGAGCTGCTGCTATGTGCTGGAGGCGCATGAGCTGCGCAGCACGCCGAGCATCGGCGTGGTGCTGTTCGGCACCGAGCATCACACCATCAACGACCTTTTGCGCCAGGCCGACATGGCGATGTACGAGGCCAAGGCGGCCGGCCGCGCCACATTCCGCTTCTTCGACCCGCACATGCAGGTGGCGCTGGCCGCTTCCGCCTCGCTCGAGGCGGATTTGCGGCACGCGCTGCAACGCGACGAACTGCGCCTGTATTACCAGCCGGTGGTCGACGCCGCCGGCCGTGTCACCGGGGTCGAGGCGCTGCTGCGCTGGCAGCATCCGCAGCGCGGCCTGATCGGACCGGGCGAGTTCGTTCCGCAGGCGGAGAAGTCCGGGCTGATCGTCGAACTGGGGCAGTGGGTGCTGGAGGCGGCCTGCCGCCAGCTGGTGCGCTGGAGCGAAGATGCCGACAGCGCCCGCCTGACCATGGCGGTCAACGTCAGCGCACGCCAGTTCCGCCACGCGGCCTTTGTCGACGGGGTGCTGGCGGTGCTGGATCGCAGCGGCGCCGACCCGCGCCTGCTCAAGCTGGAACTGACCGAGAGCATGCTGGTGGCGGAGATCGATGAGGTCATCGCCAAGATGACAACCCTGAAGGCCCACGGCGTCGGCTTCTCGCTCGACGATTTCGGCACCGGCTATTCCTCGCTCAGTTATCTGAAGCTGCTGCCGATCGATCAGTTGAAGATCGACCGCTCGTTCGTGCATGACATGCTGCTGACGCGCCACGCGTCCAGCATCGTGCGCTCCATCATCACGCTGGCGTCCAGCATGGACCTGGATGTGGTGGCGGAAGGCGTGGAGACGCGCGAACAGTGGTCGGCGCTGGAAGCCTTCGGCTGTCACGCCTTCCAGGGGTATCTGTTTGGCCGCGCGGCGCCGGCGGCGGAGCTGGCGCTCGAACATGGCAAGGCTGTACTCCCCGGCGACGATGTGTTCTGTACTCATAAGGAGGCGGCGCCGGCGGCTATGCTGGACCTGTCGATATAAGGAGTCATGAGCATGGCCGAAACCAAAAAACAGATACCGGAATCCGGACACGTCGCCCCTTACCATCACGCCGCCGCAGGCTGGGGAGCGCTCAAATACGTTGCGATCAATCTGTTCAAGGAGCGCGTCAGCGGCGCCAATTACAAGACCCTGTTCGCGCAGAACCAGCCGGACGGTTTCGATTGCCCCGGTTGCGCATGGCCGGACCGCGAGCACGCTTCCACATTCGAGTTCTGCGAAAACGGCGTCAAGGCGGTGGCGGCGGAATCGACCAGCAAGCGGGTGACGCCCGAATTCTTCGCCGCGCACACGGTGGCGGAACTGCTGGCGCAGTCGGACCATGAGCTGGAACAGCACGGTCGTTTGACGCACCCGATGGTGTATGACGCGGCACGCGACCGCTACAAGCCGGTCAGCTGGGATGCCGCGTTCAAGCTGATCGCCGGCGAGCTGAAGGCGCTGGACGAGCCTGACCAGGCGGCGTTCTACACCTCCGGCCGCGCCAGCAATGAAGCGGCGTTCCTGTATCAATTGTTCGGGCGCGCTTATGGCACCAACAACTTTCCCGATTGCTCCAACATGTGCCACGAGGCGACCAGCCGCGGCTTGCCGGGCACCGTCGGCATCGGCAAGGGCACGGTGACGCTGGACGATTTCGAACACGCCGATACGCTGCTGATCTTCGGTCAGAATCCGGCCACCAACCACCCGCGCATGCTGGGCGAGCTGCGCGAATGCGCCCGGCGCGGCGCCACCATCGTCTCCATCAATCCGTTGCGGGAACGGGGGCTGGAGCGCTTCACCAGCCCGCAGCATCCGCTGGAGATGCTGACCATGTCCAGCACGCCGATCAGTTCCATGTTCGTGCAGCCGCGTCTGGGCGGCGAC
This sequence comes from Duganella callida, assembly GCF_004614165.1. Lineage (GTDB taxonomy): Bacteria > Pseudomonadota > Gammaproteobacteria > Burkholderiales > Burkholderiaceae_D > Rugamonas > Rugamonas callida. The sequence goes on along the minus strand of NZ_SPVG01000246.1, from coordinate 3,684 downwards.
TTCGCGTTGATCAAGGCGGTGGCCAAACGTCTGCTGGAACTGGACGACATGGCCCTGCTGACCGGCGCGCCGCGCCTGCTGGACCTGGACTTCATCGCCGCGCACACCACCGGTTTCCAGGATTTTGCGCGCGACCTGCGCACCGAAAGCTGGGCGCTGCTGCTGGAGGAATCGGGCGTGCAGCGCGCGCAGGTCGAACAGCTGACCAATGTCTACATCAGGGGCGAGCGCGTGATCGCCACCTGGGGCATGGGCCTGACCCAGCACAAGAATTCGGTGCCGACGGTTCAAATGCTGTCCAATCTGATGCTCATGCGCGGCAATATCGGTCGCCGGGGCGCCGGTCTGTGTCCGGTGCGCGGCCATTCGAACGTGCAGGGCGACCGCACCATGGGCATCGAGGAGCGGCCGACTCCCGCCTTCCTCGACCGCATGGAAAAGGTATTCGGCTTCGCGCAGCCGCGCCATCACGGCTACGACGTGGTGGCCACCATCGCCGCCATGATGGAGGGGAAGGTCAAGGTCTTCGTCGGCCTGGGCGGCAACTTTGCCATGGCGACGCCGGACACGCCGCTGACGTTTAAGGCGCTGCAGTCCTGCGAACTGACGGTGCACATCTCCACCAAGCTGAATCGCAGTCACCTGATCCACGGCCGCAAGGCGCTGATCCTGCCGACCCTGGGCCGCACCGAGATCGATACCCGGAACGGTGTGCCGCAGGGCGTGACGGTGGAAGATTCGATGAGCATGGTGCACATCTCGTACGGCTTGAGCAAGCCCGCCTCGCCGGATCTGCTGTCGGAAATCGCCATCGTTTCGCGCATGGCGGAAGCCACGCTGGGCCAGCGTTGCAAGCTGCCGTGGAAGGCTTATCGCGACGATTATGCGCTGATACGCGACGATATCGAAAAGGTGTTCGACGATTTCTACGATTTCAACGCGCGCGTGGCGAGGCCGGGCGGCTTTCACCTCAAGGTCGCCTCGCGCGAGCGCGAATGGGTGACGGCGAGCGGCAAGGCGCAGTTCGTGCCGCACGCGATCGAACGCGATACGCCGATCCGCCGCGCCCGCGCCAGATACGGTGAGCGGTTGATGGTGATGATGTCGACGCGCTCACACGACCAGTACAACACCACCATTTACGCGCTGGACGACCGTTACCGTGGCGTGTTCGGCCTGCGCCGGGTGATCTTCATCAACCAGGCCGACATCGACATGCTGGGCATGAAGAACGGCGATCACGTGGATGTGGAGACGGTGTGGGACGACGGCGTGGAGCGTCGCGTCCGCGATTTCCGCCTGGTGGCTTACGACATCCCGCGCGGCTGCCTGGGCGCCTACTACCCGGAGACCAACCCGTTGGTGCCGCTCGCCAGCGTGGCCGACGGCGCCGGCACGCCGACGTCGAAATCGTTCCCGGTCCTGCTCACCCGCACCAGTGTCGCGGCGGTCGCATGATCATCCGTCCGCCAACCAACTGGTTGCGGATGCTGTTCGTATGGGATGGCTCCGTACTCAAGACCATCGTACCGCAGCTGCTGATCATTCTTGCTATCAGCCTGCTGGCGGTGTACACCCACGGGCATCTGTTCGGCGGCAAAATGCCGCTGGATACGGTGCCGTTTCCCCTGGTCGGCGTCAGTCTGGCGATTTTCCTGGCCTTTCGCAACAACGCCGCCTACGCCCGTTACGTGGAGGCGCGCCAGATCTGGGGCCGCATCCTGATTGCGGCGCGCGCGCTGATGTCGCAGGTGATCAACTACCTGCCGGCCGACGGCGACGGTTTCGAGCGCAAGCTGTTTTTGCAGCGGCTGATCGCCTTCGTCTACGCGCTGACGCACCAGTTGCGCAAGACCGATCCCTCGGAAGATCTGGCCCGCTACCTCCCTAAGGAAGAGGCGCGGGAATTGGCGGGCATGCACTATATCCCGATCGCGTTGCTGGATCGTCTGCGGCTGATGCTGGCGCGTGCGGCGCGTCGGCGCCAGGACGGCGGCGGAGAAAGCGAATCGCTGTTATGGCTGCTGGACAAACAGGTGAGCGAGCTGTCCGCGGCCGTCGGCGGCTGCGAACGCATTTCCAATACGCCGATTCCGTTTGCCTATGGCGTGCTGCTGCACCGGACCGTGTACCTGTATTGCTTCATGCTGCCGTTCGGGCTGGTGGGCGATCTGGGCGCGGTCACGCCGCTGGTGTGCGTGTTCGTGGCCTATACGCTGTTCGCGCTGGAAGCGATCGCGCAGGAGATCTCGGAACCGTTCGGCACGGAGCCCAATTGCCTGGCGCTGAATGCGATGACGCGCAATGTCGAACGCTCGCTGCTGGAGCAGTGTGGCGAAGACGTGCCCGAAGCCTTGAAGCCATGCGACCGTTACAACATCTCATAAACAAGGAACCATTCATGCTTACCTGCGCTGTGATCACCGTCAGCAATTCACGTACCTCCGATAACGACGATGCCGGCGATCTGCTGTCCATGCATCTGACCGAGGCGGGGCACCGCGTGCTGCGGCGCGAGATCGTGTTCGACGATATTTACCAGCTGCGGCGCGCGTTCAGCGAATGCATCGCCGATCCGCAGATCGATGTGGTGCTGAGCAGCGGCGGCACCGGTTTCGCGCGCCACAACGCTGTGCCGCAAGCGGTGGGGGTATTGTTCGATCAGGAGATCGTCGGTTTCGGCGAGCTGTTTCGCCAGCTGTCGTACAACGAGATCGGCGCGGCCGCGATCCAGTCGCGCTGCGTGGCCGGCATCGCCAACGATACGCTGATTTTCTGCCTGCCCGGATCGCCCAATGCCTGCAGCCTGGCCTGGAATCACATTTTAAGGGCGCAGCTGGATCACCGCACCCGTCCCTGTAACTTTGCCTGCCGCAGCTGACTTGCCGTGCCATAGCGGCAGCGCGGCGGCCGGCATCGGCCTGGCGATCAGATACCCCTGTGCCAGGTCGCAGCCGATGTCCCGCAGCAGGATGCGGTCCTGTTCCATTTCGATCCCTTCCGCCACCGAGGTCACGCCCAGTTCGCGCGCCGTGGCCGCCGCGTGCGCCAGCAACGTTCGCATGTGCGGGCGCCTGCAGGCGCCGTGCACCAGGCGCCTGTCCAGCTTCAGTTCCGTGAACGGAAAGCGCGACAGCTGCAGCATGGAGGCGTGGCCGGCGCCATAATCGTCCAGCGCCAGGCCGAAACCGTGCATGCGCAACTTGATGAGGATGCGCAGGGCGGTGGCCAGGTCGGCGATTTCTTCGTGTTCGATGATCTCGAAGGTGACGGCGCGCGGCGGGACGCCGGCGGCGATGACGGCGGCCATCAGCTGCTCCGCCAGGTGCGGGTCGGCCAGCGAGCGCGGTGACAGGTTGAGCGACAGCGGCAGCGACAGGCCTCCCGCCTGCCACCGGCGCCAGTCGCCCAGCGCCAGGCGCAGCGCTTCCATGGTCAGCAGGTCGACCAGGCTGGCGGCTTCCGCCTGCGGCAAAAAGCAGGCCGGCGACAGCAGGCCGTGGCGCGGATGGCGCCAGCGTATCAGCCCTTCGACGCCGTGCAGGGCGCCGTCTTTCAGCGCGGTCTTGGGCTGGTAGTACAGTTCGAACTGGCGCGCCTGCAGGGCGGCGACGATTTCACCGGCCGCCGGGCGCGGCGACGCCATCAGCCCGCCGCCGCAGGCCGGACGGCCTGAAGCGGCGG
>NZ_SPVG01000271.1 GCF_004614165.1 Duganella callida | reverse complement strand
GCACGGATCTGGCCGAGATAGTCGCGCGCTTCCAGCTGCCGTTGCGGCCCATCGTCGGCGCGCGCCAGCCAGGCCTGCAGCGGCGCCAGCCACGCTTCCAGCAAGCGCAGATGGTCGCGGTAGGCGCGCAGATCCGGCGCCGGCGCGGCCAGCGGCGTGCGCGCGTCCAGTTCGGCATGACGTTCGGCGGTGGCCGCGCGCAAGGCGCCTAGCACATCCGACCCGACATCCAGTTCCTCATTCAATTTGTTCCCCGGCATAAAGTCATCTTTCGATTGTACATGCGCACCGTAGAGCAGGCGCGCACTTCGGGCGCGCGCTCGGGTAAAATCACGGGATAGCCACCTCCTTGCCCATGAACGACACCCAATCACAGAACTGCTCCGTATTGCTGATCGACGATGAAGCGATGGCGGAGGATTTGATCGGCTACCATCTGTCGCACCAGACCGGTATCCGCCTGCGCTACGACAGCTGCGCCGAGCAGGCCGTGGCGCTGTGCCGCGACACCGCCGCCACGGTGGTGCTGGTCGACCTGCGCATGCCGGGGCCGGACGGCTTCGACGTGATCCGCATGCTGCGCGCCGACACGGACACCGAACAGGTGCCCATCATCCTGCTTTCGTCCGAAGACGACGCCGACATCAAGGCGCGCGCCTTCGCGCTGGGCGCCAACGATTACCTGGTCAAATGGCCCGACGCGCGCGAACTGGAAGCGCGCATCCGCTACCACAGCGCCGCCTACCAGGCGCGCCGGCAGCGCGACGCCGCCTTCGTCGAACTGCGCGCGCGCGAGGAGGAATTGCGCGCCAGCCAGGCGGCGCTGCACCAGGCGCAGAAGATGGAAGCGATCGGCCAGCTGACCGGCGGCGTCGCCCACGACTTCAACAATGTGCTGCAGATCATCGGCGGCAACCTGCACCTGCTGCAGCTGACCGGCGACGTCAACGCCCAGGGCATGGCGCGCATCGAGAACGCCCTGAGCGGCGTCGAGCGCGGCGCCCGCCTGGCGGCGCACCTGCTGGCGTTCGCGCGCCGCCAACCGTTGCAGAACACGGTGGTACAACTGGCGCCGGTGCTGGCCAACATGGACGACATGCTGCGCCGCGTGCTCGGCCCGCGCGCGGTGGTGGTGACCGACCTGGCGCCGCAACTGTGGAACACCGAGGTCGACGTCAGCCAGCTCAATAACGTCATCCTCAACCTGGCCATCAACGCGCGCGACGCCATGGACGGCGACGGCACGCTGACCATCCGCGCCCGCAACATCGCGGCCGGCGGTGCCCTGCCCGACCGCCGCGCGGCCGCCACCGATTACGTGCTGATCGAAATTGCCGACACCGGCGCCGGCATGCCGGACGAGGTGCTGCAGCGCGCGTTCGAGCCGTTCTTCACCACCAAGCCCACCGGCCACGGCACCGGCCTGGGGCTGAGCATGACCTACGGCTTCGTCAAGCAGTCGGGCGGCGAGATCGCCCTGCAGAGCAAGGTCGGCGAAGGCACCTGCGTGCAGATCTACCTGCCGCGCAGCCAGGGCGTGCCGGTGGCGGAAAGCGCCGCCGCCACGCCCGCGCTGGCCGGCGGCGTCGAGACCATCCTGGTGGTGGAAGATGAGGAAGATGTGCGCCTGTCGACGGTGGACCTGCTGGCGGCGCTGGGCTACCAGGTGCTGAGCGCGGCCGACGCCGAGCAGGCCGCGCGCCTGGTCGAAGGCGGCGCCCGCATCGACCTGCTGTTCACCGACGTGATCATGCCGGGCCGCGTGACCAGCCTGGAACTGAGCGAGATCGTGCAGCGCCTGCAGCCGCAGGCGCGGATCCTGTTCACCTCGGGCTACGCGGAAGGCGTGCTGGCGCACGACGGCAAGCTGCCGCCCGGGGTGCATCTGCTGCAGAAGCCCTACACCGCCGAGACCTTGAGCGCACGCATCCGCCACCTGCTGCGCAAGCGCGCCGTCACTGCGGCTTGATGTAGCGGTGCGAGCCTGGCGGCGGCTCGTTCAGCACCGCCCAGAAGATGCCCAGGTCGGCGATCGCGCGCACGAATTCGGTGAAGTCCACCGGCTTGACCACGTAGGCGTTCACCCCCAGCTCATAGCTGCGCACCAGGTCCTGTTCCTCCTTGGACGAGGTCAGCATCACCACCGGCATGCTTTTCAGCGTGGCCGAGGCGCGGATTTCGGCCAGCACTTCCAGGCCGTCGACCTTGGGCAGCTTCAGGTCCAGCAGCACCACCGCCGGATTGCCCTGCTCGCGTTTCGCATAGGCGCCGCGCGCGTGCAGATAATCGAGCGCCTCGGCGCCGTCGCGCACGATGATGACTTCATTGGCCAGCTGGCTGCGCTCCAGCGCGATCAGCGTCAGTTCCAGGTCGTGGGGATTATCTTCGACCAGCAGGATGGGTTTTAACATAGGTGGTTCTCAATCGGGTTTGGGCAGGGCGAACGAAAAAGTCGCGCCTTCGCCCGGCACGGAGTTGGCCCAGACCCGGCCGCCATGGCGCTCGACGATGCGGCGCACATTGGCCAGGCCGATGCCGGTGCCCTTGAAATCTTCCATGCGGTGCAGGCGCTGAAACACGCCGAACAACTTGTGAGCATACTCCATATTGAAGCCGACGCCATTGTCGGCGATATGGAAGATGGTTTCATGCGGCAGCTGCTCGGCGCTGACGCGTATCGTCGCGGGATCGGCGTTGGCCGTGAATTTGACCGCGTTCGACAGCAGATTATACAACGCCAGCTGCAGGAAGGCGGGATCGCCGGTGACTTCCGGCAGCGGCGCCACGTGCCAGTCGATGCGGTGCGGCGGCAGTTCCGGCGCCAGCTTGTCGATCACGCCCTGCACCAGGTCGGCCATGCTGAAACGGATCGGCCGCAGCGCCGCGCGGCCCATCTGCGAAAAGCTCAGCAGATCGTCCACCAGCTTGCCGGCCAGCCGCGCCGACTCCTTGATGTTGACCAGGAAGCGCTGGCGCCGCTCCGGGTTGTCGCTGCCGGCCGTCTCCATCAGCAGGTCGGAAAAGCCGACGATGTGGCGCAGCGGCGCGCGCAGATCGTGCGACACCGAATACGAGAACGCCTCCAGCTCCTTGTTGGCGCGCCCCAGCTCCTCGGCCAGGTCGGCCATCTGCTCGGCGCGTTCCAGCGCGATGCCCAGCAGCGCGCTGCGGAACTCCAGCGCCAGCTCCAGTTCGCCGTCGCGCCATGGCGTGCTGGTGCCGCGTATGGTCTCGCGCCACAGCTGGAAACTGGTGCGCGGCGTCAGCTGCCCGGCCACCACTTCCTTGCCGCTCGGCCGGCCGGCCCAGTCGATGTGGTAGACGTGCTCGGGTCGGAACCACAGCAGATAGTGCTGGTGGATGCGCGAGATCGGCATCGCCAGCAGGCCGCTGGCGCAGTCGGCGTAGGCGGCGGCCGGCGGGTAGCTGGCGCCCAGGTGCGCGCTGTGGAAGATCTCGTCGTGCACCTGGGTGGCCAGCCAGCCGGTCAGCGCGCGGATCTGCTGATCGTCCGGGGTGTCGCCAAAGCTGATCAGGCGGTCGTCGATGACGATGGCGACGCCGCCGGCGCGGGCGAAATGCAGCAGCTCGGGCAGCACGCTGCGCAGGTTGTCGATGAAATCGGCGCCCTGGGTCAGGCCGCCCAGCACCCGCACCATCGAACGCCGCACCTCCAGCCGGAATTGCAGATCGTCGGCGTCGCTGCGGTTCCTGATGTGCAGCGCCAGGATCTGCCCCACCTGCTCGCACACCGTGCGCTGGTGGAAGCTGAGCAGGCGCGGCGCGGCGTGGTGGCAGGAGATCAGTCCCCACAGCCGCCCCTCGATCACCAGCGACACCGACATCGACGCCAGGGTGCCCATGTTGCGCATGTACTGCAGGTGCACCGGCGAGACGCTGCGCAGCGCCGCGAACGACAGGTCGGTGGTCTGGCCGGTCAGCGGATTGTCCGGCGGCTGCAGGCTGGCCGGCGCGTAAGTGGCGTCCTGGATCATGCGCACGCGGTTCAGCACATACAGCTCACGCGCCTGGCGCGGAATATCGCTGGCCGGGAAGCGCTGGCCCAGATAACTGTCGTAGCCGTCCTGCAGGCATTCGGCCAGCACATTGCCGTGACCCTCCTCGTCGAAGCTGTAGACCAGCACGCGGCCGAAACCGGTCAGCGTGCCGATTTCGGCCGCGGCCAGCTCGCACAAGTCGGCGATGGTGTCGGCCTCGCTGATCTTGTTGAGGAAATCGCCGAGCAGCGGATACAGGTGCTGCAGATCGGCGCGGTAATCGCCGCGCGCCGGCTCGAATTCCAGCATCAGCAGCTGGCCGCAGCGGTGCGCCAGCGCATCGTAGGCGCTGTCCCCGACCGTGACGGTGGCCAGATAGGCCGGCCGCTCGCGCAACTGGGCGTCGTCCAGGTGCGGCGCCAGGGCAGCGGCGGCGGCGCCGATCACCGCCGCCAGTGGCTGGCCCAGCGCGTCGGCCGCTGCGGCGCCGGTGTGCCGGGCCAGGTTATCGCTGACCTGCACCACCGTGCGCGCGGCATCCAGCGCCAGCAAAAAACCGTGCGGCTGGATTGCGCCGGGCGTGCGGATCGGTTCCCGCTCGCAGCTGGCGATATCGATGTCGGTGACGGCGCTGTCCTGGGGCATGACTGGGACGCAATGAGGCAAAATTAGCAGAGCTGCATCATACCAAGTTCTGCCGCGGTGCGGCGCACTATCTCAATTGTCCTGAACAGTTTTCAGGGTGGCGAACACCGGCGAGGAGACCGGGCCCAGCTCCGGCAGCGGCAGATGGGCCAGGCGGCGCGCCTCGTCGGCCGGCAGGCCGATGCCGTGCAGCAGGGTGGCCAGCATGTCCTCGATGTGGCGGTCGCCGGCGCCCTCGGTCAGCATGGTCTCGATGCCGAAGAACACCGAGCCGAGCACCATGTCGCGCACCACCAGCGCGCTGCCCGCGCTGAAGCGGCCGCTGGCGATGCCCAGTTCGACGTCGCGCGTCAGGAAGCGGTCGAGGCGGCGGCCGCGCACCGCGTGGGCCGGGCCGATGCGGGTCAGGAACGCGCCCCAGACCGGATAGCGCAGCGCGAAATGCACGTACAGCCGGGTGCCGATGCAAAAGCGCGCGGCCGGATCGTCATAGCGCAACACGTGCGGATCGACCATGCCCAGCACTTCCTCGTTGAGCTGCAGCGTGACGGCGGCCAGCAGCTCGTGGGCGGTCTTGAAATAGTTATAGAACGTGCCGCGGGCGACGCCGGCGGCGGCGATGAAATCGTCGACCACCGGCGCATCGGGGCCGAGGCGGGCAAACACCTCGATGGCGCTGCGGATCAGCAGGGCCCGGGTACGCTCGCGCCGCTCGACACCGGCGCGCTTCTGGTGAGGGGCAGTGGAAGCGGTCAGATTCATCCGCGCAGTATAGACCAATTTGGGGTCAGAGCCGACCTCAGAAGTCCTGGTTGGCGGGGTAGTGGCTGTAGAAGTCGTTGTCCCAGCGGAAGTGGGTGGTGGAGACGGTGATGCTGACGTCCAGCGCTTCGACGAAGTGCCACCAGCCGACCGGCAGGAACAGGATCTCGCCGGGCGCCAGCTCGCATTCCGGCACCGGCACGCCGGCCATCAAGGGGAAACGCCGCAGGTCGATGTCACGGCCGTCCACCTGCGAAAAGCAGTGGCGCTGGTTGTACATGCGCGGCGTGTCACACGGCGCCACCAGCCTGACCCGCTTGCGGCCGCGGATCTGCAGCATGAAGTTGTTGGTCAGGTCGTGGTGGAACGGGGTGATGGTGCCCGCCGGTCCGAACCAGAAGAAGCCGCCGCCGCCCGCCTGCAGATAGTCCGGCAGCGCCGGCACGTCGCGCAGCAGCCCGGCCAGCGCCGCCTGGTTGTGGCCGTCGTTATTGGCCGTCATGTAAAAGTCGTTGCTGACGCCGGCCTGGCGCACCAGCGCGACGTATTCGGCAAACGCCATGCGCCGGCGGTGGGCAACGCTGTTCAGCTCGTAGTCGGGGTCGGCGTCGCGGCCGAACTGGACTTCGATCTCGCGCGCGCCCAGCTCGGCGGCAAGGTAGTCCAAGCTCCATTTTTCCCGCGCCGGGCAATCGTCCAGCATGCCGGTGATGATCACCGGCTGGTTGCGGCGGTAATATTCGCGCAGGAAGTCGTCGCCGCTCAGGCGCGCGCGACGCGGCACGGCGGCCGGCGCCAGCCGGTTCAGCCGCGCCTGATTATCGAGCAACCAGTCGCGCTTGGCCAGGCGGTTTTGCAGCCGGTCGCGCAGCCCGGCCGCGCCCTGCAGGTAGGGACTGCGCGCGGCGGCCGCGACTTCCGCGCGCGCGGCCGCCTCGGCGATGCCCGATTGCACCATGATGCCGGCCAGACTGTCGGGCTGCGCGCCCAGCAGCAGATTTTCGGCGATCCAGCCCCGCCACGAATCGTTGACTTCGATGTCGCTTCCTTTCAGTAGACGCCCTCCGGCAGCAGCGCGCGCGCCACCCCGTCGCGGATGTCGATCACGCGCGGATGGCTTTTGCCGAAGCTCATCTTATAGCAAGCCTGACCATCTTTCCATGCCGTCGGCAACACCATCAGCAGCTGGAAGGCGCTGGGTGCGTCGTCGAGGGCGGCAAAAATCGGCGGCGTGCCGGCCAGCACCAGGGCGTTCAGCGCCTCCTCGCCGGCGATTTCCATGTGCTGACCGCGCACCGAGATGTCGTGGCTGTCGCCGCTGACCAGGTCCAGCGTGGCGGTGCCGACCACGCTGTCGTTGGCGCGGTCGATCACCAGGTTGAGGCGCAATCGCGGGCGGCCGAAGGTGGCGCTCTGGATGTCGTAAACGGCGGCAAATAACTGACTCATGACTACTCCTGCGGCGGGGCTCGAAAAGTGGAGCCCGCACTGTAGTCTTGCCGCGGAAAACTTACCTTCCGAATACCTTCAGGAAGCCAAGTTCTTGATTCCCAAGCGGTTTAGCGCTTGGGCAACACCCAGTCAGAACGGATGTAATGGCAGGTGTAACCGTTCGGAATGCGCTCCAGATAGTCCTGGTGTTCCGGTTCGGCTTCCCAGAACGGGCCGGCCGGCGCCAGTTCGGTCACCACTTTGCCCGGCCACAGGCCCGAGGCGTCGACGTCGGCGATGGTGTCTTCGGCCACCGCTTTTTGTTGCTCATCGACATAAAATATTGCCGAACGGTAGCTTGTGCCGAGGTCGTTGCCCTGGCGGTTGCGCGTGCTCGGGTCATGAATCTGGAAGAAGAATTCCAGGATCTTGCGGTAGCTGATGACGTCCGGATCGAACACGATCTCGATCGCCTCGGCGTGGCTGCCGTGATTGCGGTAGGTGGCGTTCGGCACGTCGCCGCCGGAATAGCCGACGCGCGTGCCGACCACGCCGGGCTGCTTGCGGATCAGATCCTGCATGCCCCAGAAGCAGCCGCCGGCCAGGATGGCTTTTTCAGTCCGAGTCGTCATAAGATTGTTCCTTTCATTAAGTGTCTGTGCACAATTTGGAGACACTCGCATATTTCTTCAAGTAAAAACCCGAAAAGCCACTATAATTGTCACCAGGGAAGCGCCACGGCGCCCGCCCTCCTCTCCCGCGCGCCCCCCGCACCGTCGCGCCACGATTCCTCCGGCCTGGACCCAGCCGAACGTCATGTTTCTTTCCGTTCAATATCATGGACCAGACCCCCACCACCAAACGCATTTTAATCGTTGACGACAACAACGAGGCCGCCGACATCACGGCCGAACTGCTGGAGCTGCACGGCTTTCACACCGCGGTCGCCTACGGCGGCCTGACCGGCCTCGACGTCGCGCGCACCTTCCAGCCGGACGCCATCCTGCTCGACCTCGGCATGCCGGGCATGGACGGCTACCAGGTCGCGGCCGCGCTGCGCGCCGTGCCGGACTTCGACCACGTGGCGCTGATCGCCTTCACCGCCTGGAGCGACGTCATCACCCGCCAGCGCGTGCAGGCCACCGGCTTTGACGAACACGTCATCAAGCCGGCCAACCTGGAGCGCATCCTGGCCGCCGTGCGCAGCGCGCTCGACAAGCGCCTGCACAGCATGGAAGCCAGCGCCTGAAGATGCTTTGTGATACCTTCGGAATTCAGGAGGTGTCACCATGAGAGAACGCCGCACCCGCCCCGACCGCGCCAGGGCGATCGCCGTCAACGCCGGCATCGTGATGATGGAACAGCGCGGCCGTGAGGCGGCCGCCGCCTTTTTGGCCGACAACGGCGTGCCGCTGCCCGTGATCGCGCGCGTGCTCAACGAGCCGGACAAGCGCCGCCGGGCCGATCTGCGCTGACTATTTCAGCAGCACGCGGCCATAGCCGGTGTCGGTGCGCTCGCCGCGCGCGTCGCTGTCGTGGGCAAAACGGCAGCTTTGCAGATAATCGACCGCCGCGCCGACCAGCGCGGCCGGCTGCCCCGCCGCTTCCGGCACCACCCGCACCGCCGTACCGTCCGCACTCAGCAGGAAGCGCACGAGGATGCCGTCGCGCCCGCCGGGGCGCGGGTCCGCCTCGCTGAAGCCGGCAAATGTCGCCGATGCGGCGCAGCTGCCCTGCACCAGCAGCGGCCGCGCCATGGGCGGGCCGCTGAGTTTCCACACGTATTGCAGCGGGAACACCGTGTGCTGTCTGGCCGCATCCAGGTCCGGCTGGAACCTGCAGCGCGCGATGCCGGCCACGGCCGCTTCGTCCAGGATGCGCCAGCCGCTGCTGCGCGCCACGGCCGGCCGCACGATGGCGCCATCCGCGCCGATCTCAAAACGGACCATGGTGACGCCCTCGATCTCGTAACGGCGCGCCTCCGCCGGCCACTGCGGCTGCAGGCAGCTGGCCGGCGTGAGCAATTGTTTGAACGGCGCCTGCGGCGCTCCGGACTGGGCGGCGCGGGTGCCGAGGTTGAGGACGACGCCGACGGCGGCGACAGCGGCGACGGCAAGCAGTTTCCTGTTCATGCGATGATAATATCATTGTCCAACCGGAGAGCTCCATGCACACCTACCAGCCCATCAGCTGCGACTTCCACGACCTGCTGGAGGTGCACGCCACCCGGCGCCAGCCGGCGGCCATCCAGTTCCGCGATGCCGACGGCGCGCTGCACACGCGCCACGCCGTCATCACCGACGTGTTCGCCAAAGACGGCGCCGATTACCTGACGCTGAGCAGCGGCGAAACCCTGCGGCTGGATCAGCTGGTGCGGGTCGACCAGGCCCGGCTGGCCGACTGGCGCGGCTGAAGCGCTCACGCCAGCTTGAAGAACGACGCGGTCCGCGCCAGCCCGGCCGCGTGCTCGGACATGGCACTCGCGGCCGCCGCGCTTTGCTCGACCATCGCGGCATTTTCCTGGGTGGTCGCGTCCAGGCCGGTGATCGCTTGCCGGATCTGCTCGATGCCCTGACGCTGCTCGCGCGTGGCCAGCGCGATGTCTTCCATCAGCGCCTGCAGCCGGCCGGCGCCGCCCATGATGTCGCGCATGGTGTGGCCGGCCGCCGCGGCGCTGCCGCTGCCCTCGTCGACCTGGCGCATGCAGGCCTGGATCAGATCCTTGATCTCGCGCGCGGCCGTCGCGCTGCGGCCGGCCAGCTGCCGCACTTCGGACGCGACCACGGCAAAGCCGCGGCCCTGTTCGCCGGCGCGCGCCGCCTCCACCGCCGCGTTGAGCGCCAGAATATTGGTCTGGAAGGCGATGCCGTCGATCACGCTGATGATGCCGACGATCTGCCGGGCCGCGCTCTGCATGCCGTCCATGTTGGCCAGCAGCCGGGTCATGGCGGCGTCGCCGTCGCGCGCCACCACGCCGTTGTGCTGCACGATGTCGCGCGCCGATTCGATGCTGGCAGCGTTCTGGTTGACGGTCTGGGCCACCTGCTCCATGCTGGCGGCGGTTTCCTCCAGGCTGGCGGCGGCCTGCTCGGTCCGGTGCGACAGCGCGTGCGAGGCCTCCGCCATCTCGCCGCTGGCCGACTCGATGCGCGACGAACCATGGTGCACCGAGCGCGCGATATGGCGCAGGCTGTCCTGCATGGCGCCCATGGTCAGCATCAGGCTGGCCGCTTCATCCTTGCCCCACGGCACCGGCGGCACCGTCAGGTTGCCCTGCGTGATCGCCTCCAGATGACGGCCGACTTCGCGCAGGCCGCCCATCATGACGCGGTAGAAGCACAGCATGAAATAAGCGGCCAGCAGCACGCAGGCCAGCGACACGCCCAGCTGCAGCGCCAGGCGGTGGCGCATGGCGCCGATGCGCGCCTCCAGCTCTTCGTGCAGCTGCAGCAGGGCGTCCGCCTGCAGGGTTTGCAGTTGCCGCAGCGCGTCCTGCGCGGCGCGCGACAATGCCGCGCCGGCGTCGGTGTCGGTGTCGTCGCGTGCCATGCCGATGAAACGGTCGAGCGCATTCCAGGCGCCGTCGCGGTTCAGGCGCCGGGCCAGCGCGGGTTCGGCCAGCACCGCCTCGCGGTAGGCATTGTCCATGTCGGCGCGCAGCAGTTCCAGCGCGCCCACGCCGGACGGCAGTTCGGCGCGCAGCGCCGCCGCGCGCGCCGGTTCGGCCAGCGCATCGGCGGCCTGGATCCGCGCCAGCCGCTCGTTCAGCAGGGTGCCGCGCAACAGGCTGAAATTGATCATGTGGTAGGTGTCGGCGGCGGGGTCGAGACTGAGTTCGGAGCCATCGCTGAGCTTGACCACCAGGTGCGTGGCGGCGCCCACCAGTTCGTTATAGTGGCGCAGCGCGGTGGCGGGCGGCGTGCCGGCCGGCAGCGCCAACAGCGCCTGCGCCCGTTGTTCGAAGCCGCGGTAGGCGTCGGCATCGCGGAACCGCGCGCCGAGTTCGGCGTGCAGCCGGGCCAAGTCCGCCAGC
>NZ_SPVG01000096.1 GCF_004614165.1 Duganella callida | reverse complement strand
ATCTGGTTTGGGACCAGAGGGTCCAAGGTTCGAATCCTTGTACTCCGACCAAAATTTAAAAACCCGTTTGATGGCAACATCAAACGGGTTTTTTCATTTCCAGGCCTTGAAGTCGGGGTCAGCATTTGGCGGCGATGGCGTTGCCGGCGCGGCTGGCGCTTTTGCGGTTGAGGAATTGCGAGATGAAGATGCCGGCGTCGACCACGGTGTCGAGGTCGATGCCGGTGTCGATGCCCAGGCCCTGCATCATGTACAGCACGTCCTCGGTGGCGACGTTGCCGGTGGCGCCCTTGGCGTACGGACAGCCGCCCAGGCCGGAGACCGACGAGTGGTAAATCGAGATGCCCAGCTCCAGGCTGGCGTAGATGTTGGCCAGCGCCTGGCCGTAGGTGTCGTGGAAGTGGCCCGACAGGCGGTCGACGTGGAAGGCTTGTATCGCGCGCTCCATCACGGCCTGCGTCTTGCGCGGCGTGGCGACGCCGATGGTGTCGGCGATGTCGATTTCATCGCAGCCCAGGTCGCGCATGCGACCCACCACGTCGGCCACCGCGTCCAGCGGCACGTCGCCCTGGTAGGGGCAGCCGAACGAGCAGCTGATGCTGCCGCGCAGGCGGATGCCATGTTCCCTCGCTGCCCTGGCCACGCCCTCGAAGCGCGCGATCGATTCGGCGATCGAACAGTTGATGTTCTTTTGCGAGAAGGCTTCCGAGGCGGAACCGAAGATCACCACTTCGTCGGCCCTGGCCGCCAGTGCCGCTTCGAAGCCCTGCATGTTGGGCGTCAGCGCGGAGTAGATCACGCCCGGCTTGCGCTCGATGGCGGCCATGACTTCGGCGCTGGTGGCCATCTGCGGCACCCACTTCGGCGAGACGAAGGCCGCCGCTTCGATGTTCCGGAAGCCGGCGCCGGTGAGACGGTTGACCAGTTCGATCTTGATCCCGGCCGGGACGTTTTCCTTTTCGTTCTGCAGGCCGTCGCGCGGGCCGACTTCGACGATTTTGACCTTGTTCGGTAAGCTGTTCATTTAGTACCCCAGTGTGCGGTCGACCGTGCCGGCGACTTGTTCGCCCTTCTCGGTCTTGCGGATCTTATCGGCGATCTGCTGCACGCTTTCGCGGCGCAGCGTCAGCGCGGAGATATGCGGTGTGATGGTGATGCGCGGCTCCTGCCAGAACGGATGCTGCACCGGCAGCGGCTCATTGCGCAGCACATCCAGCGTCGCGGCGGCGATGTGGCCGGACTTGATCAGTGTGAGCAAATCCGGCTCCGCCAGATGGGCGCCGCGCGCGACGTTGATGATGTACGAGCCTTGCGGCAGCTTGCACATGTTGGTGCGGTCCATGATGTTGCTGGTGTCCGGCGTCAGCGGCAGCATGCAGACCAGCACGCGGCTGCCGCGCAGGAAGGTATCCAGGCCGTCGGCGCCGCTGAAGCACTGCACTCCCGGCATGCTTTTCTCGGTGCGGCTCCAGCCGCGCAGCGGGAAGCCGAACGGCGCCAGCGCCTCCAGCACGCGCGTGCCCAGGATGCCCATGCCCAGCACGCCGACGACGAAATCCTCGCGGTGATGCTGCGGCAGCGGCGCCCATTGTCCGGCGCGCGCCTGCGCTTCGTATTCGTCGAAGCGGCGGAAGTAGCGCAGCACGAAGTGGGTGACGTATTCCGCCATCTGCACCGCCATGCCGGCATCTTCCAGTCGCACGATGGGGATGTGGCGCGGCAGCGCGTCGCCGAATTTCAGCAGCGCGTCGACGCCGGCGCCGGTGACGAAGATGGCCTTGACGGTGGCCAGCTCCGGCAGCATGGCCTCGGGCGGCGACCACACCACCGCGTAGTCGCAGGCCTGGCACTGTTCGCCGGCGTGCCAGATTTCGATTTCGGCCTCGGGCAGAAACTTGGCGAAGTCCTTGATCCAGGGCTCGGTCTTGCCGTCGGCGCGGTGCAGCAGTATGCGCATGATGCCTCCTTTATGCGGCCTTGAAGGCCAGCAGTGGCGCGCCATCGGCCACCTGGTCGCCGACGTTGTAGAGGATCTCGTCCACCACGCCATCGTGCGGCGCGGCGATGGTGTGCTCCATCTTCATCGCTTCCATGATGACCAGCGCGGCGCCCCTCTTCACCTCCTGGCCTTTGGCCGCCAGCACGGCGACCACCTTGCCCGGCATCGGCGCGGTCAGGCGGCCGCCTTCCGTTTCCGTTTCACCGGCGTGCGCCATCGGATCGTTCCAGGCCAGCGGATGATGCGCGCCGTTGGCGAAGACGTGGAACACTTCACCGTCGCGCCGCACCGCGCCGTGCAGGGCCTGCGCGCCGAGTTTGATGCTGTAGTCGCCATTGCCGGCGGCGGTCAGGCTCAGCGGCTGCGGCTGGGTGCCGGCGGTGCTGAACAGCCAGCCATCCGCGCGGTAGGTGACGAAGACATCATACGCCGCATGCGCGTCGCCGAACGACAGTTTGCGCACATACGCCTGGTTCATGCGCCAGCCGCTGGCCTGGCTCCATGGATCGCCGCTGCTGGCGCCGGCGCGCGCCGCCGCGCCCTGCTCGGCCGTGATCAGCGCGACCGCGGCCAGGGCCAGCGCGCCTTGCGGCGCCGGCTGCGCGGCAGGGAACAGGCTGTCGTGATTGCGCTCGATCAGGCCCGTGTCCAGATCGGCGCTGGCGAAGGCCTGGCCTTCCACCAGGCGCTTGAGGAAGGCGATGTTGGTGTTCAGGCCGACGATCTGGTACTGCGCCAGCGCCTGCGCCATGCGCGCCAGCGCCTGTTTGCGGTCGGCGCCCCAGACAATCAGCTTGGCGATCATCGGATCGTAGAACGGCGAGATGGCGTCGCCGGCGCGCACACCGGAATCGATGCGCACACCGGCCGGCGCACCGGCCACGCCGCCCAGTTCGAACGAGACCGCATCCGGTGTGCCCAGATGGCGCAGCGTGCCGATCGACGGCAGGAAGCCCTTTTCCGGATTTTCGGCGTAGATGCGCGCCTCGATGGCGTGGCCGTTGATGGCCAGTTGATGCTGCTTTTTCGGCAGCGCTTCGCCGGCGGCGACGCGCAGCTGCCATTCCACCAGGTCGGTCCCGGTGATCATCTCGGTGACCGGATGTTCGACCTGCAGGCGGGTGTTCATCTCCATGAAGTAGAACGAGCCGTCCTGGTTGGCGATGAACTCCACCGTGCCGGCGCCGACGTAACCGACCGCGCGCGCGGCAGCCACCGCCGCCTCGCCCATGGCCGCGCGGCGCTCTGCCGTCATGCCCGGCGCGGGCGCTTCTTCCAGCACTTTCTGGTGACGGCGCTGCACCGAGCAATCGCGCTCGAACAGGTAGATGCAATTGCCCAGCGTGTCGGCGAACACCTGGATTTCGATGTGGCGCGGGCGCTGCAGGTATTTCTCCGCCAGCACCTTGTCGTCGCCAAAAGAACTGATCGCCTCGCGCTTGCAGGACGCCAGCGCATCCTTGAACTGCGCCGAGTTCTCCACCACGCGCATGCCCTTGCCGCCGCCGCCGGCCGAGGCCTTGAGCAGCACCGGGTAGCCGATCTGGTCGGCCTGCGTGTGCAGGAACTCGGCGTCCTGCCGCTCGCCGTGATAGCCCGGCACCAGCGGCACGTTGGCCTTCTCCATCAGCTGCTTGGCGGCCGACTTGGAACCCATGGCGCGCATGGCCGATGCGGGCGGGCCGATGAACACCAGGCCCGCCGCCGCGCAGGCTTCCGCGAATTCGGCGTTCTCGGACAGGAAACCGTAGCCGGGATGGATGGCCTGCGCGCCGCTGGCCTTGGCGACGGCGATGATCTTGTCGCCGCACAGGTAGCTTTCCTTGGCGGCGGCGGGACCGATCAGCACCGCCTCGTCGCAAACGGCGACGTGTTTGGCGTCGGCGTCCGCTTCCGAATACACGGCCACGGTCTTGATGCCCATGCGGCGTGCGGTGGCGGCCACACGGCAGGCGATTTCACCACGATTGGCGATCAGGATTTTTGTAAACATCGTCTCTCTCTTTGCAGCTGGATTTTGTCAATGCGCTGGAAGTTTTTTTATGGTGATGCGCGAGCGGACCGGCGGATCAGCAGCCGCACTGTTCCTTTTGTACCGATTCCAGCACGGCGCCGCGAGTGCGCAGGCCCAGTTTCTCCAACAGGGCGCGGTCGTCGTTGGCTTCCGGGTTATCGGTGGTCAGCAGCTTGTCGCCGTAGAAGATGGAATTGGCGCCGGCCATGAAGCACATCGCCTGCACCGCTTCGCCCAGCTCGCGGCGGCCGGCCGACAGGCGCACGCGCGCCTTCGGCATGGTGATGCGCGCGACGGCGATGGTGCGCACGAATTCGAACGGGTCCAGCGGCTCCAGGCCGTACAGCGGCGTGCCTTCCACCTGCACCAGGTGGTTGATCGGCACCGATTCCGGATACGGATTCAGGTTGGCCAGCTGCGCGATCAGGCCGGCGCGCTGGTCGCGCGTCTCGCCCATGCCGACGATGCCGCCGCAGCAGATCTTCAAGCCCGCTTCGCGCACGTGACCCAAGGTGTCCAGGCGGTCCTGGTATTCGCGGGTGGAGATCACGTTGTCGTAGAACTCGGGCGCGGTGTCCAGGTTGTGGTTGTAGTAGTCCAGGCCCGCGTCCTTCAGGCGCTGCGCCTGGTGCTCTTCCAGCATGCCCAGGGTGGCGCAGGTTTCCAGGCCCAGCGCCTTCACCGAGCGCACCATCTCTTCGACCTTGTCCATGTCGCGGTCTTTCGGGCTGCGCCAGGCGGCGCCCATGCAGAAGCGGGTGGCGCCATTGTCCTTGGCCTGTTTGGCGGCGTCCAGCACGGTGTCGATGTCGAGGATCTTCTTGGCTTCGACGCCGGTGTCGTAACGTGCCGCCTGCGGGCAGTAGCCGCAATCTTCTTCGCAGCCGCCGGTCTTGATCGACAGCAGGGTGGCCAGTTCGACGTCGCCGTCCGGGAAGTTGGCGCGGTGGACTTGCTGGGCCTTGAACATCAGGTCATTGAACGGCAGCTCGAACAGCGCCAGCACTTCCTCGCGCGGCCAGGTCGATGCGGCGGGCGCGATCGGCGCGGCGGGACGGTGCAGCGAGACGACCTTGGGTTCTTTCAGGATGTTCTGTGGCATGGTGATTCCTTCTTGGTTCAAATGGTGTCGGACAGCGGCCAGTTGGGCAGCTGCGTAAAATCGATGTAGCCGGCGGCGGCTTCCGCGCTCGGGTCTTCCAGGCGCGGCACGCGGCCGAGCAACGGCGCCGGGATGCGCAGTTCGAGCGCCAGCACGTTCTCGTCGGCGAAGGCCATGTCGGCCTGGGTTTCATTGGCGACCCAGCCGGCCAGCGTCAGGCCGCGCGACTGGATGGCCTCCACCGTCAGCAGCGCGTGGCTGATGCAGCCCAGGCGCAGGCCGACCACCAGCACCACCGGCAGCGCCAGTTGTTCGGCCAGGTCGGCGGTGTCGAATTCGTCGTTCAGCGGCACGCGGAAGCCGCCCACGCCCTCCACCACCACCGCGTCCGACGCGGCGTTGATTTCGACGTAGGCGGCCAGGATAGGCACAGGAGAAATGGTGATGCCTTCCAGCTCGGCGGCGATGTGCGGCGCGGCCGGCTCCTTCAACAGGAAGGGCGTGGTGATCGATTGCAGCAGGTGCACGTTGCCGGCGGCCGCCAGGCGGTCGCAATCGTCGTTGTGCCACTTGCCGTCATCGTGAAGTTCGGTGCCGGCGGCCACGGGTTTCATGCCGCAGGCGCGCACGCCGCGTTGTACCAGGGCGTGCAGCATGGCGGAGGAAATCAGGGTCTTGCCGATTTCGGTGTCGGTGCCGGTGACGAAGCAGCTGAAGCGCGGCGGCGCGCCGCTACCCGCGGCTGCCGACTGCGTCTCCGGCGTAACTGCGATCACAGGATCGTCGAGGCTCATTTCAGGTCCTTTCCAATGCGTTGAGCGCGGTGATCAATTGTGCGACGTCCGCACGGTCGTGTCCTGCCGACAGCGTGACGCGCAGGCGCGCGGTGCCCGGCGCCACGGTCGGCGGACGGATGGCGCCGACCCACAGGCCCTGCTCGTAGAGAGCCGCGCCGGCGCGCATGGTGTCGCCATTATCGCCGATCAGGATGGGCTGGATCGCGGTTTTCGACGGCAGCCGTCGCCAGCGCGCCAGGCGCAGGCCGTCATCCAATTGTGCCACCAATGCCTGCAGATGGGCGCGGCGGCGCGCGCCTTCCGCGCCTTCGATCAGATCCAGGCTGGCCAGCAGCGCGTGCGCCATGGCCGGCGGCGCGGCGGTGGTGAAAATGTACGGTCGTGCTTTCTGGATCAGGGTGTCGATCACGGTTTCGTGCGCGGCCACGAAGGCGCCAGCAACGCCCGCCGCCTTGCCCAAGGTGCCCATGTAGACCAGGTAGGGCGAGCGCAGGTCGAAGTGTTCCAGCGCGCCGTGACCGCGCTCGCCCAGCGTGCCGAAGCCGTGGGCGTCGTCCACCACCAGCCAGGCCCCATATTGTTCGCACAGGGCCAGCAGGGCGGGCAGCGGCGCCAGGTTGCCGTCCATGCTGAAGACGCTGTCCGTGACGACGACTCTGGTAGCGGCGCTGCTGGCTTGCAGCAGGGTTTCGAGCGCGGCCAGGTCGGCGTGCGGGTAGACGTGCGTCTTCACGCGCGCCAGGCGGGCGCCGTCGATCAGCGAGGCGTGATTCAGTTCTTCCGAAAAGATTTCGGCTTCGCGGTCGCCGGCGGTCAGGCCGGTGATGACGGCCAGGTTGGCCATGTAGCCGGTGCTGAAGCTGATCGCGCGCGGCGCTTCCAGATGGGCGGCAACGAATTGCGTCAGGCGCCCTTCCAGCTGCGCGTGGGCGCGTCCATGGCCGCTGATCAGGTGCGAAGCGCCGCTGCCGGCGCCGTACAGGGCGGCGCCTTCCTGCAGCGCGTGTCTGATCGCGTCGTGGTTGGCCAGGCCCAGGTAATCGTTGCTGCAGAAAGCCAGCAGTTCGCGGCCGTCCACCGTCACGCGCGGGCCGCAGGGCGATTCCACCGTGCGGCGCTTGCGTATCAGCTGCCTGTCTTCCAGCGCATGCAGCTGCTGTTGGAGTTTTGCCAGCAGTTCCATGGTCAGCCTGCCATCACTTTGTCGAACACGGCCAGCGTGTTGGCGGCCAGGCCGTCGATCTCCTCGTCGCTGAGGACATACGGCGGCATCATGTAGACGGTGGCGCCGATGGGGCGCATCAGCAATTCGTGTTCGGTCGCGGTGGCGAAGAAGCGGCGCGAGAAATCGGCCGGCGCGTCGATGGCGTCGAAGGCCCAGATCATGCCGCGCTGGCGGAAGTTGCGTACCTTGTGGTGCTGCGCCAGCGGTTGCAGCGCGGCGGTCAGGCGCTCGGCCTTGACGCGGTTGGCGTTCAGCACATCGTCTTCTTCGAAAATCTGCAGCGTCGCCAGGGCGGCGCGGCAGGCCAGCGGATTGCCGGTGTAGGAGTGCGAATGCAGGAAACCGCGTGTGACGTCGTTGTGATAGAACGCCTGATAGATCTCGTCGCGCGTCATCACCAGCGACAGCGGCAGGTAGCCGCCGCTGATGCCCTTGGACAGGCACAGGAAGTCCGGCCACACGCCGGCCTGCTCGCAGGCGAAGAAGGTGCCGGTGCGGCCGCAGCCGACGGCGATTTCGTCCAGGATCAGGTGCACATTGTGGCGGTCGCACAGGGCGCGCACCAGTTGCAGGTAGAGCGGGTCGTGCATGGCCATGCCGGTGGCGCATTGCACCAGCGGCTCGATGATGATGGCGGCGATGCTGTCGCCGCGCTCGGTGAACAGGCGCTCGACGTCGGCGGCGGCGCGGCGCGCCACGTCCTGCGGCGTTTCGCCATCGACGGCGGCGCGCGCGTCGGGCGAGATCACGGTCTGCGCGGCACGCAGCAGCGGGCCATAGGCGTCCTTGAACAGGGCGACGTCGGTGACGGCCAGCGCGCCGATGGTCTCGCCGTGGTAGCTGCCCTTGAGGCAGACGAATTCCTGCTTGCCGGCGTGACCGCGGTTGCGCCACGAGTGGAAGCTCATCTTCAGGGCGATTTCCACCGCCGAGGCGCCGTCGCTGGCGTAGAAGCTGTGACCCAGCACATGGCCGGTCAGCGCCGACAGCTTTTCCGACAGTTCGATCACCGGCTCGTGCGTGAAGCCGGCGAGCATGGCGTGTTCCAGCGTATCCAGCTGGTCCTTCAGGGCCGCGTTGATGCGCGGGTTGGCGTGGCCGAACAGGTTCACCCACCAGGAGCTGATCGCGTCCAGGTAGCGGCGGCCTTCATGGTCGTACAGCCATGCGCCCTTGCCCCGGCTGACCGGGATCAGGGGGATGGTTTCGTGATGCTGCATCTGGGTGCATGGATGCCATACGCTGCGCAGGCTGCGCGCGACCCAGTCGCTTTGTTTGTTCAATTCCAAAAACTGCTCCTAACTTTAGCTAACCTAGCCAGGCGGGCTTGCGCTTCTCCAGGAAGGAAGCCACGCCTTCTCGCCCTTGTTCCGAGGCGCGGATCTGCGCGATGCGCTCGGCCGTATCGGCCAGCAGCGCATCGTCGACGGCTTGCCCGCTCACTTCGCGCACCAGCACTTTGGCCTGCTGCACGGCGTGCGGGCTGTTGTTGACCAGGGCTTTGACGATGTCCGCCACCCTGGCGTCCAGCGCATCGGCGGCGACCACCTCGTGCGCGAAGCCGATGCGCAGCGCTTCCGCCGCGCCAAAACGCTCGGCGGTCAGGAAGTAGCGGCGCGACGCGTTCTCGCCCATGGCCTTGATCACATACGGCGAAATGGTGGCGGGGATCAGGCCCAGCTTCACTTCGCTCAGACAGAAGTTGGCCTGTTCCACCGCGACGATGATGTCGCACGCGGCCACGAGGCCCATGCCGCCGGCGTAGCAATCGCCCTGCACCTTCGCCACCACGGGCTTGGGACACAGATAGATGGTGCGCAGCATCTCCGCCAGTTGCAGAGCGTCGGCATGGTTTTCGGCGTGCGTGTAGCCCGCCATTTTTTTCATCCAGTTCAAATCGGCGCCGGCGCAGAAGGCCGGGCCATTCGCGGCCAGCACGATGGCGCGCAAGTCCGCATCCTCGCCCAGTTCGCGGAAGACCCGCGTGATCTCGGCGATGGTGGTTTCGTTGAAGGCGTTGCGCACGTCGGGACGGTTCAGCGTCACGGTGGCGACGTGGTTTTCGCGGGCGATGGTCAGGGTGGTGTAGGTCATCATGCAGCCCTTACATGCGGAAGACGCCGAATTTGGTGTCTTCGATTTCCGCGTTCAGCGCGGCGGACAGGCCCAGACCCAGCACCATGCGCGTGTCGGCCGGATCGATCACGCCGTCATCCCACAGGCGCGCGGTGGCGTAGTACGGGTGGCCCTGGTGTTCGTACTGCTCCTTGATCGGCTGCTTGAAGGCGGCTTCCTCCTCGGCCGACCATGCGCCGCCCTTGGCCTCGATACCGTCGCGTTTCACGGTCGCCAGCACGGACGCCGCCTGCTCGCCGCCCATTACCGAGATGCGCGCATTGGGCCACATCCACATGAAGCGCGGCGAGAACGCGCGGCCGCACATGCCGTAGTTGCCGGCACCGAAGCTGCCGCCGATGATCACGGTGAACTTGGGCACCGCCGCCGTCGCCACCGCCGTCACCATCTTGGCGCCGTTGCGGGCGATGCCTTCGTTTTCATACTTGCGGCCGACCATGAAGCCGGTGATATTCTGCAGGAACACCAGCGGAATCTTGCGCTGCGCGCACAGCTCGATGAAGTGGGTGCCCTTCAGCGCCGATTCGGAAAACAGGATGCCGTTGTTGGCGATGATCCCGACCTTCATGCCGAAGATGTGGGCGAAGCCGCACACCAGCGTGGTGCCGTAGCGCGCCTTGAATTCATCGAACTCGCTGCCGTCGACGATGCGGGCGATCACCTCGCGCACATCGAAGGGCTTGCGGGTATCGGCCGGGATCACGCCGTACAGTTCCTGCGCCGGATACGCCGGCGCCACCGTTTCGCGCAACACGCCCTGTTGCGGCTTGACGCGGTTCAGATTCGCGACGATGGTGCGCGCCAGCGACAGCGCGTGCAGATCGTTCTGCGCCAGGTGGTCGGCCACGCCGGACAGGCGCGTGTGCACATCGCCGCCGCCCAGGTCTTCCGCCGTCACCACCTCGCCGGTGGCGGCCTTCACCAGCGGCGGACCGCCGAGGAAGATGGTGCCCTGCTCCCTGACGATGATCGATTCGTCGCTCATGGCCGGCACATAGGCGCCGCCGGCGGTGCAGGAACCCATCACCACCGCGATCTGCGGAATGCCCTTGGCCGAGAGGTTGGCCTGGTTGTAGAAGATGCGGCCGAAGTGGTCGCGGTCGGGGAACACGTCATCCTGGTTGGGCAGGTTGGCGCCGCCCGAGTCGACCAGATAAATGCACGGCAGGTTGTTCTGGTCGGCGATCTCCTGCGCGCGCAGGTGCTTCTTGACCGTCATCGGGTAGTAGGTGCCGCCCTTGACGGTGGCGTCATTGCAGACGATCACGCACTCCTGGCCGGCCACGCGGCCGATGCCGGTGATGATGCCGGCCGCCGGCGCCGCATCGTCATACATGCCATAGGCGGCCATTTGCGACAGTTCGAGGAAAGGCGTGGCGGGATCGAGCAGCATCTGCACACGGTCGCGCGGCAGCAGCTTGCCACGTGCCACGTGCTTGGCCGAGGCCGCCTCACCGCCGCCGAGCGCGATCCTGGCGATCTTGTCGCGCAAATCGTCGACGACGGCCTGCATGGCGGCGGCATTGGCCTTGAAATCCTCGCTACGAGGGTTGAGCTTGCTTTCGATCTGCGGCATGGCTTTTCCTTTCTTATTCGGGGTCAGAGCCGACATTCGGACATTGCATCGCGCGCGATGCAATGTCCGA
>NZ_SPVG01000052.1 GCF_004614165.1 Duganella callida | reverse complement strand
GTGCCGGCGTACCGCCGGCCAGCGCGATGCCTGCGCCAGCCGCCGCGGGCCAATCCGGCAATCTGCTGGCCGAGGCGCGCCGGCTGGCCGACCTCGGCGACGTCAAGGCGGCCGAGGGCAAGTGCCGCGATCATCTGGCGCTGCAACCCGACGCGGCCGAGGCCTATTTCATCCTCGGCCTGCTGAACGAGATGACCAATAAACCGAATATGGCAGAAGAATACTGGCGCCGCTGCATCTACCTGCAGCCCGACCACTACCAAGCCCTGTGCCACCTGGCGCTGCTGGCCGAAGCCAACCACGACGCCGCCGGCGCCGCCGCGCTCAAGGCGCGCGCCGCACGCATCTACAAACGCCAGCAGGCATCCTAAAGGCGAGCGATCATGAGCACCACCATCACCTCCCCCATTGCCGGCCTGCGCGACTGCTGGAACGTGATCGGCGTCAACGGCGATCAGAGTTGCGAACGGTTGCAGCAGGTGGTCCATTGCCGCAACTGCGAAGTCTATGCCAACGCCGCGCTGCAAAACCTGCAGCGTCCCGTCAGCGACGCATATAAAAGGGAATGGGCCGCGCACTTCCGCCAGGCCGCCAGCGACAGCCAGCAGCAGGACACCTCCTGCCTGGTGTTTCGCATCGGCCGCGAGTGGCTGTCGCTGCCGACGCGCGTGTTCGTCTCGGTGGCGCCGATCGCCCAGCCGCATCGGCTGCCGCATCGCTCGGCGCGCGGCCTGCGCGGCGTCGTCAACGTCAGCGGCACGCTGTATCCGTGCATGTCGCTGGCCGACCTGCTGGGCATCGACGACAGCGAAGGCGAAGCGGCCACACATCGCCACACCTTCGCGCGCCTGCTGCTGACCAAGTGGGACGATCAGGCTTACGCGCTGCCGGTCGCCGACCTGCACGGCATCCTGCGCTATGCCAGCAGCGCCATGCAGGCGCCGGCCGCCACCATCAACAAGGGCCTGTCCCGCTTCCTCACCGGCGTGATCACGCATGACGACATGCGCATCGGCGTGCTGGATGAGGCGCTGATCGGCCACCAACTCGCGAGAACCTTACGATGAGCCAGGATAACGGTGGAGACCTGAGCCAGTTTTCCATGCTGGACCTGTTCCGCATGGAAGCCGACAGCCAGACGCAGATCCTGACCGACGGCCTGCTGGCCATGGAGCGCCTGAAGGACGACGCCGGCGCGGTGGAATCGATGATGCGCGCGGCCCACTCGATCAAGGGCGCGGCCGCCATCGTCGGACTGGAAGTGGTGGTGCAGCTGGCGCACGGCATGGAGGATGCGTTCATCGCCGCGCAGAACGGCAAGCTGGCGCTGACGCCGAACCGCGTCGACGTGCTGCTGGCCGGCGTCGATCTGATTCTGCAGCTGTCACGCCTGCAGGATGCGCAAGTCGATGGCTGGCTGGCCTCCAACAGCGCGCAGATCAAGCAGACGATGAATTCCATCGGCACCATCGCCTTCCTGCCGGAGCCGGTGGACCTGCTGCCGCCCGTGCCGGCGCCGCGCGCCCCCGTCACTCCCGCGCAGGCGGTCGATAGTGCGCCTGACGGCATGCCCGGCATGGATTCCCGCGTGCACGGGAATGACATTGCGGCGGAGCCTGAGCCGGTGACGCCGGCCACGCCCGTCACATCCCCCGCCCACGGCGCCGACGACGCACCGGCCACCGCCGCGCGCCAGCCCGCGCCCGCGCCGATGAAGGCCACGCAAAGCTTCGACAAACTGCTGTCGCTGGCCAGCGAATCGCGCATCAACGCGCACCAGCTGCATCCGCTGATCCAGAACATGCAGCGCCACAAGCGCAACCAGAGCAGCCTGTTCGCGCTGATCGAGCAGCTGCACGAAGCCATCTCCAATACCGACGACGCCAGCCTCAAGGAAAAATCCCTGCTGGCGCTGCAGAAGACCCACCCGCTCAAGCAGTTCGTGCTCGAACACATCGCCGACATCGAAGCCTACGAGCGCCGCCTGCTGGCCGTCTCGCAGGGCATGGTGGACGAAGTGCTGACCATGCGCATGCGTCCCTTCCGCGACGGCGTGCAGCACTTCCCGCGCATGGTGCGCGACCTGTCGCGCAGCCTCGGCAAGGACGTGCAGCTGCACATCATCGGCGAAGACACGCTGGTCGACCGCGACATCCTGGCCAAGATCGAAAGCCCGCTCAACCACATGCTGCGCAACGCCATCGACCACGGCATGGACAGCGCGGCCGAACGCATCGCCGCCGGCAAGCCGGGCACCGGCACCATCACGCTGGAGGCCAAGCACCGCGCCGGCATGCTGAGCATCGAAATCAGCGACGACGGCAAGGGCGTCAACCTGGAAAAAATCCGCGCCCGCGTGATCGAGCGCAAAATGGCGCCGGCGCAGATGGCCGCCTCCATGTCGCAGGCCGAACTGATGGAGTTCCTGTTCCTGCCCGCCTTCAGCCTGAAGGAAAGCATCACCGAGATTTCCGGCCGCGGCGTCGGCCTCGACATCGTGCACGAAACCATCCGCTCGCAGAACGGCACCGTACGCATCGAGTCCGAATTCGGCGTCGGCTTCCGCACCTATATCACGCTGCCGCTGACCCAGTCCATCGTGCGCGCGCTGGTCACCGATGTGAAGGGCGAGGCCTACGCCGTGCCGATCGTGCAGGTGGAGCGCGTGATCAAGGTGCCGCAATCGGCCATCCACACGCTGGAAAACAAGCAGTTCTTCGACTTCGGCGGAGAGCATCTGGGCCTGGTCTCGGCCGCGCAGGTGCTGGAACTGGGCGATACCGACGCCGGCGGCGAAGAGCTGTCGGTGGTGGTGATCGGCGCCGGCGCGCGCCGCTACGCGCTGGTGGTGGACGCCATCCGCGGCGAGCAAAGCCTGGCGGTGCAGGCCATCGACCCGATCTTCGGCAAGATGCGCGACATCTCCGCGGCCGCCCTGCTCGACAACGGCGAGCCGGTGCTGATTCTCGACGTGCCCGACCTGCTGCTGTCGATCGACAAGCTGCTGCACGAGGGCGGCTTGCACCAGTTGGCCAAGTCCGATGCCGCCGAGCGCCGCAAGACCAAGCGCATCCTGGTGGTCGACGACTCGCTGACCGTGCGCGAAATGGAGCGCAAGCTGCTGCAAACCCGCGGCTTCCTGGTCGATATCGCCATCGACGGCATCGACGGCTGGAACGTGGTGCGCAGCGGCGAATACGACCTGGTGATCACCGACGTCGACATGCCGCGCATGGACGGCATCGAACTGGTAACCTTGATCAAGAAAGATATACATCTTCACAAGGTTCCAGTCATGATAGTCTCTTACAAAGACCGCCCCGAAGACCGCGCCCGCGGCCTGTCGGCCGGCGCCGATTACTACCTGACCAAGGGCAGCTTCCACGACGAGACGCTGCTGGACGCGGTCACCGACCTGATTGGGGACGCACACCGATGAAAATCGCCATCGCCAACGATGTCGCCATGGCAGCCGAAGCGCTGCGGCGCGTGGTCGCCAGCACCGCCGAGCATCAGGTGCTGTGGATCGCCCGCACAGGCGCCGAGGCGGTGCGCATGGCGGCCGACAACCGCCCCGATCTGATTTTGATGGACCTGAACATGCCGGAGCTGGACGGCGTGGAAGCCACGCGCCAGATCATGGAGCAAAGCCCGTGCGCCATCCTGGTGGTCACCGGCCGCCCGCAGGACAACGTCAACCAGGTGTTCCGGGCATTGGGCGCCGGCGCGCTGGACGTCACCGCCACGCCGGTGCTGCAGGGCCATCCCGGCGGCGACACCGAACTGCTGGCCAAGATCCGCACCATGGACAAGCTGATACGTCACAGCGGCGGCACGCAGGCCATGATGCCCAGAACCGCCGCCAGCAACGGCGTCCACGCCGGCGCCGAGGCGGCGGAGATCGAAAAAGTCACCACCCTGCTGGCCATCGGCGCCTCCACCGGCGGCCCGGTGGCCATCTCGAAAATGCTGGCCGGCTGGAGGCCGCCGCGCGGCTGCGCCATCGTGGTGGTGCAGCACATCGACGAACACTTCGCCGACAACTTTGCCCGCTGGCTGGGCGAACAGCTGGAGATGCCAGTGCGCGCCGCCGAGGAAGGCGACGAGCTGGCGGCCGGCGTGGTCCTCATCGCCAAGAGCAACGACCATCTGAAACTGGATCAAAACCTGCGCTTGCGTTACGATCCCAATCCGAAGGAGTATGCTTACCGGCCGTCGGTCGATGTATTCTTCCATTGCGTGGCCCAGCACTGGAAGGGCGAAGCGATCGGCGTGCTGTTGACCGGCATGGGCCGCGACGGCGCCGAGGGCCTGCTGGCGATGCGCCGCGCCGGGCAGACCACCATCGCCCAGGACCAGGCCAGCAGCGCGGTGTACGGCATGCCGCGCGCCGCGGCGGAGCTGGACGCGGCGCAGATGATTTTACCGCTGGCGAAGATCGGACCGGTCTTGCGCGGCAATCTGGGCGCGGCTCCCGAACGGAACGCGCGCCCGTCAACTTAAGAGAACCCTGATGTCCGAAGCACAAGCAATCGAAGCAGCTCAAGAACCGGTCCTGCCCACCTTCAAAGTACGGGTGCTGCTGGTCGACGACCAGCTGATCATCGTCGAAGCCGTGCGGCGCATGCTCAGCGACCAGCCCGATATCGAATTCCATTACGTGACCGACGCCACCAGGTCGCTGGAGACGGCGCAGCAGCTGCAGCCCACCGTGATCCTGCAAGACCTGGTGATGCCCAACATCGACGGCTTCGGCCAGATCGCCCAGTACCGCGCCGAGGAAGCGCTGCGCCATGTGCCGGTGATCGTGCTGTCGGCCAAGGAAGACCCCAAGCTCAAGGCGCACAGCTTCGCCACCGGCGCCAACGACTACATGGTCAAGCTGCCGGACAAGCTGGAACTGCTGGCGCGCGTGCGCTACCACTCCAACGCCCACATCAGCCGGCTGCAGCGCGACCAGGCGTTCCGTTTCCTGCGCGAGAGCCAGAAGCAGCTGGCCGACGCCAACATCGAACTGCAAAAGCTGGCCGCGCTGGACGGCCTGACCGGCATCGCCAACCGCCGCCGCTTCGACGACACCATGCGCCTCGAATGGCAGCGCGGCCAGCGCGACAAGCAGCCGCTGACGCTGATGCTGTGCGACGTCGACTTCTTCAAACTGTATAACGACAGCTTCGGCCACCTGGCGGGCGACTTGTGCCTGAAGAAGGTGGCCGCTGTCCTGACCGAACATCTGAAGCGCCCGGCCGACCTGGCCGCGCGCTACGGCGGCGAGGAATTCGCCATTATCCTGCCGGAGACCCCGCTGACCGGAGCCATGATCGTGGCCGAGTCATGCCGCCGCCACCTGGAACAGCTCGCGATCGAAAACCCGCAGGCGACCACCGAGTTCTCATGCGTGACCATGTCGATCGGCGTGGCCAGCGTGGTGCCGTCGCCGGCGTCCTCGGTCGAGCAGCTGATCCAGCAAGCCGACCAGGCCCTGTACACCGCCAAGCATGGGGGCCGTAACCGCGTGGTGAGCGCGGACAGTCTGCCTGGTCTCTCTACTACGAATTAAGGAAACTACCGCAGCATGAGTGCTCAAATCGATCAAGTCAGCGTCGTCAAGAAGTCGAACATCTACTTCGACGGCAAATGCGTGTCGCACACCGTCATCCTGGCGGACGGCAGCAAGAAAACCGTCGGCGTGATCTTCCCGTCCAGCCTGACCTTCAACACCGGCGCGCCGGAAATCATGGAAATCGTCGGCGGCGTCTGCAAGGTGCGGCCGGACGGCGCCAGCGACTGGCAAACCTACGGCGCCGGCCAGCAGTTCAGCGTGGCCGGCAACAGCAAATTCGACATCGAAACATTGGAAACCCTCGATTACGTCTGCCACTTCGGCTAAACTCAAAAGCAGACTGCGGTCTGCTTTTTTTACGACCATGACGACGCTACCCGCACACACACTGTTGGCCATCATCGAAGCCCAGGTACAGCTGGTCGGCCTGGGCAACGACTTGAGCGCGGTGATGGATGCCGCCTCCGCCAAGGCGGTCGAACTGACCGACGCCGACGGCGCCGTGGTCGAGCTGCTCGAAGAAGACGCCATCGTCTACCGCTCGGCCAGCGGCATCGCAGAGGCGCAGCTGGGCTTGCGCATGCCGGTGGCGAACAGCCTGTCGGGGCGCTGCCTGACCACGCGCACGGCCTGCCTGTGCACCGACAGCGAGATCGACGAGCGCGTCAACCGCGACGCCTGCCGCAAGGTCGGCCTGCGCGCGATGGTGATCGTACCGCTGATCGCCGGCGACGAAGCGGTGGCGGTGATGAAGCTGGTGTGGACAGAGCCGCGCGAATTCTGCCACAACGAGGCGGAGATCGCCCAGCTGCTGGCCAACATGACGGCCGCGCTGATGCAGCGCGCGCGGCAGGAAGGCCCGAACGTGCTGCGCGAGCGCCTGACCATGGACGAGGTCACCGGCACCGCCAACCGCTCCTTCTTCTACGAACAGCTGCAGGCCAAGATTGGCGCCGACCACGCCGGCACGGCGCGCATGGGCGTGGCGGTGATCCGCGTCGAAGGGCTGGACAACCACCCGGAAACGCTGGCCGAGATCTCGCGGCGCATCGAGCGCGAATGCCGTCCCGGCGACCTGGTGGCGCGCATCGGCCACGACGAATTCGCGGTCATCCTCAACATGGCGGCGCGGCGTTCGATCGTCACCAGCCAGCTGCACCGGATCAGCCTGTCGGTGACCTCGGACGGGCTGCCCGGCATCGCCGACGTCAAACTGCGCAGCGCCTGCCACACCGGCAGCGCGCTCTACCCCGAAGACGCCCGCACGGCGATCCAGCTGGTGCAGGCCGCCCGTCCGTAAAGTCGGGGTCCGATTTTGAGCTCTGACCCCGACTAGACAAATACCGGTTCCGGTTCCAGCAGGACACCGTAACGCGCCTGCACGTCGGCTTGGATCGCCTGGGCCAGCGCAACCACATCCGCGCCGCTGGCGCCGCCGGTGTTGACCAGTACCAGCGCCTGCTTGGGGTAGACGCCGGCCTTGCCGAGCTGTTTGCCCTTCCACCCGCATTGGTCGATCAGCCAGCCAGCGGCCAGCTTTTCGCTGCCGTCCGGCTGCGCGTGATGCACGAGCTTGGGGAAACGCTCGAGCAGCGCCGCGCATTGTGCCGCCGGCACCACCGGGTTCTTGAAGAAGCTGCCCGCGTTGCCGATCTCGGCCGGGTCGGGCAGCTTGCGGCGGCGGATGGCGATCACAATGTCTGCCACCTGCTGCGGCGTCGGCGCGGCGATGCCCCGCTCCGCCAGCGCCTGCGCCAGTTCGGCGTAGCGCAGGTTCGGCTGCCACTGCTTCGGCAAGGCGAAGGTCACGTCGAGGATGATCAGGTGGCCGCCTTCCCGCTTGAATACGCTGTCGCGATAACCGAAGCGGCACTCGGCGCCGCTCATCACGCGCGTCTCGCCACTATGCGGATCGTAGACGCTGACGCTGTGAAATACATCCTTGATTTCCAGTCCATAGGCGCCGATATTCTGTATCGGCGCGGCGCCCACCGTGCCCGGTATCAGCGCCAGGTTTTCCAGTCCGCCCAAACCTTGCGCCAGCGTCCATTGCACGAATGCGTGCCAGTTTTCACCGGCCGCCGCGCGCACATAATGATGCTGGTCGTCGCCACCGATTATCTCCTTGCCTTCGAGCGCCATATGCAGCACCAGGCCGTCAAAATCACCGGTGAGCAATAAATTACTGCCTCCGCCCAAAATCAGCTTCTTTAAAGAAACCCAGGCGCCATCAGCATAAATGCCGAGCAATTGCTCTTTTTTGGTGACGCGCAAATACGCGCGGGCGGTCGCGGCGATGCCGAAAGTGTTAAGCGATTCCAGAGGAAATTGATATAGGACAGAAGACGGCGCGGACATGGAGGGATTCAACAATAAATTTAATCGATTATAGAGCGAAACACGTAAAAAACCAGCGGGCGTATGGCGGCGAAAACCGCGATGTCAGTTAAAATGTCAGTCTTTGATGCAGTCGGATTAATGTTGCTGCATGCCACACAAATAAGGAAATAGTTATGCCGTCGTTTGATGTAGTTTTGGAAGCCGATATGATCGAAGTGAAAAATGGTGTCGAGCAAGCTCAGAAAGAGATTGCCACGCGCTTTGACTTCAAGGGGACCAGTGCCGCCGTCGAACAGAAGGAACGCGAGCTGACCCTGACCGCCGATTCCGATTTCCAGCTGCAACAGGTACGCGATGTGTTGATCGGCAAACTGGGCAAGCGCAAGGTCGACGTGCGCTTCCTGGAAGATGGCGACGTCAAGAAGATCGGCGGCGACAAGGTACGTCAGGTTATCAAGGTCAAGAATGGGATCGAGTCCGATGATGCCAAGAAGATCGTCAAGGTCATCAAGGACAGCAAGATGAAGGTACAGGCCAGCATCCAGGGCGAGTCGGTGCGCGTCACCGGCGGCAAGCGCGACGATCTGCAGGCGGCCATCGCCATGCTGCGCAAGGATGTCACCGACCTGCCGCTGGAATTCAATAACTTCCGCGACTGATCCCCGCCCGCGCGCGCGGCCCCGCTACGTTGGCCGCGCCCGTCACAAAGCTGTAGCACACATGGAGTAGAATGACTCGGAGCTCCGACCATGCGTACTACCGCGCGACCGCAAATAACCTCGGTAGTCTAAGGATAGCAATGAAACGTGTTGATGATTTCCGCCTGCGATTCGGCAATGAAGAATATGTGCCCATCATGATCGGCGGAATGGGGGTCGATATCTCGACCTCCGAACTGGCGCTGGAGGCGGCCCGCCTGGGCGGCATCGGCCATATCTCCGATGCGATGGTGGAAGACGTGTCGGACCGCAAGTTCGACACCAGCTTCGTCAAGGATAAGACCAAGCTCTACAAGCACAACATCAACAACATGGACAAGTCCATGGTGCAGTTCGACCTGGAGCGCCTGGCGCAGGCACAGCGTCTGCACTTGGGCAGGACCATGGAGCAGAAAAAAGGCCCGGGTCTGATCTTCGTGAACTGCATGGAAAAGCTGACCATGAACGGTCCGCGCGAAACCCTGCGCACGCGTCTGAACGCGGCGCTGGACGCCGGCATCGACGGCATCACGCTGTCGGCCGGCCTGCACTTCGGTTCGTTCGCGCTGATGGCCGATCACCCGCGCTTCCGTGAAGCCAAGCTGGGCATCATCGTCTCGTCGGTGCGCGCGCTGCAGATCTTCCTGCGCAAGAACGCCAAGCTGAACCGTCTGCCCGACTACGTGATCGTCGAGGGTCCGCTGGCCGGCGGCCATCTGGGCTTCGGCCTGGAAGACTGGAAAGACTACGACCTGATGACGATCACCCAGGAATTGCTGGCCTACTTCAAGGAAGAGCAGCTGGATATCCCACTGATTGCCGCCGGCGGCATCTTCACCGGTTCCGACGCGGTCAAGTTCCTGGAAGCCGGCGCGGCCGGCGTGCAGGTGGCGACCCGCTTCACCGTCACCAAGGAATGCGGCCTGCCGGACAAGGTCAAGCAGGAATACTTCAAGGCGTCGGAGGACGACATCATCGTCAACGGCGTGTCGCCGACCGGCTATCCGATGCGTATGCTGAAGAACACGCCGGCGATCGGCGCCGGCATCCGTCCGGGCTGCGAGTCGTACGGCTATCTGCTGGATGCCACCGGCAACTGCGCCTACATCAACTCGTACAACCGCGAAGTGCTGGCGCACCCCGACAGCAAGAACATCTCGGTGATGGACAAGACTTGCCTGTGCACGCACATGCGCAACTTCAACTGCTGGACCTGCGGCCACTACACCTACAAGCTGAAGGACACCTCGTTCAAGAAGCCCGATGGCGAGTATCAGCTGCTGAGCGCGGAACACGTGTTCAAGGACTACCAGTTCAGCACCGACGATCACATCGCCATGCCCGAAAAAGAGTTCTAATTAAAAAAGCGCCCGCAGGCGCTTTTTTTTAACCGTCGGAGTTGATCCGGTGGATCAGCGCGCCGAGGACCTCTTCCGCCAGCTCGTTGTCGACCTGGCAGGTGCCGGCATTCTCATGTCCGCCACCGCCGTATTCCAGCATCAGCGCGCCGATGTTGGTTTTCGAGGTGCGGTTCAGGATCGATTTGCCGGTGGCGAACACGGTGTTCTGGTTCTTCAGGCCCCACAGCACGTGGATCGAGATATTCGTCTGCGGGAACAGCGCGTAGACGATGAAGCGGTTGCCAGCAAAGATGATCTCTTCATTGCGCAGGTCCAGCACCACCAGGTTCTTGTGCACGGTGGCGCAGCGGCGGATCTGGTCCTTGCACTTCTCGGCGTGCTCGAAGTACAGGTCCTTGCGTTCCTTGACGTCCGGCAGCTCCATGATCTGTTCGATCGTGTGGTTCTTGCAGGCGTCGATCAGGTCCATCATCAGGTTGTAGTTCGAGATGCGGAACTCGCGGAAGCGGCCCAGGCCGGTGCGCGCATCCATCAGGAAGTTCAGCAGATCCCAGCCTTCCGGATGCAGCACCTCCTGCTCGTTGAAGCGCGCCGAATCGCCCTTGTCGACCGCCGCCATCATGTCGTCCCACGCGGCCGGGAAGGCTTTCAGACCGCCGTAATAGTCGTACACCACGCGCGCCGCCGATGGCGCTTCCGGATGGATGACGTGATTGTTGCGCTCGCCGGTATTGCGGATGGTTTCGGACAGGTGGTGGTCGAACGCCAGGTGGGCGCCGGCCACGTAAGGCAGATTGGTGGTGATGTCGCGGTCGGTGATGGTGATCTTACCGTCCTGCATATCCTTGGGGTGCACGAACAGGATCTCATCGATCATATCCAGGTGCTTGAGCAGCACTGCACATACCAGGCCGTCAAAGTCACTACGGGTTACCAGACGATATTTCTTTGCTTCAGACATGGATGGACCTCTAGTAGATTGATCAGAGCGCCAATAGGCGATGACCAATCATACAGCCCTATGCTTCGCAACGACAACAAAAAAGCCCGCCGATCACAGATCAGGCGGGCTTTTTCTTTATAACTAGCTTGACGATAACCTACTTTCACACTGGTTGCAGCACTATCATCGGCG
>NZ_SPVG01000207.1 GCF_004614165.1 Duganella callida | reverse complement strand
CGTAGCGGCCGCTACGGTAGAGCCCGTGTGCGATTGGCAGAACTGACCCCGGATTTTTACAGGCAGACGGTGGTGTGCTGGCCGATGTCGACCGGGGAGCGGCCGGTCACCGCCGCCTTGGCCAGCTGCATCAGCTGCCTCATTCGGCTGGCCTTGGCGTCCCAGTATTCGGCGCTCTGGATTTTCACCCGTATCATCGCCAGGTGCGGGTCGTCCAGGCCGCCCGGGAACCAGGCCCGGACGCTCGGATGCCACAGCTCGCGCGCCTTGGCGCGGTCCTTGACGAAATACGCCTGTCCCGTCACCGATAAGTACAGCTGGTCGTCCGGCCGCGCAAAGCTGACGTTGACGTCGGCATGCCGCTGCACGTCGTAGATGAACGGCGCCTCGTCCGAGGTGAAGAACCACATATTGCCTTCGTTGTCGATGCGCTGCATGGTCAGCGGCCGGCTGGTCAGCGTACGACCGTCGTCCATGGTGGTGAACATGCCGAAACGGATGTCCTTGATCTTGGCGGCGATGGTGTTGATCTGGTCTTGCGAATAGAGCGGCATGATGCGCCTCCATGATAAACGGATGATTGGCCCCACCTTAGCCCCGCCCGCCGCAGCACACTGTGCGTAACTTTACATAACAGACACACTGCTTTGGTTGACCATTCAAATGATAATCATTATCATTTGTTTTTTTCACCAGAGGAAGTGCAGTGAGCGTACACAGCGCCAGTCCCGCCCGCAATGCCAGCCGCGCCGTCTGGCTCAAGCATCTGCACCAGTGGCATTGGGTCAGCTCGGCGATGTGTTTGCTGTGCATGTTCTTGTTCAGCATCACCGGGATCACGCTCAACCATGCCGCGCAGATCGAGGCCAAGCCGACCATCGTCCGCATGCAGGCGCAGTTGCCGGCCGCGCTGGCCGCGCCGCTGCGTGCCTACGCGGCGCGGCATGACGGCGCCAGGGAACCGTTGCCGGCGCCGGTAGAGCAGTGGCTGGCCGATAGCTTCAAGATCCAGCCGGGCGGCCGCAACGCCGAGTGGGCCGTGGACGAGGTCTACCTGCCGCTGCCCAAGGCCGGCGGCGATGCCTGGGTGCGCATCGCGCTGGACGATGGCGCCACCGAATTCGAAAACACCGACCGCGGCTGGATTTCCTGGCTGAACGACGTGCACAAGGGCCGCAACACGGGCCCGGCCTGGAACTGGTTCATCGATATTTTTGCCGTGGCCTGCCTGGTGTTTTGCGTCACCGGCCTGCTGATCCTGAAATTTCACGCGGCTAACCGGCCGTTCACCTGGCCCATGGTGGGCCTGGGTGTGCTGATTCCCGTCGTTATCGCTTTACTGTTCATTCACTAATCACAGGACCTCCATGAAAATACGCTATTCCCTCGCGCTGACCCTGCCGCTCGCCAGTGCCTCCACCCTGGCCGCCGACCTGGCGCTGAAACTCGATGTGCCGCAGCTGAACGTGGCGGAGTACCACCGCCCCTACATCGCCGCCTGGGTGGAGGACGCCGACCAGAAGGTGGTCGCCAATCTGGCGGTGCTGTACGACACCAAGAAGCGCGACAACGCCGGCACCAAGTGGCTCAAGGATATGCGTCAATGGTGGCGCAAGACCGGCCGCGAGCTGACCCTGCCGATGGACGGCGTGTCCGGCGCCACCAAGGCACCCGGCGAGATGACGCTGAACATTCCGAAAGCAACGCTGGACAAGCTGCCGGCCGGCCAGTACACGGTGCTGGTGGAGGCCGCGCGCGAGGCCGGCGGCCGGGAGGTGGTCAAGGTGCCGCTGCAGTGGCCGCCGAAGTCGGCGCAGAGCAGCACGGGCCAGGGCAAGGAAGAACTGGGCGCGGTCGTGGTCCAGGCCAAGCCATAAGCACAACAGCGGGGAGATCAGATGAAAAAATCGTTAATCGCGCTGGCGCTGGCCGGCCTGTCGTTGGTCACGTTGAGCGCGCAGGCGCACAAGCCGTATCTGTTGCCGTCGTCGACCGAGGTCGAGCCCGGCCGCGACGGCACGGCCTGGGTGACGGTGGATGCCGCCGTCGCTGAAAACCTGTTCGACCCGGACTTCACGCTCAAGCTGGACGGCCTGGTGATCACCGCGCCCGACGGCAGCACGCTGCAACCTGAAAACGTCGGCAATGGCAAGCGCCGCACCACCTTCGACCTCAAGCTGGCCAAGCCGGGCACCTACAAGCTGGCGCTGGTCAGCGCCAATGTGATGGGCAGCTACAAGGACAAGGAAGGCAACACCAAGCGCTTCCGCGCCACCGAAGAGACCCTGTCCAAGGAGGTGCCGGCCGACGCCACCGAGGTGAAAGTGTCGCGCATGCAGAGCCGTCTGGAAACCTTCGTCTCCACCGGCACGCCTGACCTGAACGTGTTCAAGCCGACCGGCGTCGGCCTGGAGATGGTGCCGGTCACCCATCCGACCGAGCTGCGCGCGGGCGAGCAGGCCACCTGGCGTTTCCTGGTGGACGGCAAG
This sequence comes from Duganella callida, assembly GCF_004614165.1. GTDB lineage: Bacteria > Pseudomonadota > Gammaproteobacteria > Burkholderiales > Burkholderiaceae_D > Rugamonas > Rugamonas callida. The sequence goes on along the minus strand of NZ_SPVG01000207.1, from coordinate 8,687 downwards.
CCGGCCGCCAACCAGGGCGTGAGCCTGACCCCGGGCGGCGTCAAGTATCGCGGCACGCTGGGCGAGATCCGTCAGACCACCAACGACAAGGGCGAGCTGACGCTGACGCTGCCGGCCGCCGGCGCCTACATGGTCAGCACCGCCTGGCCGAACGTGGCGCGGGTCGAAGGCCAGCCGCCGCAGATGGTGCCGCGCCGCCTGAGCTACTCGGCCGTGGTCGAAATCCTGCCGCAGTAAGGTTGCGATGCGCCGGGTACTCCTGCCTCACGACATTTCGGATGACCCGGCGCCGGACGGGGCCGTATTGCGCGACTTCGGCGGCCGCAGCATGGGCACCAGCTGGTCGGTGCGGCTGGCGGCGGCGCCCGATGCGGGCTGCGCGCACCTGCAGGACGGCCTGCAGCAGCAGCTCGACCTGATCGTGGCCGAAATGAGCCACTGGGAAGCCGAGTCCGACCTGGGGCGCTTCAACCGCGCCGCGGCCGGCAGCTGGCAGCTGTTGCCGCCGGCCTTCTTCGATGTGCTGTCGTTTGCGCTGGGCGTGGCGCGCGACTCCGGCGGCGCTTACGATCCCTGTGCCGGCGCGCTGGTCAACCTGTGGGGCTTCGGTCCCTGGGGCCGTTTCGACCAGCCGGATTTTGTCGCGCCCTCGATGGACGAGATCGGCATCGCGCGCGCGCAGCTGGCTTCGCATCCGGTGCAACTGGAGCGCCACGGCCGCCGCGCCTACCAGCCCGGCGGCGTGCAGCTGGACCTGTCGGCGGTGGCCAAGGGTTACAGCGTCGACCGGCTGTCGCATTACCTGAAAGCGCAAGGCTTTGCGCACCACTTGGTCGAGGTGGGCGGCGAGTTGCGCGGCGCGGGCGTCAAGCCGGATGGGCAGCCGTGGTGGGTGATGCTGGAGCAGGTCGCCGATGCCGCGCCAGCCGCCGCCGTTCCTGACCAACTGGTGCTGGCGCTGCACGGCCTGGCGGTGGCCACCTCGGGCGACTACCGCCGCTATTTCGCGCTGGACGGCAAGCGCTATTCGCACACCATCGATCCGCGCAGCGGCATGCCGATCGCCAATGACCTGGCGTCGGTGACGGTGGTGCACGCGCAATGCATGGCAGCCGATGCCTGGTCCACCGCCCTGACCGTGCTCGGCGCCAGCGATGGCCTGCGACTGGCCGAGCTGCAGGGGCTGGCCGCGCGCTTCGTCGTGCGCCAGGCCGACGGCGGCTTTACCGAATATCTGAGTTCCCACTTACGCGGCATGCTGGACGAATGATCTGGACCAACGACCCCACCCGATGGATGCTGGTGGCAGGCATGGGCGCGGGCTACGCGCTGGTGTGCCTGGCGCCGTATCTGCGCACGCGCCGCAAGCGTCTGGCCGCCGCGCGCGCCAAAGCCGAGGCGGGCGCCGAGCCCGGCTGGATCGTCGCCTACGCCAGCCAGACCGGCAATGCCGAAGAACTGGCGCAGCAGACGGCGGCGACGCTGAAACTGGCCGGCATCCCGGCGCAGTTGAGCGAATTGTCCGATCTGAGCGCGGACGAGCTGCGGCGCGCCGAGCGCGCGCTGTTCCTGGTCAGCACCTACGGCGAAGGCGACGCGCCCGATGCCGCCGCCGCGTTCGCCGGCCGGCTGATGACCGGCTCGCTGGCGCTGCCGCAGCTGCACTACGCGGTGCTGGCGCTGGGCGACCGCTCGTACAGCCGATATTGCGGCTTCGGCCGCGCGCTCGATCAGTGGCTGCAGGCGCAAGGCGCGCAAAGCCTGTTTCCGCGCGTGGAAGTGGACCGCAGCGCGGCCGACGCGATCGGATCGTGGCGCCAGCAGCTGAGCCATCTGGCCGGTACCAGCGACGCGCCGGACTGGAGCGCACCCGCGTTCGGCGACTGGCGTCTGGCCGAGCGCGTGCTGCTGAATCCCGGCAGCGCCGGCGCGCCGGTGTATCACCTTGAACTGGAACCGCTGGACGTTGCGCTGCCGGACTGGCAATCGGGCGACCTGGCGCAGATCGCCGCCCCGGCCGACCCCGCGCATGCGCGCGAGTACTCGATTGCGTCGATTCCGGCCGATGGCCGCGTGCACCTGCTGGTGCGATTGCAGGCGCGCGAAGACGGCAGCCACGGCGTCGCCTCCGGCTGGCTGACACAACAGGCCGCACCGGGCGCCACCGTGCAGCTGCGGTTGCGCCAGCACCGCCGCTTCCGGCTGGAAGACAATGCCGGCCGCCCGCTGATCCTGATCGGCAACGGCAGCGGCATCGCCGGCCTGCGCGGACATCTGAAAGCCCGCGCACTGGCGGGGCAAAAGCGCAACTGGCTGCTGTTCGGCGAGCGTAATGCCGCCCACGACTATCACTACCGCGCCGAGCTCGACGGCTGGCAGCGCGACGGCGTACTGGAACAGCTGGACATGGTCTTTTCGCGCGACCAGGCCGAGCGCCGCTACGTACAAGACCGTCTGGCCGAACAGGCCGTCCAGCTGCGCGCGTGGATCGCCGATGGCGCCGCCATCTACGTCTGCGGCAGCCTCGACGGCATGGCGGCCGGCGTCGACGCCGCCCTGGCGACCGCCTTGGGCCGCGACGCCCTGGACCACCTCGCCACGAGCGGCCGCTACCGCCGCGACGTCTATTAGGCGCTGGCTTGCTCGAGGCCGCGGGCCAGGCTGGAGATGCTGGGGTTGTCGATGAAGACGCAACGCTTGCCGGTGCGCTTGCAATAGTCTTTGACGCGCCAGTACGCGCTGTGGCTGATGCAGCCGGTCTGGCAGATCACCAGGTCGGCCGCCGCCAGGCTCGCTTCCAGGCGGTTGGCGTTGTCTTCGAGACCGCCGTCGTGGTGCGCGAACTGCGCGCCTTCGCGTTCGATCAGTTCGCGATAGCTGGCGACGTTGCCGTTGCGGCCGCCGACGCACAGCACGGCGCGGTCGGTGAGCCGCAAGGGCATCTTGACGATGTGTTCGACCACCTCGCGCTGGGATGCTTCCGCCACCGCGACCGGTGCGGACTGCGCGTCGGCGGCGCGCGCCAGTGCCACTTTCAGCTCGGCGATCTGGTTGCGCATGGCGCGGTCGCGCTGTTCCATCTGCGCCAGCCGCTCGGCCAGCCTGGCGCGCGATTCCAGGCCGGGAACCGCGTCGCGCAGCTGCTCGAGCTCGACTTTCAGTGAGTCGATCAGGCTGTCCTTGCCGACCAGTTGCGCGCGCAGCTGCATCAGCTGGGCCGCGTGTTTTTCGGTTTCGGCGCTCTTTTCCGTCAAGAGGGCGGCATTGCGCTGCTGCGCCTTGTTCAGCTCGTGCGTCAGGCGCTTGTTGTCTTCAAGCGTGGCGTTGAATTTGCTCAGGTCGGCCCGCACGCAGGCGCCGGCCTGGTGTTGCACCATGTGCAGGTCGCGGCACATTTGTTCTTCCAGTTCGGGCGTGCAGCGCGGATGCGTGAGGCCGGCCCAGAACGCGCCGGCAACGTCGCCGGCCGCGACGGCGGCGCGCCACAGCTCGGCCACCTGCGCGGTGGTCCGGGCGCCGCGGAAGCGCAGCAGCACGGCGGCGTAGCGGCGTTCCAGTTCCTTCTGCAGCGCTTCCGACAGGCGGTTGCGGCTGCCACATTCGGTCACCGCGCCGACGTGCACTTCGTAGTCGTCGGCCACGACCTTGCCGCTGGCGACTTTGTCGACCAGTTTGCGCAGCACGCCCAGCGGGAAACCGACCCCCACCAGCGGGCAGTGGCAGGCATGGCCCAGTTCCCACAGGCGCCGGCGGCGCGAGGATGGCGCGTCCGGCTGGCCGGCCAGCACGTCGAGGACGTTGTGTATCGCCGGCTTGAGCACCTGCGGTTTGACGGTTGGTTCCGCCGCACGCGGCGCCACGGCGGGCGCGCCGGCCGGCGGCATGGCGGCGGCGATGATGGCCGCCAGCGGATCGTGTTTCTCGCACATCTGCCAGGTCCTCCGTTCAGGCCACCGACGGCGCGGTGCGCGCGCGCGCCATGATGCGGCTGAGGAAGTTGGTCTTTTCCTGCTCGTGCAGGTTGCGCTCGACCTCGCTGGCCCATTGTTCCGACAGTTGGGCGCACGTTGCGCTCAACACCGGCGCCAGGTCGGGCAGGCTGGCCAGCGCCTTCAGGTGGCGCTCGATCACCGACGCCAGCTTGACGCAGCCACCGGCATCGTCGCTGCCGGCCGTGTAGTGCGACATCAGATGCAGCACGGCGGACAACATCAGTTCGGGATTGTGGCCGCCCGGCGCGGGGGCGAGGAAGATCGGGTTGCTGTGTTCGATGGCCATCAGACGCTCCTGTGGGTGATGAGTGGGGCTGGCGGTCTGGCTGGCTACTCGAGGGGAGAGTGGGACGCGGCGGCGCCCCGTTATCGCACTCGCCGCACTGGCGGTCAAGCGGTCAAAATCAGTTTGTTCAGCTGGGTGATGCGCAGGCGGTAGATCCGGCCGCCATGGTCGATTTCGAGCTCGCGGCCACCTTCCATCAGGCCGGCGCTGCTGACGCGCTTGACCGGGACGGCCGGCTGCGCGGCGGCGCCGACGGCACGGGCAGGGAGGGCGGGCGCCAGGGCAGGGGTGGTCGTAATCATCGTCAGATCCTCCATAAATAAGAATGATTCGTATTTGCATTCATTATTGTGGAAGGCGCGGCGGAATGCAAGCCTTTTCAGTGATAAGAAAATAAAAAAAACGGCCCGGCGATCGACCGGGCCCAAGGCTGGGTAATGCGGAGGTACTACTGGGAGGTTTGCTGCACTTGCTGGAACGCTGCTGCGGGTATCAGCCGCAGGTACTACAGTGCCGCCAGCAACTGGCTGGGCGGCGCGGTTTCGCTGGCCTTGGTCCTGCCGGCCGGCTTGCCGCGGGTCCGCGACGGTGGCAGCCGCCGCAGAGTTTTCAATGCTTCCACATCCTTGATGCCGATGGTGCGCTGGTCGACGCTGATCAGGCCGATCTCGTTGAACGCCGACAGCGTGCGGCTGACGGTTTCCAGCGTCAGGCCCAGGTAGCTGCCGATCTCGTGGCGCGTCATGCGCAGGTTGAACAGCTTGCTGGAATAGCCCATCTGCGCGAAGCGGTCCGACAGCGCCACCAGGAAGCGCGCCACACGCGCCTCGGCGCTCAGCGCGCCCAGCATGCCGATCATCGCCTGCTCGCGCACCAGCTCGCGGCTCATGACGCCGTACATCATGTTTTCCAGTTCCAGGTGGATGCGGCCGAGCGCGGTCAGCTTCTTGAACGGCAGCAGGATCAGGTCGCAGTCCGACAGCGCCACCGCCTCCGACGAGTAGTGGCGGGTGTGGATGCCGTCCACGCCCAGCATGTCGCTTTTCATCGGGAAGCTGAGCACCTGCTCGTTGCCGTATTCGTCGATCAGCACGGTTTTGAGGAAGCCGGAGTTGACGATGTACAGGGTGTCGAACGGCTGGCCGATGGTGTGGATGCGCTGGCCGGTCTTGAACTGCACGTGCTGGAACAGCAGTTCCTCGTTGGCGATGGAACTGGCTGCCGGGATATGCAGCAGGTCGCAGACTTCCTTCAGGTTCGACCACAGCCGCCCTTGACGCTGGCGGCCGGCTTCCATCGACGACGACTGCAGCGTCGTGGTCGCCGGGCGAATTTCTGAGGTTTGCGTAGACAGCATAATGATCTCTCCTGTGGGCAGACTGGTTCCGCGTCTGTGCTGTGCGGTATGGTTTCAGTATGCCAACACGACAGCAAGATAGATATCAGCAATGGCTGAATATGGCCGTAGGAGCGAAGCGGATGCGTGTAGGAGTTATCCTACGTCGCGTGCCGGGATCAGGTTTTGAAGGGCGACAGCAGGCGGTGCGCCACCGCGTACTGCACCATTTCCGAAAGCGAGCTCATGCCCATTTTCTGCATGATGCGGGTCTTGTGGGTGCTGACCGTCTTCACGCTCAGGTGCAGGCTGTTGGCGATCTCGGTGATGGACTTGCCGGCCACCAGCAGCGAGAACACCTCGAATTCGCGGTCCGACAACTGTTTATGCAGCAGCGATTCGTGCGGCATCATGATGTTCAGCGCCAGCTGCTCGGCCACCTCGGTGGAGATATACGGGCGGCCCGAGGCCACCTTGCGGATCGCGCCGACCAGCTGGGTGCCGGCGCTTTCCTTGGTCAGATACCCCTGGGCGCCGGCGCGGATCGCGCGCACCGCGTACTGTTCCTCTTCGTGCATGGTCAGGATCAGGATCGCCAGCTTGGGCGCCTCGGCCTTGATCTGGCGGATCAGGTCGACCCCGCTGCGGCCCGGCATCGACAGGTCCAGCAGCAGCAGGTCGAAGCCGCCCTGGCGCACATGGCCCAGCACTTCGAAGCCGTCCACGGCCTCGCCGACGATGTCGACGTCGGGTGCGCCGTCGAGGATGCGCTTGAGGCCCTCGCGCATGATGGTATGGTCGTCCGCGATCACTATTCTTATCATAAGATGGCCGCTTCCAAGTGATTAATGGTAAATACTGTTGCGATTGAATCAATCTTATGATCTTACTATAAAACGCCGACGAAATACCGCTTTATTTGCCGCCAGGCTCCTTGATCAGGCGGTGCACCAGCACAGGGATTTTGGTATGTTGCAACACCTTGTTGGTTACACTGCCCAGCAGCAACTGGCCCCAGCCGCTGCGGCCGTGCGAGCCGATGAAGATCAGGTCGCAGCCATGCTGTTGCGCCACGTCGACGATTTCGGCGGCCGCGCTTTCGTGGAAGGCGGTCATGGCTTCGCAGCGCACATTGCGCCTGGCGCAGGAGTCGACCACGTCCTGGGTATGCTCGCGGCCGGCGCGCCGCATGGCCGCGCGGTATTCGTCCTCGCTGGGGTAGCTGGGCGGGATGATTTCGACGTAGATGGGGTACTGGTACTCGGGCGCGACGAACAGCACCAGCACCTCGGCGCCGAGCTGCTCGGCGAACTGCACGCCGGCGCAGGCGGTCTTGCTGGAGACGGCGGAACCGTCGGTGGTGATCAGGATTTTGCGGTACATGATAGACCTCCTCTTTCAGCCAGCTTACAGTTTTATTGTAGTCCCGATTTACATTATTGATACTATGGAAAGACTTGATGTTTATCAAATGAAACCGCTTTTCCCTGTATCGCCTAACTGACTATTACGCCTTTTTTTGCACTCAAGCACTACTTTTGTGTCGTACGACGCACTGCGTGCCTGCATCCGATGTTAGTATCTCCAAATACAACAGTAAACAAGGCTTGGACCCGGGCGGCGGGGCAGGCGGCCACGCGCCGGGATTGAATCATCTGGCTGCGCCCTGCTACACTCGCGCTTGCGTTAATATTGCCGAGCGTCATCAAAGCATGTTTAGGGCAGCAATTTTACAAATTATGGAGAAGCAGGAATTATGACTAACGCCGCTGACGATTTCGACGCCTTATTTGAGGAAGTGTCCGCTCAGAGCAAAGCCGCGGCAGCAGCGCCAGCTCCTGCACCGGCGCCCGCCCCGGCGGCCGCTGCGGAAGACGATTTGGAAAGCCTGTTCGAGGAAGTTGCCGCTGCCCGCCCGCCCGATGTCGTGGCCGCCCCAGCCCCGGCGCCAGCCACCGCACCGGCCCCCGCTGCCGCCGACGGTGAGGCCCACGAGGGCGACGGCAAGGAAGTGATGTTCGAACGCCTGGGCGGCATCGTGCGTCTGCTGCACGACTCGCTGCGCGAACTGGGCTACGACAAGGCGCTGACCGAAGCCGCCACCCAGATCAACGACGCCCAGGACCGCCTCGAATACGTGGCCACGTTGACCGAGCAGGCCGCCAACAAGGTGCTGAACACGCTGGACGAGGGCATGCCGGAACAGGATGTGCTGTCCAAGCAGTCGAAGGACATGGAAAACCGCTGGGCCGACCTGTTCGCGGGCAAGCTGAGCCTGGACCAGTTCAAGCAGCTGGCCGGCGACTCGCAGAAATTCGCGGTGGCCGTGTCGGCCGCCACCGAGGCGGAAAAAGCCCGCCTGCTGGACATCATGATGGCGCAGGACTTCCAGGACATCACCGGCCAGCTGATCAAGAAAGTGGTGATCATCACCAAGACCGTGGAACAGGAACTGGCGCAGCTGCTGAAAGACAATGCGCCACAGGGCGTCCGCGAGAAAATCGCCCAGAAAGAAGTGTCCCTGATGCAAGGCCCATCCGCTCCGACGGTGGCGCTGAGCCAGGATAGTGTTGACGACCTGCTTGCCGATCTGGGGTTCTAATGGACGATATGCTGAAGGATTTCGTCGTCGAGGCGATGGATCTGGCGGTCAACGTGGAAGAGCACCTGCTGGAGCTCGAACGTGACCCGGACAACAAGGAAATTCTGAACGCGGTTTTCCGCTCGTTCCACACCATCAAGGGTGGCGCGGGCTTCATGGGCCTGCCGGCGCTGGTCGCCGCCTGCCACCTGACCGAAAACCTGTTCGACGCGCTGCGCACCGGCGCCGCGCCGGTCACGCCGCTGTCGATCGAAGCGGCGCTGCAGGCGTCGGGCTTCGTCGCCGACCAGCTGGCCGAACTGAACAATGGCGCCGAGCCGGACAGCCTGCCGGCGCTGCCGAAAGACCTGGAAGGCCTGCTGACCGATGCCATCGAGGGCAAGACCGACTCGGCCGGCGCTGGCAAGCCGGCGCCGGCACCAGTGGCTGCCGCGCCAGTGGCTGCCGCGCCGGTGACCGTGGCCGCTGCGC
>NZ_SPVG01000160.1 GCF_004614165.1 Duganella callida | reverse complement strand
TGGCCGCGATCGCGAAGACCCTGAAGGACGCCTCGGCCGCCTGGAACGCCAGCGGCATCGTGCCGCGCGCCGCCGAGCAGCGCATCAACAAGCGCTACCAGGATGCGGTGGCAACGGTGCAGGCCCAGGCCGACGCGATCAAGCGCCGCGCCGGCGCCGCGCAAGCCAACGCGCTGCGCGACAAGCTGCGGCTGACGCAATCGCTGGAAGCGGCCATCGGCGACGGCGGCGAGATCGACGCCGCCGACTGGCAGGCGCGCTGGTCGGCGCTGCCGCCGCTGGCCCAGGAATACGAACGCACGCTGCATGGCCGCTTCAACGCCGCGCTGGCGGCACTGGACGGCCAGCGCGGCGCTTACGCCCGGCAACTGGAAAACAACCGCGGCAAGCTGCTGGACGAGGTGCTGCGTCTGGAAATCGTGGCCGGCGTCGACAGCGGCGCCGAATTCGCGCGCGACCGCCTGAAGATGCAGGTGGAAGTGCTGCAATCGTCGCTGAAGTCGGGGCAAAAGCCGCAGAGCGCCACGGCCGCCTACCTGCAGCTGTGCGCCATGCCGGCGCTGGCCGACGCCCGCACGGCCAGCCGCATCGAGCAATTGTTCCGCCGCATCGGCGCCTCGGAGCGCGCATGAGCCTGAGCGAAGTGCGGATCCAGACCGAGGATTTCGATCTGTCCGCGGAAGTGGCGCAATTGCGCGCCGATCACCCCAAGGTTGGGGGTATTGTTACTTTCGTCGGCACGGTGCGCGACCTGAACGAGGGCGCCAGCGTGTCGGAAATGGAGCTGGAGCATTACCCCGGCATGACCGAGCAGTCGATCAGCGCCATCATCGATCAGGCGAAGCAGCGTTGGCCGGTCTTCAGCGCGCTGGTGATCCACCGCGTCGGCCCGCTCAAGCCCAAGGATCAGATCGTGCTGGTGGCGGTGACCTCGGCGCACCGGGGGGAGGCGTTTGCCGCTTGCGAGTTCATCATCGACTACCTGAAGACCGAGGCGCCGTTCTGGAAAAAGGAGCAGACGCCGGGCGGCGCGCGCTGGGTCGATGCCCGTGTCAGCGATGATGATGCATTAAAAAAGTGGCAAGTGCGTTAAATGCGGAATTGGCTCCTTGAAAACTAATTGCTCAACCCTATGTTAGCGATAGTTAAAAATACCGGAGCACTTCCATGCGTCAAGACAAACTCACCACCAAACTCCAGGAAGCCCTGTCTGACTCGCAGAGTCTGGCCGTGGGCAATGACAATCAATACATCGAGCCGGTGCACCTGCTGCTGGCCCTGCTGAACCAGGACGACGGCAGCGCGCGCTCGCTGTTGCAGCGCGCCGGCGTCAACGTCGGCGGGCTGACCAAGGCGTTGACCGCGGCGCTGGAGCGGCTGCCCAAGGTGTCTGGCACCGGCGGCAACACCCAGGCCAGCCGCGAGCTGGTCAACATCCTCAACCTGGCCGACAAGGAAGCGCAGAAGCGCGCTGACCAGTTCATCTCCAGCGAAATGGTGCTGCTGGCGCTGACCGACGACAAATCGGACGCCGGTACCTTGGCGCGCGAAAACGGCTTGACCCGCAAGTCGCTGGAGGCCGCCATCGACACCGTGCGCGGCGGCGCCAAGGTGGACAACGCCGACGCCGAAGGCCAGCGCGAGGCGCTGAAAAAATACACGCTGGACCTGACCGAGCGCGCCCGCATGGGCAAGCTCGACCCGGTGATCGGCCGCGACGACGAGATTCGCCGCGCGATCCAGGTATTGCAGCGGCGCAGCAAGAACAATCCGGTGCTGATCGGCGAGCCGGGCGTGGGCAAGACCGCCATCGTCGAAGGGCTGGCGCAGCGCATCGTCAACAACGAGGTGCCCGATTCGCTCAAGGGCAAGCGCGTGCTGGCGCTGGACATGGCGGCGCTGGTGGCGGGCGCCAAGTTCCGCGGCGAGTTCGAGGAGCGCCTGAAGGCGGTGCTGAAGGAACTGGCCATGGACGAAGGCCAGACCATCGTCTTCATCGACGAGATGCACACCATGGTGGGCGCCGGCAAGGCCGAGGGCGCGATGGACGCCGGCAATATGCTGAAGCCGGCGCTGGCGCGCGGCGAGCTGCACTGCGTCGGCGCCACCACGCTGGACGAGTACCGCAAATACATCGAGAAGGATCCGGCGCTGGAACGGCGCTTCCAGAAGATCCTGGTCGACGAGCCGTCGGTGGAAGACACCATCGCGATTCTGCGCGGTCTGCAGGACAAGTATGAGCTGCACCACCAGGTGGCGATTTCCGACGCGGCCATCATCGCGGCGGCGGAACTGTCGCACCGCTACATCACCGACCGCTTCCTGCCCGACAAGGCGATCGACCTGATCGACGAGGCGGCCGCCAAGATCAAGATCGAGATCGATTCCAAGCCGGAGGTAATGGACAAGCTCGAGCGCCGCCTGATCCAGTTGAAGATCGAGAAGGAAGCCGTCAAGAAGGAGAAGGATGAGGGCTCGCGCAAGCGCCTGGAGCTGATCGAGGAAGAAATCGTGCGTTTGCAGCGCGAGTTGAACGATTTCGAGGAAATTCTCAAGGCCGAGAAGGCGGTGGTGCAGGGCAGTACTCACATCAAGGAAGAGATCGACCGCATCAAGCTGCAGATGGAGCAGGCCACGCGCGAAAGCAACTGGCAGCGCGTCTCGGAGCTGCAATATGGCCGGCTGCCGGAACTGGAAGCGGAGCTGAAGCGCGCCGAGGCGGCCTCGCTCAACGGCGTGTCGCTGGAAAAGAACACGCCGCCCAAGCAAAAGCTGCTGCGCACCGAAGTCGGCGCCGAGGAAATCGCCGAGGTGGTGTCGCGCGCGACCGGCATCCCGGTCTCGCGCATGATGCAGGGCGAGCGCGAGAAGCTGCTGCACATCGAAGAGAAGCTGCACGAGCGTGTGGTGGGCCAGGACGAGGCGATCAACGCCGTGGCCGACGCCATCCGCCGTTCGCGCGCCGGCCTGGCCGATCCGAACCGTCCGTACGGCTCGTTCCTGTTCCTGGGACCGACCGGCGTCGGCAAGACCGAGCTGACCAAGGCGCTGGCCGGCTTCCTGTTCGATACCGAGGAATCGCTGATCCGCATCGACATGAGCGAGTTCATGGAGAAGCATTCGGTGGCCCGCCTGATCGGCGCGCCGCCGGGCTATGTCGGCTACGACGAGGGCGGCTATCTGACCGAGGCCGTGCGCCGCAAGCCGTACAGCGTGATCCTGCTGGACGAGGTGGAAAAGGCGCATCCTGACGTGTTCAACGTGCTGCTGCAGGCGCTGGACGACGGCCGCATGACCGATGGCCAGGGCCGCACGGTGGACTTCAAGAACACCGTGATCATCATGACCTCCAACCTGGGCTCGCACAAGATCCAGTCGATGGAAGACTCGGATCCGGGCGTGGTGAAGCTGGCCGTGATGGCCGAGGTGCGCTCGCACTTCCGTCCGGAGTTCATCAACCGGATCGACGAGATTGTGGTCTTCCACGGTCTGGATGAGAAGAACATCGGCGCGATTGCGCGGATTCAGCTGGCCACCCTGCGCCAGCGTCTGGCGAAGCTGGAGATCGGCATGGACGTCACCGATGCCGCGCTGCAGAAGATCGCCGAGGCGGGCTACGATCCGGTGTATGGCGCGCGGCCGCTGAAACGGGCGATCCAGCAGGAGATCGAGAATCCGCTGTCCAAGCTGATCCTGCAAGGCAGGTTCGGGCCGAAAGACACCATCCACGTCGATGCCCGCGACGGCCAACTGCTGTTCAGCTAACCGTTCGGGGACAGACCACGATTTTGCAATGTTCTGCAATCGTGGTCTGTCCCCGACGGTTTCAGCAGGAATGGACGATGCGGTTGCGGCCGTCGCGCTTGGCGCGGTACGGCGCGTCGTCCGCCCGCTAATGGTCAAGTGCTTGGGTGCGATTACTGTACCGTGGTTTGTCCGGCGCCAGCGAAGAATGTAGACGGAGAGCATCCAAAAGTTTTCTTGAACATCGCCGAGAAGGCGGATTGGCTGGCATAACCCAGCTCGGCCGACACCTGCGACAGCGGCACGCCGCGCGTGATCAGCGGCGCCGCGTGGGCCAGGCGGACCTTCTGGCGCCACTGGCTGAAGCCCATGCCCAGTTCGCGCTCGAACAGGCGCGCCAGTGTGCGCTCGGAAGCGCCGACGCGACCTGCCCAGCCGGCCAGTGTCAGTTCGGCGCCGGGTTCGGCGATCAGGGCGTCGCACAGGGCTTTCAGCCGTTTGTCCGCCGGCAGCGGCACCCGCACCGGGCGCACCGCGCAGCGCGGAATTTCGTCCAGGATCAGTTCCATCAGCAGCTGTTCGCGCGCCGAATGTTCCTGCCGGTCGTGCTGTTCCAGCGCCGCCAGCAGTTCGCGCAGCAGGCTCGATAGTTCCACCAGCTTGCATTCGTTGCCGGGAAAGGGCGCGCGGCCGGCGTACACGCACAGCGGGCGCAGGTGCGTGGCTTCCAGCACGGTCACGCTGTGTACCACGTCGGGCGGAATCCAGATGGCGCGCTGCGGCGGCACGATCCAGCTGCTGCGGTTGGCGTCGATGCGCATCACGCCCTGCACGGCATAGGTGAACTGGCCCCAGGGATGGTCGTGCGGCGCCAGCGTGGCGTTGGCTTGCAGGTCGCGGCCGGCCATGGTCAGCGGCCGGTGTTCGTCCGGGAAATCGCAATGCCAGTTGAAATGGGTATGGGTGACGATAGGGATGGCCATGGCGGAAATGCGATAAATGTTGTCGCCCTATCTTAAATCAGACCATGGCAATTTGCCTACACTGAGGCATTACTCTGGAGAACCGCATGAACGACACCACTTTGCTGCGCCAGGACGCCCGCGTGATCACGCTGGTCGGTCTGGCGCACGGCACCTCGCATTTTTATCACGTGATCCTGGCGGCGCTGATCCCGTGGCTCAAGCCCGAATTCGGCCTCAGCTACTCGGAGCTGGGACTGCTGATGACGATTTTCTTTGTGGTGTCCGGCGTGGGGCAGGCGATGGCCGGCTTCGTGGTCGACCGTCTCGGCGCGCGCACCGTGCTGTTCAGCGGCATCGCGCTGCTGGGGCTGTCGGCGGTGATGCTGTCCAGCGCCCACAGCTATGTGCAGCTGATGCTGGGCGCCTTGCTGGCCGGCTGCGGCAACAGCGTGTTTCATCCGGCCGATTACACCTTGCTGAACCAGCGCGTGTCCAAGGCCCGGCTGGCGCACGGTTTTTCGGTGCATGGCATCAGCGGCAATATCGGCTGGGCGCTGTCGCCGCTGTTTTTGACCTTCATGGCCGGGCGCACCGACTGGCGCACCGCGCTGCTGTGCGCCGCCTTGCTGCCGCTGGCGGTGCTGGCGCTGCTGGTCGCCAATCGTCATGCGCTGCGTCCCGCGCCGGCCGCGACGGCGGCGCCGGGCAAGGCGGCCGAGGCGGCCAGCCCGTTCGGCTTCCTGAAGCTGAAAGTGGTGTGGCTGTGCTTTGCCTTCTTCCTGATTTCCGCCGTGGCGCTGGCCGGCATCCAGACGTTTGCCGCGACCAGCCTGGTCAGTTTGTACGGCATGTCGCTGGCGACGGCCACCTCGGCCTACACCTGCTTCATGTTCGCGTCGGCGGCCGGCATGGCCTATGGCGGCTTCCTGGGCGCGGGCAGCCGCAACCATGATCGCATCATCATGCTGGCGTTCGCCTCGGCGGCGGTGCTGGCGCTGGTGCTGGCGGCGGCCGCGGTGCCGGCCTGGATGGCGGTGGTGCTGATGGGGCTGATCGGCCTGGTGACCGGCATCGCCGGCCCGTCGCGCGACCTGATGATACGCGCCGCCGCGCCGGCCAACGCCACCGGCCGGGTGTTCGGCGTCGTGTATTCCGGCCTGGACAGCGGCCTGGCGCTGGGACCGCTGCTGTTCGGCGCGCTGATGGATGCCCATCATCCGGCCGCCGTCTTCGTCTTCATCGGCCTGTTCCAGGCGCTGGTGATCCTGACCACGCTGGGCGTCCACAGCAACAGCCGCATGGCCGCCTTGCCGAAAACCGCATAGAATTTGAGTATCTTAATAACTATGCAAGGAGCCGCCATGAGCTTTGCCACCACCGATTTATGCGACGACAACACCAATCTGCTCGATGACGGTCGCCTGGCCGTGCTGCCGCCGGTGTTCAGGCATTGGGGCAAGCGTCTGCGCTTTTCCGGCCGCGTGGTGACGCTCAAGGTGCACGAGGATAATGCGCTGGTGCGCGCCACGCTGGAAACCCCGGGCGACGGTGCGGTACTGGTGGTCGATGGCGGCGGCAGCCTGCGCCGTGCGCTGGTCGGCGGTCAGCTGGGGCTGCTGGCGCAGGATAACAACTGGGCCGGCATCATCGTCGATGGCTGCGTGCGCGACACCGACGAACTCAATGCCTGCGAGATTGGCGTGCTGGCGCTGGCCGCCCATCCGCGCAAGCCGAACAAGAAGGGCGCCGGCGAGCGCAATGTGCGGGTCCAGATTGCCGGCGTGCCGGTCAATCCGGGCGACTGGATTTATGCCGATGCGGATGGTGTGTTGGTGGCGCAACAAAAGCTGGCATGAACCAGCTCGGCGTCCATGCTGAAGTGCAAGTGTTGGATGGCCGCATCACCGTTCCCGTCTATTTTTCCGCTATTTTTCGCTGATTTTTCATCATGCGAGAGTGGCGTTTCATATCTTGAAAAATGATGTGTTAACGCAGCATGAATATCTTCCACGGTGAGAAATTATGTTTCGTATCATGGAAAATATTAATTAAGTATATGATTTTAAATTGAATTAATTTAGTTATGTGTCTTATATAAGAGTATTGGTGCGCGGCACAAAAAGGCCTATTATTTCTCTAACGGTTTCGTTTTTAACTTGTCTGAGAAATAGGAGAACACCATGGCCACTCGTGAACAGCAAATCGCAGAACTGCAAAAAGACTGGGACACCAATCCGCGCTGGAAAGGCGTGACCCGCAGCTACACCGCCGAAGACGTGGTGCGTCTGCGCGGCTCGATCCAGATCGAACACACGCTGGCCAAGCGCGGCGCCGAGAAACTGTGGAACCTGGTGAATAACGAGCCCTTCGTCAACGCGCTGGGTGCGCTGACCGGCAACCAGGCGATGCAGCAGGTGAAGGCCGGCCTGAAAGCCATCTACCTGTCCGGCTGGCAGGTCGCCGGCGACGCCAACCTGGCCGGTGAAATGTATCCCGACCAGTCGCTGTATCCGGCCAATTCGGTGCCGATGGTGGTGCGTCGCATCAACAACACCTTCCAGCGCGCCGACCAGATCCAGTGGTCGGAGGGCAAGGATGACATCGACTTCTTCGCGCCCATCGTGGCCGACGCCGAAGCCGGCTTCGGCGGCGTGCTGAACGCCTTCGAGCTGATGAAATCGATGATCGAGGCGGGCGCCGCGGGCGTGCACTTCGAAGACCAGCTGGCGTCGGTGAAAAAATGCGGTCACATGGGCGGCAAGGTGCTGGTGCCGACCCGCGAGGCGGTGGAAAAACTGACCGCCGCCCGCCTGGCGGCCGACGTGATGGGCACGTCGACCCTGGTGATCGCCCGCACCGACGCCGAGGCGGCCGACCTGCTGACCTCGGACGTGGACGCCAACGACCAGCCGTTCTGTACCGGCGAACGTACGGTGGAGGGCTTTTACAAGGTGCGCAACGGCCTGGAACAGTCGATCTCGCGTGCGCTGGCCTACGCGCCGTACGCCGACCTGGTGTGGTGCGAAACCGGCAAGCCGGACCTGGCCTTCGCCAAGGCGTTCGCCGACGCCGTGCACGCCAAGTTCCCCGGCAAGATGCTGGCCTATAACTGCTCGCCATCGTTCAACTGGAAGAAGAACCTGGACGACGCCACCATCGCCAAGTTCCAGAAGGAGCTGGGCGCGATGGGCTACAAGTTCCAGTTCATCACCCTGGCCGGCTTCCACGCACTGAACTACGGCATGTTCAACCTGGCGCACGGCTATGCGCGCCGGCAGATGTCGGCCTTCGTCGAGCTGCAGGAAGCGGAATTCGCCGCCGCCGAGAAGGGCTTCACCGCGGTCAAGCATCAGCGCGAAGTCGGCACCGGCTACTTCGACGCGGTCACCCAGACCATCCAGAACGGCCAGTCGTCGACCACCGCGCTGCACGGTTCGACTGAAGATGAGCAATTCTTCGATGCCAAGAAAGTAGCTTAAGAGGAGTCGGAAGGAGAAGAGGGAGGCGACACCTCCCCACTTAGAGGCCGCGGCGACACAATCGCCGCGGCCTTGCCGTTTCACGGCTGCTGCTGGTGCTGCTGCAGATGGCGGCGCAGGCGCTGCTGGAATTCATCGACGTCGTCGACCGTGGTCAGGTCGTCGTCGACTTCGACCATGTGGCAGGAATGGCCGGGCGCGAACGACACGGTGGCTTCCACGCCGTCCTTGTTTTCCGACAGGTTGTGGCCCTGAACGGCGCCCAGCACATTGCCGTGCGCATCGGTTACGATGGTCATCTTCATGACATGCCTCCGCCTTGCAGGTTGTGGAAGCAGCCGCCGACGCCCTGGTTGTGGATGGCAACGAAATACGTGGCGTTGCCATTGTTGTCCTTGCGCTTGCGCTGCTGGTCGGCCAGGTGCACCGCCCCCTGGTTGGGCGTCTTGACGTCGGCCGAGGCGAACTGCGTGCCGTGGTCGGCGCCGTAGGTGTAGCTCCAGAACGCCGTCTGACCCGGAGCCAGGAAGGTCAGCGGCCCTACGTTGTTAAAAGCCATAATCTCCTCCTTCAGAAAGAATGCCGCGGATGCGGCAATTCCATCTTAGTCAGCCCATCCGTCAGCACTTTGACGCAAACGATATGGCCGGTTTTTTGGCCGGGCGCCGGTTCTGAGGGATAATGTCGGATTGAATCAATCAGGAATCGCCGCTTATGTTCTCTTACCGCCACGCCTTCCACGCGGGTAACCACGCCGACGTGCTCAAGCACTTCGTCACCATCCAGTTGCTCCAGTACCTGAACCAGAAAGATGTGGCCTATACCTACATCGACACGCACTCGGGCGCCGGCGTCTATGAACTGGATGGCGCGTTTGCCACCAAGAGCGGCGAGTCCGAGACCGGCATCGGCTCGCTGTGGAACCTGAACGAGATGCCGGCGCCGATCCAGGAATACGTCGCCCTGATCAAGGCCATGAACCCGAGCGGCAAGATGCGCTACTACCCGGGCTCGCCCTACATCGCCGAGCAGGTGGCGCGCGAGCAGGACCGTATCCGCCTGTTCGAACTGCACCCGGCCGATGCCAAGCTGCTGGCCGATAACTTCCGCAAGCTGGAAGAGCATGCGGCGGCGCAAGGCGTGCGCCCGACCGTGCGCGGCAAGCGCGTGCTGGTCACCCGCAGCGACGGCTTCGCTTCGCTGAAGGCGCTGCTGCCGCCGCCGTCGCGCCGCGCGCTGGTGCTGATCGACCCGCCATACGAAGACAAGCAGGACTATAAAAAGACCAAAGATGCGCTGGAAGACGCGCTGAAACGCTTCCCGACCGGCACGTACGCGGTCTGGTATCCGCTGCTGAGCCGTCCGGAATCGCGCTTGTTTGCCGACAAACTCAAGACCTTGCCGGCCAGCAGCTGGCTCAACGTGGTGCTGACCACGCGCAAGCCGACCCCGGACGGCTTCGGCCTGCACAGCAGCGGCATGTTCATCCTGAACCCGCCGTACACGCTGGAGCCGATGCTGAAACAGGTGATGCCGTGGCTGGTCAAGGCGCTGGCCAAGGACAGCGGCGCGCGCTTTACGCTGGAAACCGGCACTCAGGCAAGCTCAGCGCGCAACAGTGGCGAGCGCCGACCGCCCGCACGGCAGAAAAACATTGTCAAGACGGCATAGTTGGGTATAGGCTGGGAAGATGTGATCGCAATGGGAGCTACCCATGATGTTAGCCTCGTCGCCGGCGCCATCCAAATTAGCAGATAACTTCTTCCTCGCGCGCCAGCCCATCCTCAACCGGGGGCAGCGGCTGGTGGCCTATGAATTGCTTTTCCGCGACGCGGCCGCCTACAACGGCGCCGCCATCACCGACGACACCGAAGCCACCTGCACCGTGATCGCGCACGCCTCCCAGCTGGGCATGGGGCAGGTGGTGGGCGACCAGATGGCGTTCGTCAACGTCGACACGGTCGGCTTGATGAGCGACTTCATCCGATTCCTGCCGAACGACAAGGTGGTGCTGGAGATCCTGGAGACGGTGAAGGCCACGCCGGAAGTGCTGGCGCGCATCCGTGAGCTCAAGCGCTCCGGCTTCCGCTTCGCGCTGGACGACGTGATCGGTCAGTCGGACGACGTGCAAAAGCTGATGCCGCTGTGCGATGTGATCAAGGTCGACATCAAGGACATGCGGCCCGGCACCTTGCCGGCGCTGGCGCGCGTGCTGAAAAATCCGCAACAGAAGCTGCTGGCCGAGAAAGTCGAGACCGTCGAGGAATTCCAGGAGTGCATGGACCTCGGCTTTGAATACTTCCAGGGCTATTACTTTGCGCGGCCGGTGATCCTGAGCGGCAAAAAGATCTCGCCATCGCAGCTGAGCGTGCTGCACCTGCTGGACCTGATCGACACCGACGCCAGCAGCCAGGAAATCGAGCGCAGCGTCAAGCACGACGCCCTGATCACCTTAAACCTGCTGCGGCTGGTGAACACGCCGGCGGTGGGCGCGCGCTACCGCATCAACTCGGTCGGCCACGCGCTGATGGTGCTGGGGCGGCGTCAGCTGAAGCGCTGGCTGCAGATCCTGCTGTACGTCAAAAACGGCGGCACCCAGGAATTCACCTCGCCGCTGCTGCAACTGGCCACCACGCGCGGCAAGATGCTGGAACTGATGACCGAATACCGCAAGCCGGAGCAGCGCGTCAGCGCCGACATCGGCTTCACGGTGGGCGTGATGTCGCTGATGGACACCCTGTTCTCGATCCACATGCACGACGTGCTGGAAAGCGTCAACGTGCTGGACGAAGTGCGCGACGCGCTGCTGCACCGCGGCGGCGACTACGGCGCCATGCTCAGCCTGATCGAACACCTGGAGCGCGGCCGCGACGGCCAGCGCCTGGCGCAGATGCTGCATGCGCTGGAACTGAAGCCGGCCGAGCTGTACGCCATCCAGCTGGCCGCCATCGAATGGGTCACCGAATACAACCGCGGCTATTCCTGATCCGGGGTCAGTTCCGCCAATCGCACACGGGCTCTGCCGTAGCGGCCGCTACGGCAGAGCCCGTGTGCGA
>NZ_SPVG01000002.1 GCF_004614165.1 Duganella callida | reverse complement strand
ACGCTGGCCGCCGCCGACCTGGCGGCGCTGTCGCCGGCCGCGCTGGGCGCGCAGTGTCTGACGCCGCATCCGGCCGCGCGCTGGCTGTGGAGCGAGGGACATCCGGCCTGCGCCATCTGGTGCGTCAACCGCGAACAGCGCGATGCCGATGCCGCCATGGCCTGGCAAAGCGATGGCGCGCTGCTGACGCGCGTGGACGGCGTCGTCCGCTGGCGGATGCTGGAACACGGCGCCATCGCCTTCCTCGATGCCTGCGCCGGTGGCGCCAGTCTGGAGGAAGCGGCGCAACACGCCCTCTCAATACAGTCCGGCCTGGACATCGCCGCCACGCTGGCGACGCTGATACAAGCCGGCGCCTTTTTATCCCTTCCCGACGAGTCCCGACATGTATGCATCCCTGCGTGAACGCTGGAACCGCGCGGCGGCCGTCGCCGCCGCGACGACCCCGCATGCCCTGCTGGCGCTGACCGCGCGCATGGCGATCGCCGCCATCTTTCTGCAATCGGGCCGCACCAAGGTCAGCGGCCTGCTGACCATCACCGACGGCACTTATCAGCTGTTCCGCGACGAATACCGGTTGCCGCTGCTGCCGCCGGAACTGGCGGCGCACCTGTCGGCTTACGCCGAGCACCTGTTCCCGCTGCTGCTGATACTCGGTCTGTTCACCCGCGGCGCGGCTATGGCGCTGCTGGGCATGACGCTGGTGATCGAAGTGTTCGTGTATCCGGACGCCTGGCCCACCCACCTGTCGTGGGCGGCGCCGCTGCTGTACCTGGTCGGACGCGGCGGCGGCCCCTGGTCGCTGGACCGTGTGCTGAAACTGGACTGACGCCTCACTGCCGGTACGGCAACTCGACGAAGCTGGCGATGCCTGAGCTGCGCAGCGGATGGCAGGGAATGCAGGCGGCGCCAGTTCTGCAGCAGGCAAGCCGCAAGCCTGATACGGTTCAGAGGAACAGCGCCTGCAGCTCGCCGTACGGCATGGCCTGCGCCAGCAGCGGGCCGCCGTTGCCGCTGGCGAGAAAGTCTCTGGCCATGCCGGCGGTGAGCGCCATCAGCGCCTGCGGGATGCCGGAACCGGCGCTCAGGCGCGCCACACCCAGCCGATGCAGCTCGTCGGCGGACGGCAGGCCCGGCCAGTCCAGCACATTCAGCGGCAGGCCGGTGCCGGCCACCACGGCGCTGATTTCATCCTCCCTGGTCACGCCCGGCACGAACAGGCCATCGGCGCCGGCCGCTTTGTACAGCGCGGCGCGCCTCAGCACCTCCGCCACGCGCTCTCCCTCCGGCGCCAGCCCCTTCAGATACACGTCGGTGCGGGCGTTGATGAAGATGTCCCGTCCCATGCCTTTGATGGCGGCGATCTTTTCAGCCAGCAGCGAAGGCGCATCGTTGCCGTCTTCCAGGTTGATCCCGGCCACGCCGGCTTCGATCAGCCGCAGCACGTTGCGCGCCACCTGCCGCGGGTCGGCGGAGTAGCCGTTCTCGAAATCGACCGACAGCGGCACCTTGATCACGCGCGCTATGTTGGTCGCCACCGCGATGGCGACATCGGCCGGCATGTGGTCGCCGTCCGCATAGCCCTGCGCCCAGGCCACGCCGGCGCTGGTGGTGGCGATCGCCGGTGCGCCCAGACTTTCGATCAGCCGCGCGCTGCCGGCGTCCCAGGCATTGGCCAGATGCAGAAGTTTGCTGCCGTCATGCAGTTGCTTGAAATCGCTCATGTCTTCCTCCGTTCAGAAAAGGCTGGCTTGCGCCGTGGTCAGGCTGGTAAAGCTGTCGTTCATCGGCAGCAGGATCGAATCGGCGATCGGCTGCAGCTGCTTGGTCAGATAGTGCTCGTAGTCGATGTGCGAACGCAGCGCTTCCAGCGGCTCCGGGCCGCCGGTGGTCATCACGTAGCTGATCCAGCCGCCGTTCTGATAGCGCTGCGGGCGCCGTTGCGCGAGGTTGTATTCGTCGGCGATGCGCGCGGCGCGCACCTGCGGCGGCACGTTGACCTTGTATTCGCTCAGCGGCTGGCGCAGGCGCTTGCGGTACACCAGCAGATCGTCGTACTGGCCGGACAGCGTCTTCTCCGCGTAGTCGCGCACGAATTCCTGGTACGGCTGGTCCTTGAAGATGCGCTTGAACAGCCCTTGCTGGAATTGCTGCGCCAGCGGCGTCCAGTCGCTGCGCGCCACTTCCAGGCCGCGGTAGATCACTTCCTCTTCGCCCTTGCTGTTGATGGTCAGGCCGGCGTAGCGCTTCTTGCTGCCCATGTCGGTGCCGCGGATGGTGGGCATGAAGAATTTCTGATAGTGCGTATCGAGTTCGATCTCGAGATGGCATTCGAGTCCGTGCTTCTCCTTCAGCATGGTGCGCCACCAGTCGTTGATGTACTGCGCCAGATCCTGGCCGATGGCCAGCGCTTCTTCATTGGCGTATTCCTTTTTCAGCCAGATGAAGATCGAGTCGGTGTCGCCATAGATCACATCGTAGCCCTTGGCCTCGACCAGCTGGCGCGTCTGTTTCAGCATCTGGTGGCCGCGCAGCGTCACCGATGCCACCAGCCGCGGATTGAAGAAACGGCATTCGCTGGCGCCCAGCACGCCGCAGAAGGAATTCATCAGCAGCTTGAGCGCGGTCGACAGCGGCTCGTTGCCGGCTTTCTTGGCGGCGTCGCGCTGCTTCCAGATTTCGGTGGTGATGGCCGGCAGACAGTGCTTGTCGCGCGAGAACAGCGTGCCGTTCACGCCCTGCACCACGTCGTCCGGATTCCCGGCGCTCTCGCCTTCGACCAGTCCCACCGGATCGACCAGGAACGTGCGGATGATGGACGGGTACAGGCTCTTATAGTCCAGCACCACCACCGAGTCGTACAGTCCCGGCCGGGAATCGATCACGAAGCCGCCGGGCGAGGCGCCGCCGCTGACGTCGCCCACGTTCGGCGCCACATAGCCTTCGCGGTGCATGCGCGGCAGGTAGTGGTGGTTGAAGGCGGCAATCGAACCGCCCAGATGGTCGGCCTGCAGTCCAGTCACGGTGGCGCGCTCGATCATGAAGGCCAGCAGATTGGCCTGCTCGAAGATGCGCGTGACCAGTTCGCAGTCCTTCAGGTTGTACAGCGCCAGCGCCGGCTTGTCGTGCTGGAAGCGGCGCTCGATTTCGGCCATCTTGTCGTAGTCGTCGCCGATATTCTTGCCCTCGCCCAGCATGGACTGGGCGACGTTTTCCAGGCTGTAGGACGGGAACAGCCAGGAGGCGGCCTTCAGCGCATCGATGCCGTCGAGGATGATGCGACCGGCGACCGGCGCGAACAGATAGCCCTGCTTGCCCGGATGCTCGCGCCATTCGATGGCCTTGCCCTCGCGGCCCAGCGCCAGCGGGACCTTGTACTTGTCGGCGTTCTTCTGCAGCACGCGCAGGTCGAACTGCACCACGTTCCAGCCGATCACCACATCGGGATCGTGGCGCGCCATCCAGCTGTTCAGGCGCTCGATCAGCTGGCGCGGTGTGGCGCAGTATTCAAGGTCGAAATCCACCGCGGGCGCGTCGGCCGGCGGCACACCCAGCATGTAGACCTGGCGCTGGCCGCAGCCTTCCAGCGCGATCGAATACAAATCTTCGTAGGCGCTGGTTTCGATGTCGAGCGAGACCATCTTCAGTTTCGGGCGATAGTCCGGCGCGGGCTTGAGCTTGCAGTTCTGGATGATGTTGCCGCTGGCATGGCCGCCCTCGGTGTGGACGCCGGCGGTGATGAAGCGCTCCATCAGATAGCGTTCGGGCGGGCGGATGTCGGCTTCGTACAGCTTGACGCCGTGATCGCGCAGGGCGCGCTCCAGTGCCGTCAGCTGCTTGTAGCGCGAGGCATACACGCCGATCACCGGCTGCTGCTGGAAGGTCTTCAGTTGCAGCTCGCGCAGTTCGATGCCGGCGTCCGCCGCGATCTGCCCCTCGATCGCGCTGCGGTTGGCCGCCTCCGCAAACGCCACCGAAGTCTGCGCGCTCAGCCGCACCTTGCGCGGGCCGGCGTCGGTGGCCAGCCAGAACTCGAGCTCCGTCCCACCGGGCGTGTCGCGCCAGTGACGGGTCAGGATGAAGCCGGTGTAATCGGTGTGCGTCATGCCGGAATTATACTGTACGCACATACAGCCTGCGACTTCGAACCAAGAGGGAGCGCTGGCCTTGTTGGAGCGGCAACTGACCCGACGTTTCGGGCCGTAGCCAAAAACCGCGCAGAGCAACCCTGGAGCGACGCCCTGCCAGACGCGCAATCGCTGCAGCAAGTATTTCGACAAATATAAAAAAAAGCCCGCTACGGGAGCGGGCTGAATCTATTTCCTTGGAGGAGAATAGAGGAGACAGGTGCAATCATGAGGCATCGCAACACATAAGGCCAATTTATCTTCCTGATGCCAGAGATTCACCTAACGCATAACCGGGGACAGACCACGTTTTTAGAAGATTTCAAAATCGTGGTCTGTCCCCAAGGGTTTAGAACTTGTAGTCGAGTTTGACGCTGAAGTAACGGAACACGTCACGCGGCGGCACCCAGCTGTTGGCCGAGACCTGCGGCGAGGTCGAGGTCGGACCGGCACGGAACGACGATGGACCGGAAGCGTTGGCGTTCGGGATGTAGAACCGGTCGAACAGGTTGTTCACGCGGAAGCTGATCTTGTACTTGTCCTGCGGATCGCGCACACCGAAGCCCAGGTCGGTGATGCTGTACGGATCGTTCACCGAGTTCGGATCGTTGTTGATGTTGGTGTTGTACTTGCCCTGGTAGCGCACGTTGACGTTCACGAAACCTTTGAATGGCATCTTCGGAATCAGGAAGTCATAGTTGGCGCCGATGTTCAGCTTGATCTTCGGCGTACCCGGGAAGATCGAGTTGTCCAGGTTCTGCACGCCGGTGGTCGAACCAGGCGAGATCGGGAAGCACGAGGCATTCTGGCCCGCGATCGAACCGTTGGCCGCCAGCTTGGTGCCGCCCACCGCGACGTTGGTCGGGTCGCTGTAGCACGGACCGTTGGCCCACTTCTCGATGGTCGGCAAGGTCACCGCCAGCGCGGCGTTCATGGTCAGGTCTTTCGCCACCAGCGCGTTGACATCGAATTCGACACCGTGGGTGGCGATGTGCGGGATCGAGTTCAGCTGGCTGTAAATGGTCGGATCGTTCGGCAGCACGTAGGTGACGTTCTGCTGGTAGTTGAAGAAGTCCGAGTTGAAATAGGTCGCGGCCACCGACATGCGGTTGTTGAACAGGTTGGCCTTGGTGCCGATTTCGAAGCTCTGGCTGGTCTCCGGCTTGACCGGGAACGCCGCCGACGCCTTCAGACCCGAGGTCACGTCATACGCCTCGCCCTTGTAACCGGTCGATGCCTGGGTGTAGACCATCCACTCCGGGGTGATCTGCTTCTGCAGGCTGACCTTGCCGGTGATGGCGTGGTCGGTGTTGGCGGTGCTCTGGAACTGGTCCACGCCCACCGCGCCCGGCTTGAAGGTCGATTCGTCCAGCTGGTCGGTGTAGTAGTTGCGCTTGTAGTGGTAGCCCGAAATCTCGGTGTTGCTGCGCAGGCCGGCGGTCAGGGTCCAGGTCGGCAGGAATTCCCACGACGCCTGGCCGAACACCGCGCGGTTGGTGTTATAGATGTCGGTGTAGTAGTTGGTCGGGCTCGACGGCGAGTTGGCGGTGCAGACGGCCGGCGCCACGCAGTAGCCGCGGATGAAGTGACGGTAGATCTCGTTATGCGCCAGCCACAGGCCCGCCACATACTTGAACTTGCCGGTATCCGGCGACACGTAGCGGATCTCCTGCGTCTTGGAGCGGATGTCGTAGGTGCCGAACTGATAATTGCCCACGGTCGGGATGGTCTCACCGGCCTTGGCGATGGTCGGCAGATCGGTGAAGTCCTGGTCGCGGAAGTCGTTGGCCAGGTATTTACTCCACGAGCTGATCGACATCAGCTGCGCATCATTCGGCAGGGTCCAGGTGGCCTTGAAGCCGACGCCGCGGTCGCTCGAGATCAGGCCGGTCGGAAAATCGCGGCGCACATTGCGGTTGCGCGGGTCGTTGACATTGATGCCGGCCAACAGCGCCGACGCCGGCAGATTCGGGTTGCCGTTCAGGTAAACCCCATCGAGGCCGATCGGGGTCGATACCTGGGTGCCCAGCGCGGCCGAACCGGTGCGCAGGAAGAAGCCGTTGACGGCGGTGACGCCGCGGCTGTTCTGCTGGTAGTTGTAGCGCGGACTCAGGTCGAACTGCAGGTTGTCCAGCGGGTTCCACTGGATCTTGGCCATGAAGGTGCGGCCGCTGGAACCGTTGACGTCGCTGCCATCGGTCAGGTTGTGGAAGGTGCCCGGCAGGCTGGTCTTGCCGCCGTAGATGCGCACGCCCCAGTGCTCGTTGATCTGGCCGCCGGCCGAGGCGTTGACGCGCCATTCATCGTCATTGGTGATGTAGGTGCTGGCCTTGTATACCATCGGGCCGGAAATCGGCTTGGTGACGATGTTGACCGCGCCGGCCACCGCCGATTTGCCGAACAGCGTGCTCTGCGGCCCTTTCAGCACCTCGATGCGCGACACGTCGGCCAGGTCCTTGAAGGCCTGGAACTGGGTGGCGATCGGGATGTCGTCGATGATCACCGACACGTCCGACTCGACGCCGATGCCGACCGACACGGTGCCGATGCCGCGCATGAAGATGGCGTTGTTGGCCGAGGTCGTGCCCGAGTTCAGGGTCAGTGACGGCATCATTGCCACCACGTCCTCGATCTCGCGGATGTTGGTGCGCTGGATCTCCTGCTCGCTCATGACGGAAATCGCCATTGGAACGCTTTCCAGCTTTTCCACGCGTTTATTGGCGGTCACCACCACGGTCTCCAGCGTGCCGGGTTTGGTGGTCGATTCTTCTTGTTGCGCTTGCGCGCTCATGGCGACCAGCGCCAAAGCGAGGGCCGACGCCATCGGCGTCAGGTGCATGGCTTTTTTCATGGTCGTCTGCTTGTAGTTGTTATCTAACACTATTGTCCCCTATCTTGACAGGTAAAAACTGTTACGGTCTCCGCGTATCACAGCTGCCCGGCTAGTTAATCGTTTAACCTTTTATTGGTACCGGTACCAGTTGTATGATGACCAAGGTTAATCCAAGCAATTTAAGATGTCAATAAATTTGGGGAATGGCCCACATTCGAATTGTAAATGTCGTGGGAAGCGCAACAAAACCGTTGTAAAACGATTACCTACAGCCTCAGGTACTTTCTCGTTCGACAATGGAAAAGCCGATGTCGACCACGCCTTCACGCATCCGGCTGCCCTGTGAACGCTCCACGATGAATCGCGCAGCGGTGGCGCCGATGCGGGCGCCGTCGATGCGCACCGTGGTCAGCGCCGGGTACAGATCCCGGGCGAAGCCGAGGTCGCCCATGCCGACCACCGCCAGTTGCCGCGGCACTTGAACGCCCTGCGCCTGGGCCTCGGTCAACACGCCAAGGGCCACCGTGTCCGAGCTGCAGAACAGCGCGTCAATGTCGGGATGGCGCGCCAGCAGTTCGCGTAGCCCGGCGCGGCCCAGGCCGACGTTGGTGGGCGCCGGCACGCGCTGGCCGGCCACCGCCGTTTCGCCCGGATGGGCCATGCCGAGCGCGATGGCGGTATCGGAAAACGCCTGCATGCGGCGGCGCGCGCGCTGGTCGTCGGCGCCGAGCGTGGCCACGCGGCGCTTGCCGCGTCCGTGCAGATACCGCGCCACCGCCTGCCCCACCTCCTCGTGCGAGAAGCCGATCAGCATGTCGATCGGGTTGTCGGTCAGATCCCAGGTTTCCACCACCGGGATGCCGCTGGCCAGCAGGCGCTGGCGGCCGGTGGCCGAATGCATGATCCCGGTCAGCACCACGCCGTCCGGGCGGCGGCCGATGATCGCTTCCAGCAGTTCATCCTCGCGCGAATTCTCGTAGCCGGACTGGCCCAGCATCAGCTGGTAGCCGTAGGCCGCCAGCGACGCCGTCAGCGACTGCACCACTTCCAGGAACACGTTGCCGGAGATGGTCGGCACCACTGCCGCCACCAGCCGGCTCTTGCTGGAGGCCAGGCCGCCGGCCAGCATGTTCGGCACATAGCCGGTCTGCTCGACCGCCTGGCGCACGCGCTGCAGAATCGGTTCAGATACCGCGCTCGGCGTGTTCAGTGCGCGCGATGCCGTGATCGGCGCCACGCCCGCCAGCGCGGCCACGTCGCGCAGGGTGATGCCGCCGCTTTTGCGCCGGCTGCGGCGCGGCGGTGGCATGATGATGGTCTTCTTGTTTGCCGGGGTGTCGTCCATGCCGCGATTCTAAACCCGCTCATTTATACCTGGCTAGCTCCATCTTGCCGATTTGTGCGCGGTGCACCTCATCGGGACCGTCGGCCAGGCGCAGCGAGCGCGCGCTGGCGTAGGCGTGGGCCAGGAAGGGGTCGGCCATGCCGCCGCCGCCCTGCACCTGGATCGCCCAGTCGATGACCTGGCAAGCCATGGCCGGCGCGGTTACCTTGATCATGGCGATCTCCTTGGCGGCCACCTTGTTGCCGACCGTGTCCATCATCCAGGCCGCGTTCAGTACCAGCAGGCGCGCCTGGTCGATCAGGATGCGCGCTTCGGCGATGCGCTCCAGTGTCACGCCCTGCTGCGCCACCGGCTTGCCGAAGGCGACGCGGCCCAGACTGCGCCTGCACATCTGCTCCAGCGCGCGCTCGGCCAGGCCGATCAGCCGCATGCAGTGATGGATGCGGCCCGGACCCAGCCGGCCCTGCGCGATCTCGAAGCCACGTCCCTCGCCCAGCAGCAGATTGGCGGCCGGCACGCGCACGTTGTCGAAGACGATTTCGGCGTGGCCGTGCGGCGCATCGTCGAAGCCCAGCACCGGCAAGTGGCGCAGGATGGTCACGCCCGGCGTGTCGCGCGGCACCAATATCATCGACTGCTGCTGATGGCGGCTGGGGTGGTCGGGATCGGTCTTGCCCATGAAGATGAAGATCGCGCAGCGCGGATCGTTGGCGCCGGAAGACCACCACTTGCGGCCATTGATCACATACTCGTCGCCGTCGCGCGCGATGGAGCTGGCGATGTTGGTGGCGTCCGAGGAGGCCACGTCCGGCTCGGTCATCGCGAAACACGAGCGGATGCGGCCATCGAGCAGCGGCCGCAGCCAGTCGCGCTGCTGTTGCGGCGTGCCGTAGCGGGCCAGCACCTCCATGTTGCCGGTGTCGGGCGCCGAGCAGTTGAACACTTCCGGCGCCCAGTGCACGCGGCCCATGATTTCGCACAGCGGCGCGTATTCGAGGTTGCTCAGGCCCGCGCCGTGTTCGGAGTCGGGCAGGAACAGATTCCACAAACCGGCTGCGCGCGCCTTCAGCTTGAGTTCTTCCATCAGGCGGGTGGGCAGCCAGGCGTTGCCGGCGGCGCGGTTGGCGTCGATCTCGGCATGGAAGGCGGCTTCGTTCGGATAGATATGCTGATCCATGAAAGCCGTCAGCCTGGCCTGGAGCGCCTTTACCTTCGGGCTGTAGTCGAAATCCATGATGTCTCCTTATCGGTAGGTGACCGCGCCCGGCTGGCCGAGCCACTCCAGGTGCGCGTAGTTATTCAGATAGCTCAGCGTGAACTGGCCGGTCCGCTGCAGCAGCCTGGTGACGCCGCAGTTGGCCAGCGTCCAGTTCAGCTCCATCACCTGAAAGTCCTGCAGGCCGAGCAGATGCTGCATCAGCGTCGAGATCACGCCGCCGGAGGTGAACACGATGGTCGCCTGCCCGCTGCTGTCCGTATCCAGGCGCTCCAGCGCGCGCACGCAACGGCGGCGGAAGTCGGGCCAGGTCTCGGCGTAGTCGGCGTCGTGCCAGCCGCTCATCCAGCGCTGCATGGCGGCGCGGAACAGGTGCTCGAGCGCGCGCGGCGGATCGACATGGTTGGCCAGCAGCGCCTCGAACGCGACGGCGTCGGCGAATTCGGGGCAGTGGCGCAGCAGGACTTCATGGTGATCGAATTCGGCGAAATCGGCGTCGGTGATCCATTCGGTATCGATCAGTTGCTTCTTCGGCAGTTCGGCCATGCAGGCGTCGGCCGACTGGCGGTGCCGCGCCATGCCGCCGGTGATCACCTTGTGGAACACCTGGCGCGTATTCGCATACCACTGGCCGAGCAGGCGCGCCTGCTCGTAGCCCAGCTCCGACAGCTGATCGTAATTGGCGGCGCCGAACGAAGCCTGCCCGTGACGCACCAGATAAATTTGTCCCATGTAAGCCCTCCGAGAGTCACAGCTTACCGCCCGGCCTATAATTCATCAAATGAATAGATTTAATTACCGAGAATAAATTCGATGCATATATCGCGAATCGATCTGAACCTGTTTGCCGTATTCGACGCCATCTACGCCGAGAGCGGCATCACGCGCGCCAGCCGCAAGCTGAATTTGACGCAGCCGGCGGTCAGCCATGCGCTGAACCGGCTGCGCCAGCTGTTCGGCGACCCGCTGTTCGAACGTCAGGGTCACGCGATGATACCCACGCCGCTGGCGCGCTCCATGATTGGCCAGGTGCGCCAGTCATTGCGCGGCTTCGAACTGACGCTGAACGGCGCCGCCTCCTTCGACGCGACCACCAGCGAACGCCATTTCTCCCTCGGCCTGCGCGACGTACTGGAAGCCAGCGTGCTGCCGCCTTTGATGGCCGCGCTGACGGCGCAGGCGCCGCTGGCGACACTGAACGTGGCACAAGTCAGCCGGCGCGGACTGGAAAGTGAACTCGCGGCCGGCACGGTGGACGCCGCGATCGACATCCTGCTGCCGCTGTCGAACGACATCCGTCGTGTA
Source organism: Duganella callida (assembly GCF_004614165.1). Taxonomy (GTDB): domain Bacteria; phylum Pseudomonadota; class Gammaproteobacteria; order Burkholderiales; family Burkholderiaceae_D; genus Rugamonas; species Rugamonas callida. The sequence goes on along the minus strand of NZ_SPVG01000002.1, from coordinate 519 downwards.
GCGCTGGGAGGCGACCGCACCGTCGTGCTGGTGCGGCACGGCCATCCGTCGGTCAAAAAGGGAAGGCTGGACCTGGATACCTACCTGGCGCTGGAACACATCCAGACCAGCTCGCGCCGCCGCGGCCCGGGGCTGGAAGACATGGAACTGAGCCGCCAGGGTCTGCAACGCCGCATCCGCCTGCGCAGCCAGCACTACTACGCCGCCTGTCACGTCGTCGCCCAGACCGACCTGGCGCTGACCATGCCCGAACGTCTGGCGCTGATCCTCAACCAGCACTTCAAGCACCAGCTGCTGCCCTTCCCGCTGCAGCTGCCCGCGCTGGACATCTACCTCTACTGGCACGCCAACGTCGACACCGATCCCGCCAACGCCTGGCTGCGCACCCAAATCCGGGGTCAGGTCTTTCATTGCGTCACGGGCTCTGCCGTAGCGACCGCTACGGCAGAGCCCGTGACGCAATGAAAGACCTGACCCCGGAGTTTATTCGGGGACGATGATGCGCCAGCGCCAGGGTTT
>NZ_SPVG01000205.1 GCF_004614165.1 Duganella callida | reverse complement strand
GGCCAGCGTCGGCGCGTCGGCCGCCGTGTGGGCGGCGAGCCACAGCCGGTCCAGCTGCGCCACGCCGGCCAGATAGGGCAGCTCGGCGGCCGGCGCCAACGCGGCCAGGAAGGCGGGGAAGTCATGGCCGTAATCGATCAGGCTGACCTCCACCGGCGGCGCGGCGCGCGCATAATCCAGCGCGGCCGCGTGGAACCACGGTTCGCCCACCAGCCGTAGCACGGTCGGAAAGTTGGCGGCGAGGTTGTCCGCGCAGCCCTTGAGGATGGTGTTGCGGTACACCGCGAAGCCCGGCTGTGCGGCGATGGCAGCCAGCACGCCGGACAGCGGCGCGGCGCCGTACACCGCGGCGATGAAATCGTCCTGGTAAGCCGCCAGTTCGCGCAGATCGTTCATGCCGTCTCCCGCAGCACGCGATCGGCGCCCGGCGGTATGGCCCGCGGGCGAAGCGCGCGTATGCCCTTGCCGTCGCTCAGGAGGATGGCGTGGGCCTGTTCACGCTCGCGCAGCAGCTCGGCAAATGGCGGGATGTCGCCATCGCGCTCGATCAGCGTCGGTACGGGACCGATGCGGTCGCACAGGCGCCGAAAAAGAGCCCAGACTGCCGGCGCCACCGCGCTATCGTGGCTGTCCACCAGCAGCTGGCCGCCGGCATCGGGGCGATGGCCGGCCAGATGGACTTCCATGATGGCGCCGGCCGGCAGCGCATCCAGCCAGGCGCCGGCGTCGTCGCCGAGATTGTGCGCGCTGACGTGCGCATTGTTGATGTCGACCAGCAGCCCGCAGCCGCTGCGCCGCGCCAGCTCGGCGAGGAAATCCGTCTCGCCCCAGGTATGCGGCAGACTGACATAATGACTGGGATTTTCGATCGCGATGCGGCGCCCGAGGGCATCCTGCAGGCGGCCGATGTTGGCGGCGATGCAGTCCAGCGTAGCCCGCGTGCGCGGCACCGGCAGCAGGTCCGGATAGTATCTGCCGCGCCATGTCGACCACGCCAGGTGTTCCGACACCAGCGCCGGCTGGACGCGCCGCACCAGTTCCGCCAGCGCGCGCAGCCGCTGCGGATCGGGCCCCTGCGCAGCGGCCAGCGACAGCGACACACCGTGCAGCGACAGCGGATGCCGGGCGCGCACCGCTTCCAGCCAGGCCAGACGCGGACCGCCCGCGACCAGGTAGTTTTCGGGATGGACCTCGTACCAGATGCCCGGCGCGTCGCAGCGCAGCGCCTGGTCGAAATGCTGCGGCTTGAGGCCGAGACCGGCGGTCAGTGTCGTGGTCATGGCTGGCGCGGAGGCTTAGAACGGCTTGAGCGAGCCGTGGCCCTTCGGCGTCTTGATCGTGGTGCAGGTGCCGGCCGGGACGTTCTTCCAGGCGTTGCCCTGGTAATCGGCCTTGGCGGTGCCGGCGCAGCTGGTGCCTTCACCGGCCTTGCAGTCGTTCTGGCCGGCCTGCGAAACGCCGTAGCATTTTTCGACGGCGGCCGGTTTGGCCATGTCCGGTTTCTTGTCCTCGGCCATGGCGACGCCGGCGGCGAGGGCGGCCAGGGTGAAGGTGGCGGTGGCGAAATGACGTGCGTTCATGTGCGTACTCCTGTATCGGATGGATTGAGCGGCCGGCCGCGGTGCGGCAGGTCCGTTAGCTAGTACGCCGCAAGCCGGCCGGCGGTTACAGGCTAGCGCACAATATATTTTTTGCGGCGGCTGTAACCGGATCGCCATCCGCAGCGAATAGGCATCCGGGCCGCCGGCCCGGCCTGCGCGCCGGGCGCCACGCGCTGCTCCAGCTTATGGCTGCCGCCGCGCGCCGGTTGGCGGCGTGGTCAGCTTCCAGGCCGCCAGCAGGGCGCCGCCGACCAGAAGCGACAGGGCCAATGGCTTGCCGCGCGTGGTCAGATAGGTGTAGGCCGAGTTCTCGTGCACCTTGCTGGTGTGGCCGCCCTGGCGCTGCCGCAGCTCCAGGTCGTTGGGCTGGTACAGCGCATCGCTGCGGTCCGGCGCCGAGCGCTGGTGCGGTTTCTGCTGCTGGCGGAACATCATCGCGTTCATGAACTTGTCCAGCACGCGCGGCATGCTGCGGCCTTCGAGCGAAATCATCTTCGAGGCGCCGCCGACAAAGATGTCGCGCTGCGGATGCTCGGCCGCGTGCAGGATCGCTTGCGCCACCAGCTCCGGCGCGTACAGCGGCGCCGGCAGTTCCGGTTCGTTCTTCATGTAGTTGCGGGCGTGCGGCACGAACATGGTGTCGATGCCGGCCGGCTTGATCAGCGTGACCGAGATCGGCACCTTGTCCTTTTCGATTTCCATGCGCAGCGAATCGGTGAAGCCCTTCACCGCGTGCTTGGAGGCCGAGTACATGCCCTGCAGCGGCACCGCCACGTCGGACAACTCGCTGCCCAGGTTGATGAGCGCGCCGCCGTTGGCCGCCATCAGCTCCAGCGCCGTCAGCGAGCCGTGCACCACGCCCCAGAAGTTGGTCTGGAACAGCTGCTCCTGGTCGGCCAGCGGCACGTCCTGGTTGCGGCCGAAGATCGACACGCCGGCGTTGTTGATCCAGGTGTCGATGCGGCCGAAGCGGTGCACGGCGGCGCGGCCCAGCGCCGCCACCTGCTCGCGCACGCCGACGTCGGTGGGCACGGCCAGCGCCTGCGCGCCGCCGGCGCGCAATTCGTCGGCCAGCTTGTCCAGCGCATCGCTGTCGCGCGCGGCCAGCACCAGGCTGGCGCCACGGGAAGCGGCCATGCGCGCGGTGGTGAGACCGATGCCGCTGGTGGCGCCGGTAATGACGATGACTTGCGCACCAAGATTTTTCAAACGGGTCATGAGCTTTCTCCTCGAGGGTTATTTCAATGGCGGCTGCGCCTGCGCATACCGCCCGACGATTTCGCCTTTGGCCAGCACGTGGCCTTGCATGGCCTGCAGCAGCTGGTCGCGGTCGGCGCCCCAGCCCAGCGGCAGCACGGCATCCAGCGCGAACACCTGGAAGTGATAGTGGTGCGCGGCATCGCCCACCGGCGGCCGTGGACCGTAATAGCCGATCGAGCCGCGCGTGGTGCGGCCCTGCAGCACGCCTTCCGGCTGCGTCAGGCGCGGCTGTTCCTGCAGCCCTTCCGCCAGGCTGGTGACGTCGGCCGGAATATTCCAGGCCAGCCAGTGGACGAACGGCTTTTGCGGCGCATCCGGGTCTTCCAGGATGACGGCGTAGGATCTGGCGCCGCTCACCGCCTGCCATGCCAGCGGCGGCGCGACGCCGTCCTGGTATTCGCTGTATTTCGCCGCCAGCATCGCATTCGGTGCGAAGGCGGCGCTGTGCACGGACAGCCCGGCGCCGCCCCTGGCCTGGATGCGCGTCAACGCCAGCGGCACGTTGCTGCCGCGCTGCGCCTGCTGCTGCATCGGACCGGCGGGCGGCGGCGGCAACGCGGCGCCGGCCTTGTCGTTGCCGGTGTAGGCGATGCGGTACAACACGCCGTTGGCGTCGTCGGCCATCAGCAGCGCGCCGTCCCTGGCCACCGCCAGTCCCATCGGCCGGGCGATATGGGTCTTGCCGCCATCGGTCAGGAAGCCGGTCACGAACGGCTCGATCGATCGGGCCTGGCCGTCGGCAAAGCGGATCCGCACGATCTCGTAGCCCGACGGCGTACTGCGGTTCCATGAGCCGCGCATGGTAACGAAGGCGTCGCCCTGGTACTCGGCCGGGAAGCCGGCGCCGCGGTAGAACACCATCTGCATCGGCGCCGCGTGGCCGGTGTAGCCCAGCACCATGGGTACGCTGTGGTCCTTCCATTCCTGCTTGCCGATGTCGCCCACCGGCGTGCTTTGCGGGTAGATGGCGCCGGCGCCGTAGACGTGCGGCCAGCCGTACTGCCTGCCCAGTTCCAGCTTGTTGAGTTCCTCCTGCTGCTCGTCGTCGCCGAGGAAGTCGATGCCGTTGTCCATGCCCCACAGCTCGCCGGTGCGCGGCTGCCAGCCGAAGCCGATGGTGTTGCGCAGGCCGCTGGCATAGATGCTGCGCTGCTTGCCGTCCGGCGAGGCGCGCAGCAGCGTGGCGTTTTCCGGATTGTTTTCGTTGCAGTCGTTGCAGGTCGAGCCGGCGCTGATGTACAGCATGCCGTCCGGCCCGAAGGCCAGCGTGCGGTTGGCGTGCTGGCCGGCGTCCGGCAGGTCGCCGATGATCAGCTTGAGCGGCGCCAGCGTGCCATCCTTGCGGATGTCGGCGACGAATACTTCCTTGACCGTGGCCAGATACAGCTTGCCGTCATGGATGGCCAGACCGTGCGCGCCGGCGCGGCTGGCGACCGTCACCGGCGGGCCGTCGGCGCGGCCGTCGCCGTCGGCGTCCCTGAGCATCAGCACATCGCCCTGGTCGCGCCGGCTCACGTAGATGGCGCCGTCCGGCGCCACCGCGATCACGCGGATGTTCTTCAGACCGGCGGCGAACGCCGTCACGCTGAAGCCGGGCGGCGCCTTGATCGCGGCGATGCGCTCCGGCGTGGCCGCGACCTTGTCCGGCTTGACGATGGCGGTGGCGATGGCGACGCGGGTGCCGTCGCCCTGCTGCGCATGGGTGGTGTTGCCGAGACAAACGGCGATGCCGATCAGCACCGGCACGGTCACAGAGGGGGAGAGTCGCATGGCGATTGGAGGATGCGTGAGGGGAAAAGTTCAGTGTCGTTCGCGCACGGCCGAGGGCTCTGTGCGGCAGATCACCGAGACGCGGCTTCTGCCCATCCGTTAGACAGCGAACGTAGCAAACGGCGCCGCTGGTGCAGGATGGGCACTATCACCAGCCAGGAGACCATCATGCCACGAGGAGCCAGCCCCAAGCGCGAACGCGAGTACGAAAAGCTCGAACGCAAGTTCAAGAAGGAAGGCCGCTACAAGGGCCGCGAAGAGGAGGTGGCGTCGCGCATCGTCAACAAGCAGCGCGCCGAGCACGGCGAGACCAAAAAATACAACCACAAGCCGGTCAGCCGCACCGCCTCGCGCCGCAAGAGCAGCCGCGCGCGCAGCACTTCGCGCCGGACCACCCGCCGCACCAGCGCGCGCTCGTGATTCGCGCCACGCCGGCGCGGCGGCCGCGCCACAACCAGGCGGAAATACTTGCCTTAAATCAACTTCGATGCTAGAGTGAAGTCCTCCCAGCCGTTGCGCCTCGCCGTTGCCCGCCGGCCCAGTTGAGCGCCAGCACGCGCCGTTTGCCCCGGATGTTCGCAGTTCCACACTGCCGCAGTGCGACCGGGGCGCAGACAGGACCACCGACATGACCAACCTTTCCGACGCCGTGGCGCCCGCCGCCGCCATGCAGCGCGCGATCGCCGTGCTGGCCGCCATCGACCGCACCCACGGCCTGGCTGAATTCAGCCCCGACGGCCGCCTGCTCGACGCCAACCAGAATTTCCTCGACCTGATGGGCTACAGCATGGCGCAGCTGGCCGGCCGCGATCACCGCCAGCTGTGCTGCCCGGACTATGCGCTGTCGGCCTCCCACGGCGAACTGTGGCGCGCCCTGGCGCGGGGCCAGTCCGACACCGGCGAATACCTGCGCGTCACCAGTGCGGGCCGCCGCGTCTGGCTGCAGGGATCGTACAATCCGGTGTTCGACGACGCCGGCAGGGTGGTCAAGGTGATCCAGCTGGCGCGCGACGTGACCGGGCACAAGCTGCGCGAGACCGGTCCGGCCGTCGCCGCGGCGCCCGACGTTATGGCGGTCGCTTGCGCTACACTGGCAGTATTCCCCGTCAACGCCGGAGCGCCCGAATGCAAGGCAGAAGGACCGCTGCTGCTTTAATCGTTTTAACCGCCGTCACCATGCTGGGCTTCGCGGCCAACTCGCTGATCACCCGGCTGGCGCTGCGCAGCACGGCCATCGATGCGGCCAGCTTTGCCGCCATCCGCCTGGCCGCCGGCGCCGCCATGCTGTGGGCCATCGTGCGGCTGCGGCGTCGCGCGGTCGTCCGCGCCAACCGCGGCATCTGGTGTTCGGCCGCCTGCCTGGCGGCGTACGCCATCGCCTTTTCGTTTGCCTACCGCCAGCTGGCGGCCGGCACCGGCGCCATCATCCTGTTCGTCTCGGCCCAGTTGCTGATGGTGGCCTACGGTGTCCGGCACGGCGAGCGCGCCAGCCCGGCGGCCATCGTCATGACCATCGCCTGTCTCGCCATGTTCCTGTATCCGTCGATCGCCAGCGGCGCGTTTTCGGCCGCCAGCGCGGCGCTGATGATGCTGGCCGGCGTGGCCTGGGGCGGCTATTCGCTGCTGGGGCGCGGCTGCAACGATCCGGTCGGCCACACCGCCAGCAGCTTCATCCACACGCTGCCGATCGTGGCCGTGCTGCTGCTGGCGGCGCGGGCGCACATGGTGTGGGACGCGCGCGGTGCGCTGTGGGCGGTGTTTTCCGGCGCGGTGACGTCGGCGCTGGCCTACGTGCTGTGGTACCGCCTGAAAGCGCAGCTGACGGCGATCGCCGGCGGCTCGGTGCAGATGTGCGTGCCGGTGCTGAGCGCGGTGCTGGGCGTGGTGTTGCTGGGGGAGCGCATGTCCGCCGGCGGCAGCGTGTGTGCCGCCGGCGTGATCGCCGGCATCGCCTGGGTGACGCTGTCGGCGCGCAAGGCGGCTTAGCCTGGACGGTTCAGCAGCGAGTGGTGGCGCGCATAGGTGAAGTACACCACCAGGCCGATCGCCAGCCAGATGGTGAAGGCGATCCAGGTCACGGCGCTGAGGAACACCATCAGCCCGCCGCAGAACAGGATGGCCAGCGCCGGGATCACCGGCACGCCCGGGCAGCGGAATGCGCGCTTCAGGTCGGGACGCTGCCGGCGCAGCACGATCACCGCCACCGACACCAGGCAGAATGCCGCCAGCGTGCCGATGTTGGCCAGCTCGCCCAGCACCTCCAGCGGCACCAGCGCGCCCAGCAGGCCGAACACGATGCCGACCAGCCAGGTGGCGACGATCGGCGTGCCGTTGCCGTTCAGCGCCGACAGGCGCTTGGGCAGCAGGCCGTCGCGCGACATGGCGTACAGCACCCGGCTCTGGCCGAAGGCCATCACCAGGATCACGGTGCTCATGCCAAGGATGGCGCCGAGGTCGACGAAGCCGGCAAACCAGTTTTCGCCGGCAAACTGCAGCGCCAGCGATACCGGGTGGTCGACGCCCTTGAACTGGGCGAACGGCACGATGCCGGTCATGATGGCCGACACCACCACGTACAGAATCGTGCAGATCGCCAGCGAGCCGATGATGCCGATCGGCAAGTCGCGCTTGGGATTCTTGACTTCTTCCGCCGCGGTGGTCACGGCGTCGAAGCCGATGAAGGCGAAGAATACCAGCGCCGCCGCGCTCATCACCCCGCCGGCGCCGTACGGCATGAACGGATGCCAGTTCGGCGGCGACACGTGGCGCGCGCCGACCAGGATGAACAGCAACACCACGCCGATCTTCACCACCACCATCAGGTTGTTGATGCGCGCCGATTCGCGCACGCCCAGCGACAGCATGATGGTCAGCACCATCATGATCACGAAGGCCGGCAGGTTGAAGAAGGTGGTCACGCCGGGCAGCGCGCCCGGCGCCGCCGACAGCGCCACCGGAATGTGCAGGCCGAAGCCGCCCAGCAGTGACTGAAAGTAGCCGGACCAGCCGACCGAGACCGCCGACGTGACCAGGCCGTATTCGAGGATCAGGTCCCAGCCTATCATCCACGCCACCAGCTCGCCGAGGATGGCGTAGCTGTAGGTATAGATGCCGCCGGCCACCGGCAGGATCGAGGCGAATTCCGCGTAGCACAGCGCCGCGAAGCCGCAGGCGAACGCCGCCACCACGAAGGACAGCACCAGGGCCGGGCCGGCGGTCGAGGCGCCGCTGCCGGTCAGCACGAAGATGCCGGTGCCGACGATCGCGCCTATGCCCATCAGCACCAGGTCCACCGGTCCCAGCACCTTGCGCAGCCCGCTCGGCTTGGCGTTGCCGGCCAGCATGGCGTCGAAATCTTTTGTTCTGAAAATGCTCACTGACGTCTCCAATATTTCAACCAAAAATCAAGCAAAGGCTGAACTATACAGAAGCAGCGGGCACCTGCGCTAATTTGTGTGGCGCGGCAGCTCGACGGTGAAGCAGCTGCCCTTGCCGGCGCCGTCGCTGCGGGCGCTGATGCTGCCCTGGTGCAGGCCGACGAACTGGTACACCAGCGCCAGGCCGATGCCCAGCCCGCTGTTGCGCGGCCGGTCCGACAGCGGCACCTGCATGAACATGTCGAACACGCGCGGCAGCAGCTCGGCCGGGATACCGATGCCGGAATCGCAGACTTTCAGCGTCACCCGCGCGGGCGCCAGCGCCACATCCAGCGTGATGTTGCCGGCCGGCGGCGTGTACTTGACGGCGTTGTTGAGCAGATTGATCAGCACCTGGGTCAGCTTGAAACCGTCGCCCTCCAGCCGGATCGGCTCGGGCGGCATGTGCACCGCCAGGTGGTGGTGCTTTTCCTGCAGCCCGACGTGGCAGGTCTCCAGCGCCTTGGTGACGATGTCCTGCAGCACCAGCGGCTGGCGGTGCAGCGTCACGTGGCCGCTCTTGATGCTGGCCAGGTCGGTCAGGTCGTCGACCATCGCCCGCAACTGCGCCAGCTGGCGCTCGATGCGCTCGATCGGGCGGCGGTGGCGGGCGTCGGCATCCTTGTTCAGCAGCGACAGCAGCTCGGTGGCGCCGGCGATGGCCGACAGCGGATTGCGGATTTCATGCGACAGCGTGGCCAGGAAGTGATCCTTGCGCCGGTCTTCCTCGCGGCTGGTGGCCAGCGCGGCTTCCTGCTGGCGGTTTTCCGCGCGCAGGCCGTTCATGGTGCCGACCGCCTGGGTGGCGATGGCGGCGAAGCGTGTCAGGCTGAGCACCACCCGTAAATCCTCGGCGTCGAAGATCTTGCCGGCCGCGTGGTTGACCACCCAGACCGTGCCGGCCGGCTGGCCGTCGTGGTGGAACGGCACCAGCAACAGTTCCTCGACCGGCAGCTGCAACTGGCGGATGTAGTGAAAGACCGTGTCGGGATGCCGCAGCAGCAGCGGCGCATCGCGCTCGACCACCACCGCGCACGGGCTGATGTCGTAGGGGATGGTGCCGTTCAGATAGCGCTCCAGCGCGCCGGCCGTGGCCACCCAGCGGAATTGATGCTGACCATGGGAAGTTTCCGCCAGGCTGATGCCGGCCGAGTCGGCGCCGGTCAGGCGCATCGCCACCTCGGCCAGCTCCTGGGCGATGTGGTCGGGCCGCACGGCCAGCGTGTCGGCGAGCCGGGACAGGCCGTCGTTTTCGCTTTTGTAATCCGGTGCGCGTCCGGTGCGGCTGTGCAGCTGGGCGGTGATATCGGCGGAATCTGACATGTTCTGCTTGATCATTATCGGGCGCGGGCCATTGAGTGAAGGCACTCCGGATTGTACGCTGCCTGGCCTGCGCCGTTGTCCACGACAATGTCCAAAATTAATATTATTTTTGTAAAAAGCCCCGCACGATTGAAAGATGGCATGTATTTGGTCGACGCTGGTCTAAACTCGGCTTTGTTTTTCAGGTATTTAACCATCAGGGAGGTTCCGTGCCACAACACTATGATCCGAACAATCTGCTCGATAATATTTCCTATCGTCTGCAGCTAAAAAACGACGCCGCACTGGCGCGCGCGCTGGAAGTGTCGCCGCCCATCCTCAGCAAGGTGCGCCATATGCGCATGCCGGTGGGCGCCTCGCTGCTGATCCGCATGCACGAGGTGACCGGCCTGCCGATGCGCCAGCTGCAGGACATGATGGGCGACCGCCGCCAGAAGTTCCGCCTTTCCTCCGCGCAGGGCCGGCCGCGCCAGGAGTTCGTGTGAAAGGACTGGATGGCGTATTACCGGGTATCGTTCAATCGTTCCCCACAGGTTGAAGAAACGATCGTGTTGTCCGACGGGTCCCCATTTCCGGTCTGGGACTCGATGGACGTGGTGGAGCAGGTGGCCAGCCACCTGCAGGGACCGGACACACCCATGATTCAGTTGGCCCGTCCCGGCGATATGAAGGAACGCGCGCGGATAGTCATGCAGTTGCTGGACCGCTTCGACATATTCTTTCTGCAGTATGTCATCGAGGGTACCGGTGTGCGGCGCACAGTACGGCAAAGTGCGCGCCGGTGCAGCTTTCGCAAGTAGCGGCTCAGATCCGCTCCAGGGCGCCGGCCTTGTGCGCGGCTTCGGCGCCCGTCTGGTCGCTGACCACCAGATATTCCGGGTGTTCTTCCGATGCTGCCACCTCGTGGCCCTTGATATGGGTGCGGGCCGTCAGTTTGCGCTTGACCGTGCCCCGTACCACGCCTTGCGATGCATGCCATTGCACCCTGTCGCCCGCCTTGAATTCGTCCCGCATGATGGCCTCCGTGGTGGTTGGTGTCACATGGTAGCGCGGAAGCGGCGCCGCAGCCAGCGTATCGGCGCGCCGAACAGCGGCAGTTTTTGCAGCAGCTCTTCGGCCGCATCCCAGTAGTCGCGGTGCAGCACCGCCCGCCCATCGGCGTCGAAGCGGAAGTGCGAGCCGCCGGCGATCCGGTATTCCTTGCCGCGCAGGGTGCAGACAAAGGTCCAGGTGGCGAAGCCTTGTTGGCCCTGCAGCAGGCGCTCGCCGATGATGAAGCGCGGACGCTCGGTGTGCTCGAACATGTGGCGCAGCACCGTCTGGATCGCGGCCACCCCGCGCACGTCGTTGAACGGATCGCGGAAGTGGGCGTCCGGCGCATAGAATTCGGCGGCGCGGCCGATGCTGTGCGGTGTCAGCGTGGCATACCAGTCCAGCAGGCGGTCCAAGTCGGTGTTCATGAATGTACCAGTCGTGAAATCAGGGAAAAGCGCAGGCGATAGGGCAGCCAGCGCAGCAGCTTGAGCGCCAGCGTGAAGCGGCGCGGAAAATGTATTTCGAAACGCCCTGCCGTCAGCCCGCGCCGGATGGCGCGCGCCGCCGCCTGCGGCGTCTGCAGGGCCGGCATGGCAAAGTCGTTCTTGGCGGTCAGCGGCGTTTGCACGAACCCGGGATTGATCAGGTAGACGCTCAGACCGCGCGGCCGCAGATCCACGTACAGCAGTTCGGCCAGATTGATCAGGGCCGCCTTGCTGGGACCATACACGCTGGCATTGGGCAAGCCCAGGTAGCCGGCCACGCTGGCGACGATGGCAATGCCGCCGCTGCCGCGCGCCAGCATGGCCGGCAGCACGGTGGCCAGGCCGGTATAGACACTGCCCAGATTGGTGGCCAGGGTGCGCGCGGCACTCTCAGGCCGCACTTCCCAGCTGCGTTCGGGACGGTAATCGGCGGCGCAAAAGACAATCAGGTCGATGCCGCCCATCAGGGCGCACAGTTGCGCGTGGCGCTCGCGCCAGGCCTGCTGGTCGAGAATGTCGAACGGCGCCGCCAGCGCGCGCGGATGATGGTCGGCGATGGCCTGCAACGGCGCGGCGCGGCGCGCCGAAAGCGCCACGC
>NZ_SPVG01000116.1 GCF_004614165.1 Duganella callida | reverse complement strand
CAGGCCGGCAAGACCGTGCTGGTGCTGGACACCGTCACCGGCGGCGACGCCGAACGGCTGTACCGGCGCGCCGGCTGGCAGGCGGCGGGCTCCGTCCCCAACTACGCGCTCACGCCGGACGGCGCTTACTGCGGCACCACCTTCTACTACAAGCAGCTGTAGCGCGTCGCCAGTCCGCGCTGCGGCGCCGACAGCGGCGGCACCGCGCGCCGGCATCGCCATGCGGGCCTGTCGCGCCCACGCCGGCGCGCCGTCGCGAGGCGGCCGGCGCGGGGCGCCAAGCGCAGCATGCCGCGCTCAAAAATCCGTCTCGCCCTCGATCACGGCCGGATGGCCGCTGATCGCGCGCGACGTCTGCATTCCGGCCATCACCGCCGCCTCGACGCAGCCGGCGTTGATGCCGGTCTTGATCCAGTCGCCGGTCAGGAACAGATTCGCGAACCCCGACTGGTCGGTGCGCAACCGGTAGCGGGTGCTGCCCACCACCGACATCACATAGCGCTCGGACGGATCGACATTGGCGCGCCAGTATTGCGCGTCGAAGCGCTGCACGCCGGTGGCGCCGCTGCCGTCGACCAGCCATTGCCAGGGGAACGCCGCGGCCGGCCCGGCCGCCGACCACAGCGACGCGATCTCGCGCCCCAGCTGATTCAGCGCGCCCTGCTTGGCGACAGCGGCCATCCGCTGCGGGAAACCGTGATCGCTGACCGGCGGATAGGCATCGACCGGCAGCGCGCTGCAGAAATACGATACGTTGCGCGGCGCCAGCGGTGGCGGCCAATCCTCGCTCGCCAGCAGCTGGTCCATCGGCGCCCAGGTATCGAAAGGCTCGGTGAAGCCGCTGAGCACCGGCTGCTGGCCGCCGGGCTGATAGGCCCAGCCCATCTGCGTCAGATCCTTGTCCAGCCACACCTGGTAGGCCTGCGTGGCGACCGTCTTCACCTGCGCCGACGTCGCCAGCAACGCCGGACTTTGCGCCAGCAGCCGCGGCGCCAGCAGCGGCAGCGAGCCGACCGAAATGCCGAACACCACCTGATCGAAATCGACGCCGCGTTGCAGCGTCACCGTCGGCAGATCGCGGCCGAATGCCGCGCGGTAAACCTCCGGCCAGTCGCTCCAGTGCGACTCCAGATTGATCTGCTTTTCCAGCAGCAGCGCGGCCTGGGTCTTGTCGATCTGCTCGTACAGCGGCACGCTCGGCCAGCAATCCAGCCCCTTCACCGCCACCAGCGGATCGTAATCCGGGGTCAGTTCTGCCATTGGTACATGAGCCCGTGTGCGATTGGCAGAACTGACCCCGGATTGGGCGAGGCGCACCTGCGAGGTCAGGCGGATGCTGCCGATGGCGTCGCCGTCGGGGATCAGTTCCTCGACCTTGTGGAAGAATTTGAACTTGACGCCGCGCGCGCGCAGCACCTGGTACAGCGGCGTGAAGATGGTGTCGCCCATCCCGGCCTGCATCTTGAACATGATGCCGCCCTTGTAGGCCAGGCCGATGCGCGCCATGGCCCGCAGCAGGGTGCCCGCTTCCGCGTTCGGCTTGTCGAAATCGCCGCCCTCATAGGCGAAGATCAGGTCGTAGAAGCCGCGCACCGGCGCCGCGTTCACGCATAGCTGCTCGTCACCGCCATGCTTGCGCAGCCAGTCGCGGAAGTCGATGTCGTTGATGACGTCGAAGCCGTGGCGCACCACGCCATCCTCGAACACGCCCTTCATCACGGTGATGCCCAGCTCCAGGCAGATGAACAGGCGGCGGATGTCGTCGGCGACGTCGCTGCCGGCCTGCGCGATCAGGTGCGCGTAGCGCGCCTGCAGCTTGCCGCGCACGCCGGCCATGGCGGCCGCCAGCGCCCGGTGCTGCCCGTCCGTGTGCTCGGCGGCGTCGGGCGGCAGGTTGAACACCATGCCGGACAGGGCGCCGGCCAGCAGCTGCACGTCGTCCAGCAGTTCGTGCACCGACGAGGTCACGCCTTCGGCCAGGTGATACAGCCAGTCGGGAATGATGCCGGTGTGATGCGGATGCGGCGGCAGTTCCATCTCGCGCGTAAGATGATCGAGGCTGCGTATCCACTGCTCGATCCAGCCGACCATCGCCAACGCCATCTGCCACAGCGTGATTTTCTGATCGCCGTCGCCCGGCTCGCCCGGCAGGGTCGGGAACACGATCGACCAGTTGCGCCACTGTTCGCCCACGCGCTCCGACAGCGCGACGTAGTCGTGCTGCTTGAACGCGTCGCGCCAGGTCGCCAGCGGCGCGCCGGGCGGCCGGTCCAGCGCCGCGTACGCCGCCTTGATCATCTTGAAGGCGTTGGAATAAAAGCCGAACCAGATGTGCAGCCCGTGCTCCTCGATGCGCTGGCCCAGCTGCGCGTTGCGCCCGCTGGCGCCCTTGCCGCCCAGGCGCCAGCCCTGCTGGTAGACGGTGATCTCGTACTGGTTCTGCCATCCGGGCCGATCGCTCAGATAGTACGCGGTGGCCATGGCGGCCACGCCGCCGCCCAGGATGGCGATCTTCTGGGGCGCGACGGCGGAATTGTCGACCAGCTCCGCGCCAGGCTGCGCGGTGAAATCGAAATTCAGCCGGTACGGCAGGATGGCCGCCTGCGCGCCCAGTTGCAGACCGAGAGTGTCGTTCAGCGGGAAGCTGTCGAAGGCGTGCAGCACCGCCTCGTATTCGTGGTCCAGCAGTGCGCCGCTGTGGATCTTGTCGATGGTGGCCGGCGCCGCGACGATGGCCTGGTACACCGCCTTCAGCCCCGCGCTGTCGGGGAACTGCTTGAGGAAGATCTGGTCGATGCGCGGATTGCGCAGCAGCGAGACGATCTCTTCCCAGCCCGCCACGTCCAGGTTGAAGAAATCGGGAATCGACAGGAACAACTTGATCGCCTCTTCGATCAGATCGAGCAGGCTGGCCACCGGCTTGCCGCCGCCGCCCGGCCGCACCGCGTTCACCTCCAGCAGCGGATGCATGGCGATCCGGGTCTGCGGCGAGAACGGGTGGAAGCCCTTGGCCGACACGGCGCAGCGCTGCTCGCCGATCTCGTACTCGCACAAATACTTGGGATAGCCGAACAGCTCGCGGCCATTGATCAGGGCCATCGCGTCGTCGACAAAAATATGCGCCGGATAGTAGTAAATGTGGGCCAGCTCACCGTTTTCGTCCATCGCGCCGACCATAATCCAGGTGACGATGTCGATTTCGCTGATCCAGCCCTTGGCATGATCGACCGGCGCCGCCGAATCGGCGTGGGCGACCTGGGTGAAGGTGATCAGCACGTACGGTGACAGCGCCTTGAAGCGCATGCGCGTGCCGGCCACCGTGTTCAGCGTGCCGTCCAGCGTGGCCTGCAGCTGTGCCAGGCCGCCCTTGACGAAAAAGCCGCGCATCTCGGCGTTCTTCAGTTGCAGCGGGGAGTGCATCAGCACCGAGCCGCCCTGGTAAATGTAAGAAGGTCTGGTCGCCATACGATTCAAGTGGAAAGTTGGGTACGCCGGAGTGTATTAAAATGGGCCATGGCCAGTAAACATCAAGAACAACGCGCCTGGGTGCGCATGCCGTCGGGGCGGCGGCTGGACCTGCTCGATCCGACCCCGTTCGACTGGGACGACAGCGACCTGGCGCTGGGTCTGGCGCGCACCTACCGCTGGGGCGGACATTCGGCCTGGCCGCTGCCGCTGTCGGTGGCGCAGCATTCGCTGACCGTGATGCACGTGCGCGCGGCCGCCTGCCACGCCGCCGGTCTGACGCTGGCGCCGCTGGACGCGCTGCGCGAACTGCTGCACGACGCCGAGGAAGGACTGCTGGGATTTGATTGCGTCTCGCCGCTCAAGCCCTTCATGGGCGAGGCGTTCAAGCTGCTGTCGCAGAAGCTGGAGGCGGCCGTGTTCCTGCGCTACGGCCTGCCGCGCTGGACGCCGAAGGAGCACGCGGCGCACAAGCTGGCCGACCGCCTGGCCGCCGCCAGCGAGGCGCTGCACGTCACCGGCTGGTCGGCCACGGAGATCGCGCAGACCCTGAAGATCGGCGTGCCGCCGTTGCAGCACGACCCGCTGCAGCCGGTCTACGGCGGCACCGCCTGGGAACCGTGGCCGCCGGCGCTGGCGGCGCAACGCTTCCTGGCCGAACTGGAACGCCTGAAGGCGCTCAGTTAATCGGCCGCGCGCCATTTATACGGCAGGATGATCCACGATTCCCGGGCTTGGCCATACGTCATGGCGGCGTGGAAGGTGCACTTGAGGTAAGCCTCGCGCGTGGCCGCGTCGAGTTGCGGGTGACCGCTCGATCGCACCACCTTCGCGGCGCGCACCGCGCCGTCCCGGCCGACCAGGATGGCCATCTTCACGGTTCCCTTGCCGCTGCCGGCCGCCCCTTCCGGCCGCACCGGCGCGCAGCGGTCGGTGTCGGCGTAAGCCTGGTGGTTAAAGCTGTCCTCGGCGCGCGCCAGCGGCGCCACGGCCAGGGCGCACATCAGGGCGATCAGTTTCATGCGCGGCACTCCATGAGCAAAAGAATGCACGCAGCATAGCGGAGTTCAGCACCGGCAAATCTATCCAATTCCCACGGCGCGCCGCATCAGGCCAGACCGAGGGAACGCAAGGGCGTCGCATCGATCCACCCGGCCAGATCGAAATCGCGCTGGATGAACTGCCACTGCAGCAGATAACGCTTGAACTGTTCGAGCGCCGTCAGCGCGTCGTCGGCCAGATTGACGCCCAGTTTTTCGTGCAGCCGGTCTCCGTAGGCAAAGCGCACCCAGGACTCGCTCCAGCTGGTCTCGCGGGCGATATGGCTCAGCGCCTGGCCCGGATTGCGGCGCGCCCAGGCATCCACCGAGGCGATGCTGCCTAGGAAGCGGCGCACCAGGTCCGGGTGCTGGCGCAGGGTCAGCGCGTTGACCGTCAGCGGCCGCGGGGTGCAGTTGTTGACCCGCACCCAGCGGTCCGGATGGAAGCCCAGGTTGAGCACCACGCGCGCGTCCAGCAGGTGCGCCACTTCGGCGCCGCGCACGTCCTTGACGTAAATCGCATCGACTTCGCCGCGCACCAGCGCGTGCACCAGCGCCGTGTAGCGGTGCGGCGCGCCGCGCCGTATGTCGCTGTCCGGCTCCGCCACGGCGTTGACGCGCGCCGCCACATCGATCCATTCGGCGTCGGGGTGGCCCAGGCCGGCGGTCTCCAGCGCCACCAGCAGGCCACGCAGGGCTTCGGCGCGGTTGACGTCAACGCCGTCTGCATTGGCCGGCTGCTTCGGCAAGCCCAGTCGGCGCCCCTTCAGATCGCGCGGCGTGACGATGCCGGATTCCGGCAAGGCCAGGATCACCTGGTATTCATCGATCCACGAAATGCCGATCACGCGCGTGTCGCGGCCCTTGGCGCGTGCCCAGATCGGCTGCACCGCACCGCCCAGGCGGAAGGAGTCGGGCAGATTGTGCTCGAAGTGCGAGGCCAGTTCGGCCGGATTGTCCGAGTCCTGCAGCGATTTGATGGTGATGCCGTCGGCGGCAAACTCCTTGTCGTACAGCCCGAGCTGCGCGCTCAGGCCGAGCGGAGTCGGTATCGATCCGCGCGAATACCAGATCGTGGCCGGCTTGCGCTCCTGTGTCATTCGTGCTTCTCCTGTCGCCAGAAATCGCTCAGACCGAGCTCGCGCAGGCCGGCGTCGACAAAGCGCGGCTCCAGCAGTTCTTCGGCCTTGAGTTCCCTGCGCACCAGCTGTTGCTGGCGCGCGAACGCCAGCACCTCGCGGTAGTGGCGGTACACGAGCCCATCGTACAGCGGCGAAAAGCGCTCCTTCCACGCCAGTTGCGGATCGTCGTAAGCGCGGCGCACCACGCGCTCCGGCACGCCGGCGCGGGTGGCGTCGCGCAGGAAGGCGTCGCGGTTGGCGTCCTGCGCCGCCCAGTACTGGGCGCGCAGCCAGGCGGTCACCACCAGTTGCGTCAGCGCCGGATTGGCCTGGGTGAAGTCCTGGCGGCCCCACAGTTCGGCGCGCATCTTGCGTTCCGGCCTGCCCTTGCTGCTCCAGATGATGCGGCCGGCGCCGCGGTCTTCCAGCGCATCGCCGCTCAGCACGAACAGGGCGTCGACCCGGCCGGTGGCCAGCGCCGCGGCGCCCGGCTTGATGTCCATGTTGACCAGCGTGAAGTCGTTGACCGACATGCCGTTGTCGGCGATCAGGTGACGCAGGCCCAGTTCCCACGGCCGGCCGCGGTGCACGCTGATGCGCTTCCCTTTCAGGTCGCGGATCGAGCGCGCCTGCGAACCCGGCGCCACCAGCAGGAACACGTCGGTGCCGCGACCGGCCGGCACCACCACCTGGGTGCGCACGCCGCCGGCGTTGAGGATCACCGACGGCAGGTCGCCATAGGCGGCAAAGTCAATGCGTTTGCTGGCGAACGCTTCGTTCATGGTGGCGCCGGTGTCGCCGGTGACGGTGACCCATTCCAGCCGCGTACCGCGCTTCTGCAGTTCGGCCGCCAGCCAGCCTTCCTGCTGCACGCGGTAAGCCACGCCGGCAAAGGCGCTCTTGCCGTTCTCGGTGAAACCGGTGGTGGCGATGCGCAGCGCGGCCGGCTGCGCCTGCGCGCGCGCCAGACATGGCGTGAGCGCCACCACGATCACGACTGCCAGACTGGCCGCGCCGGCCAGCAAACGCGCATTCATCACGCAGCCTGCTGGCGTTGCGCCAGCGCCGCTTGCAACGGCCGCGCATCGATCCAGCCGCGCACGTCGACCGCCGCTGGCAGGAACTGCCAGCGGTGCAGGAAGTCGGCGAAGTCCTGCAGCCCGGCGATGGAGTGCGCCGACAAGTCGGTGCGTAGCTTCAGGTGCGCGTCCTCGCCGTACGCCTTGGCGACGAAGAACTCGCTGCTGTTGGTCTCGCGCGCCAGGAAACGGCGGGTGTCGTCGGGATGCTGCTGCGCCCAGCCCTCGGCGCGCAGCACCTGTTCGACGATGGTGACGGCCGCGCCGAAATGCTGGTCGAGGAGATTGGCATCCACTGTCAGCGTGCGCGGCGTGCCGTTATTGGCGCGGATCAGCGGATCGGGATGGGCGCCGGTGTCGATGACGGTGCGCAGGCCGAACTGCTGCGCCACCTGCGCCGCATGGGCGCCCTTGAGGAAGATGGCGTCCACTTCGCGCCGCAGCAGGCCAAGCAGTTCAGGATTCTGCGCGTGGCCACCGCTGAACACGTGCGCGCCGCCCAGTTGCTCGGCCGGCCGCGCGCTTTGGCTGACGCCGATCTCGTAATCGAACAGTGTCACATCGTGGACATGCAGGCCGTCCAGCCTGAGCGCGTTCTCCAGGCCGCGCAGCGCCTGTGCGCGGGCGAAATCGATCTGCGCCTTGCGCCACAAGGGCAGCCCGAAACGGCGCCCCTTCAGATCGCGCACGGTCTTGATGTCGCTGTCCGGCAGCACCAGGATGCGCTGGGTCTCGTCGGCCCAGGACAGTCCCAGCACGCGCGTATCGCGGCCGTCGGCCCTGGCCCACAGAGCCGGGATATTGCCGCCGTGGCGCACCGAGTTTTGCAGCGTGTGGTCGAAGTGCGATTCGCGCACCGCTTCGTCGTTGGACTCGCGCAGCGAACGGATGGCGGTGGATTGGGCGCTGAATGCCTGTTCCAGCCAGCCCTGCTGAACGGCGATGCCCAGGCCGGTCGGCACCGGGCAGCGGGTGTACCACAAGGTATCGAGGGGATTGCTCATGAGGTTCTCCTTCAGGTTAAGTTTTACAAGGCCAGGCGGCGCGCCCAATCGTCGGCGCCCCATGGCGGGGTGGATGTGGCGGCGGCGCCCGCGCCGGCGGTCGGCGGCGCGTCGCGCCGGTCGCCGAAATCGGCATGCAGGCCGTCGCGGATGGCGACGAATTCGCTGTGGCCGCGCTGGCGCGGGTGCGCCAGCGGCACCGGCTGGATACGTTTGACGCGGCCGGGCCGCGCTTCCAGTACCACGATGCGGTCGGCCAGATAGACCGCCTCCTCGATGTCGTGGGTGACCATGACCATGGTGATGCCCTCGTCTTGCCACAGGCGGCGCAGTTCCTGCTGCAGGCGCACACGGGTCAGCGCGTCGAGCGCGCCCAGCGGCTCGTCCAGCAGCAGCACGTCGGGACGGCCGACCAGCGCACGCGCGATCGCCGCGCGCTGCGACATGCCGCCCGACAGCTGGTGCGGGTAGGCATCGGCAAAGCCGTCCAGGCCGACGCGCGCGATCTCCGCCGCCACGCGCTGTTTGCGTTCCGCGGCCGGCACGCTGGTGTTGGTGAAGCTCAGTGCCACGTTCTGCTCCACCGTCAGCCACGGGAACAGGCGATGGTCTTGGAACACCAGGCCGCGCTGCAGGCTGGTGCCGGCGATCGGCCGGCCGTCGTGCAGCAAGCGTCCCTGGTAATCAGTATCCAGGCCGGCCAGCAGGCGCAGCAAGGTCGACTTGCCGCAACCCGAGCCGCCGACGATGGCGACGAATTCGCCCGGCGCCACCGTCAGCGAGATATCGTCCAGCACCAGCAGCGGGCCGCCCGCCAGCTGGAATGATTTGCTGACATGCTCGATGTGCAGGCTGCCGCTGCGCGCAGCGCGCTGTGGTGCGGCCGGCAGCAGCTGCGATGCGGTGAAGTTGATCGGGGCGTTCATGCGTTGAGTTCTCCTTTGGGGAATACGCGGCGCAGGTGATAGAAGCACCACGCCGCCAGCCATGGCAAAAGCCAGGCCAGAAATACATGCTGCAGGCCGATGCTGTCGGCCAGCCGGCCGGCAGCCAGCGCACCGCCGGTGCCGCCGACCATGCCGAACAGGGTCAGGTGCGAGGACACCTTGGCCTTGTCGACTGGCGCGCGGCCGATGCGGTCGGTGTTGACCAGCGCGTTCACGCCCAGCCCGAGGCCCAGCAGCACCGAGGCGAACAGATAGGTGGCGGTGTAAGGCAGCGTGCCAAGCAGCAGCAGCGCCAGCATGATCGCCAGGTGCGCGCCGCCGTAGATGCGGTCGCGCCGCGGACTGCCCAACACCGGCTTGCCGAGACCGAGCAGCACCACCACAAAGCTCAGGCCCTGCACCGCCATCAGCCACACCGCATGCTGGTGCGGCCAATGCAGCACGCGCATCGCCAGCAGCAGCGAAAACACGCCGACGCTGGAGGCGGTGAAGCTGGCCAGGATCTCGAACAGATAGGTGGTGCGCACGGCCGGCAGGCGCCATAGCTCGTGCCAGCTCGATGCCACGCCGCCCGAGGCAGCCGCACTGCCCGCACCGTCCACGCCAACGGTCGCAGTGGCGGCGTGCGCGCCGGAGCGCGCGCCAGTGTGACCGCCGCTTCCCGCCGCCGAACCCGCACCCGGTCGACGTCCCGAAGTCTCCGGCATTACGTGCCAGCCGAGGAAGGCCAGCAGCGCGAACATGGCGGCCGATACCAGGAAGCCGGCTTTGAGCCCCATGTTGGCGATGGCGTAGTTGCCGGTCAGCGGACCGGCGAACTGCATGCCCAGGGTCAGCGTGCCTTTATACCAGCCGGCTTTGGACTGGCCGATCTCCGGCAGCCGCACCAGGAACACGGTGCTCATGGCGACGATGCGCAGCGAGATGCACAGGCCGACCAAAAACATCAGCGACGCCACCCACTGCCAGCCGGGCAGCCAGGGCAGCGCGCAGAACGCCGCCGACAAGGTCAGGCTGACCGCCGCATACAGGTATTTCGGATTGCCGCGCGCGAGGATGTAGCCGGCCGGGATGGTGCCGAGCGCCATGGCAAACGTCTCGGCGCTGCTGATCATCGCCAGTTGCAGGTTGCTGACGCCCAGGTGGATGCCCAGCAGCGTGCTGAGTACCTTGTTCATACCGATCGTCATTCCCGATAGCAGCGTCAGGCCGACAAAGCCGGTCAGGAAGCGGCATATCTCGCGGTCGGCCATCCTGGCCGGCGCAGCATTGGCCGCCAGGTTAGCCGCCGTGCTGGCCGTGGGGGCGGTCGATGCAATGGCGGTGGCACCTGCCGGCGTTGCGCCGGCTGCGGCGGCATCGATCAACGGCGCGCTCACAGCGTGCTCCGGCCGTGCACCAGCAGGCGCGTGGCGCGCTGGAATACGAAGTTCATGGCCTGCGCCAGCATTGCGATCGCCAGCACGGCGAGCAGCACCACTTCCATGCGGCCGCCCTGCTCCGCGTTGATCAGCAGCGAACCGATGCCCGGCCCGGCGGCGAACAGCAATTCGCCGCCGACGCAGGCCAGCCAGCCGAAAGCCTGCGCATGCGTGACGCCGGTGACGATCGCCGGCAGCGCGGCCGGCAGCAGCAGGCGACGGAAGGTTTGGCCCCGCGTCAGGGTCAGCATGCGGCCAACTTCCCGATAGGACTGGTCGACGCGGCGCATGCCTTCGGCGGTATTCAGCACGGTGGGATAGAACGCGGCGATGGCCACCACCAGCAGCTTGGCGGCGTCGCCGCTGCCGACCCAGAGGCCCAGCAATGGCACCAGGCCAAGCAACGGCACCTGGCGGATGCTGTGGAACAGTGGGCCGATCAGCCGGTCGGCGACGCGCGACTGCGCCATCAAGGTGCCGGTGGCGATGCCCAGCGTGCCGCCGATTAGCAGTCCCTGCAGGGTGCGCAGCAGGCTGGCGCGCAGATGCAGCCATAGTTCGCCGCTGCGCAATAGCGCGATCAGGCCCCGCGCCAGCTGCTCCAGTGGCACGAACACGTAAGCCGCGCCGGCGCCCTGGCGCGATGTCCATTCCCAGATGCCCAGCAAGACCAGCGGCAGCAACAGGCCCCTGGCGGTATTCAATGCGATTTGCGTTTTCATTCGGTCTCCCTGCCATTGCGCTGCCAGCGCATCAGGTGCGCTTCCAGCCAGCGCAAGCCGCGATCCAGTGCAAAGCCAATGGCGCCGGTCAGCACCACGCCGACCATCACTACGTCCAGGCGGAACATCTGGCGCGCCATTTCCATCATTTGTCCCAGGCCGTTGTCGGCGGCCAGCAGTTCGGCGCCGACCAGCACCATCCAGGAACGGCTCAAGGCGATGCGCACGCCGGTCAGTGTGGCCTGCACAATGGCCGGCAGCACCACCCGCCGCACCTGCTGCCAACGGGTGAAGCCATAAATGCGCGCCACCTCGATGTAACGCGTCGACAGGCTGGCCACGGCGTCGTGCACGGTCAGGGCGACGATGAAGAAGGTCGCCTTGACCACGATGAAGATCTTGAAGCTTTCGCCGATGCCGAACAGCAGGATGAACAGCGGGATCAGCGCCACCGAGGGCAGCTGGCGCAGTATGTGGAAGGTCGGCGCGGTGTAGGCGCGCAGCCGCGGCGAAAGTCCCAGCAGCAGGCCGAAGCCGATGCCGGCGCCGGCGCCGATGACGAAGCCGCCGGCCAGGCGCAGCAGGCTGGTTTGCAGATGCTCGCGCAGTTCGCCGCTTTCGGCAAGTTCCCAGGCCGTACGCAGCACCTGCAGCGGCGACACCAGGATTTGCTCCGGCGCCCAGTCCAGCCAGGTGGCGATGGACCACAACGCCACCAGCAGCAGCGGCGAGGCCCAGGCCGACCAGCGCCACGCCAGCCAGCGCGCCAGCAGGCCAGTCGCTGGCCGCTGGCGCTGACCGGCGTCCGCCGCCGCGGATGCCAATGAGGCGGCGGTGGCGACGGCAGTCGTACCCGCCGCGGTGGCGCCAGTCGCGCAAGCACAGGTCC
>NZ_SPVG01000219.1 GCF_004614165.1 Duganella callida | reverse complement strand
TCCGGCGGGAGCGGCGTGGCGTGCAGGGCCAGTTCGCTGCCCCAGCGTATCAGCAGCGCGGCGCGCAGGGCAGCCGGTGTCATGGCGATGCCTTGCGCGCGCGCGCGGCCGGCGGTGGCGCACAGCAGGCCGAGGCTGAAAATCGCGCCGCGGTGCGTGTTGACGCCGCCGGTCGCCTTCAGCATCGCCGTTTCCGCCGCGATGCCCAGCTGCCGCAGCCGCGCGAACGGTGCGTCGTCCAGGCCCGCCAAGCAGATCTTCCAGAAGTAGTGGCGCAGCGCGAACATGCTGCGCATGAAGGTGACGGCATCCATGTCGTCGTGGCTGCCGCTGTCGACCGGCGAGACCAGACCGGGTTTCGGGTACAGACACAGCTCCGCATGCAGGCTGCGCACCGCCAGCCGCGCCACTTCGCGGGCAAATGCGCGTTGCGGCGCGCGGTCGGGCGAGAACATCGCGGCGCACTCGGACGCCGCCGTCGCAGATGCGCGTAGCAATGCCGCCGATGCCGATATGGGAGCCGGCGGACGAGCCGATCGTGTGCCACCGCCGTGCGGCGACAGGGGCGCGCGCTCGTCCATCATGCCTCGTCCAGCGCCGGCTGCGGCAGGCGCATGGGCAGCGTCACCAGCAGCGACGCCGTGTCGGCCAGCCGCACGGTCTGCCGGCTCTTGACCAGCACCCTGGCCGGCTGCGCCATCGCCATGCGCCACTCCTGCCACGCCACCGCCTGGCCGCCGGGGAAAATGATTTCGCCGTCCAGCGGCAGCAGCTGCGCATGCCGCGACAGCAGCGCCATGCCGTCGTCCAGCTGCTGCCGGCTGGCGGGGCGGAACAGCAGATCGACGTCGGACCGCGGCGACAGGTACAGCAGGCCGGTCAGCGACTGCATGGCCAGCGAACCGTAGACGCGCAGCTCCAGCCCCGCCGCATCGGCGACCAATGCCGCCAGCCGTTCGCGCCAGCACCCCGACGAGCGCAGCGCCGCCGCCAGCGCGATCGGCGGCGCGCTCCTGGCGATGTGCGCCACCTGCGCGCGCAGCGCGATGCGCAGCTTGCCTCCGTTGTCGCGCTCGGGCGGCAGCGGCAGGCCGAGACAGACCTCGTCCGCCGCCGCATCGGGTTCCGCGCGGCGCACCACGGCGGGCCAATCCTGGCCGCGCCACAGCTTGATTGCCTCGCGCTGTTGCGGCCGCGCGGCGGCCAGCGTCGCCCGCCAGCCGGCCGCCGTCAGCCACACCAGCTGGTGGCGTTCAAGCGCGTGGGTCATGACCACCACCCATCACCGCATCGATCACCGGCTGCGCCAGACGGCGGCCGCCGCGCTGCAGACCCAGCGCCGCGCGTTCGTCGCCGTGCCGCGGCTGCGCCAGCGCCGCGCGCAGGTGCGCCGCCAGATCGCCGTCCCAGATCGACTCGAGCCCGCCCATGCGCAGGTAATTCTCCGGTCCCGGCGCGAACACCGGATTGCTTTGCGCCAGTTCGGTCAGCACCTCTTCCGGCACCTTGGTGATGCGCGCCATCGCCGGCAGTCCCATCACGCGGATGGTGGCGTCGGGCAGGGCGTGGCAGGCGTCCGCCATCAGGCCGCTGGTGATGAAGCCGCCCGACAGCGCCTGGTCGTACACCAGGCCGATGATCGGGTGCCCCTGGCGCCGCGCCAGGTCCACGCATTTGCCCAGGTGCGCCATGTAGCTGTTAATGCCCAGCATCTCGTCGCGGTGGCGCAGGCGCTGGCCCTGGGTATCGATCAGCATCAGGATGGGCATACCCGGGAATTCGCGCACCGTGCGCAGGATCGCCTGGGCCTGCGCCAGCGCGATCTCGATCCCGATCGGCGTGTGGCCGGTGGTGCCGATCACGGCGAGCGCCTGGCCTTCCACCGTGGCGCTGCCGCACAAGAATTCGTTCTGCTCGACGATCGCATGCCCCTCGGGGAACAGCTGGTCCGCCAGTTTTTTCCAGTCCATCTTATGCCCCCTGGCGGCGCGCAACCGCTTGCGCCGCCGCCGCGTTGAAGCTGTCCACATCCAGCATCGGAAGGTTGTCCGCATCCGGCATGCCCATGGCGCGCCAGATGTCCGCCGGCTCGTGCAGCTTGCCGTAATCGTTCAGGCGCCGTTCCAGCATCCGTTGCTCGGCTTCCAGCGCCTCCAGCGTCAGCGCGGCCGACGTGACCGCCGCCACCGCTTCCTGCGCGGCGGCGCGGAAGGCCGCGATGTCGTCGTTCACGATCCGATCCGCGTCGCCCAGCAGATAGCGGTGCTTGCCGCCGGTGGTGCGCCACACCAGCGCGCGGTCGCGCGAATCGAATTCCTCGACGCCGTTGGCGGTTTCGATCACTTCCGGGCCGGACATGGCCAGCCGTCCTTCCTCCGACATGATGATGCTGTTGGCGCAGCGCGTGACGATGCCCATGCCGCCGAACGCGCCATTGGCGCCGCCGACCAGCACCACCACCGGCACCCCGGCGGCGCGCGCATCGAGCAGGGCGCGCATCACCTCCGACACGGCGATCAGCCCGGCGTTGGCTTCATGCAGGCGCACGCCGCCCGATTCCACCAGCAGCACCACGGCCGCCGCCCGCTCGCGCACCGCGCGCCGGAGCAGGCCGGTCAGCTTGGCGCCATGCACCTCGCCGACCGCGCCGCCCATGAACGCGCCTTCCTGCGCCGCCGTGTAGACCGGCACGCCGCCCAGCAGCGCGCGGCCGACCACCACGCCGTCGTCGAACGACACCGGCGCGTTGAGCTGGCCCAGGTGCGGGCTGATCACGCGCGCGGACGGCGGCAGGAATTCCTCGAAACTGCCGGCGTCGAACAGCCGCTGCAGGCGTTCGCGCGCGGTGGCTTCCTGGTAGCTGACGGCGCGGCTCATGACACGTCTCCCAGCATGGTCTGCACCGCCTGATCCAGCCGCAGGCTGACCACGGCCGGCGTGGCGCCCATGTCGTTGATCGAGATGCGGGCATCGGCCAGCTGCCAGCGCTGGTGGAAATCGCGCACCACCGCCTCCCAGATCGCCCCGAAGCCGACGGCGGCGGTGCTGATCTCGATGCTGCAGGCGCCGTCCAGCGCGGCCGGCTCGATCAGCACTTCCAGGTTGCCCGAGCCGACCACGCCCACCACTTCCGGCGCCGCGCTCAGTCGGCGCGTGCCTTGTTCAAATCGATAATTGAGGGTTTCCATCTGTGGACTCCTTACCAGTTGCGGAAGCGCTTGGGCGGGTTGTACAAGCCGCCCGAGGCGCGCACCAGGTCTTTCATGTTGCGGGCCGCCAGCAGGTCGCGCGTGGCCAGCCGCTTGTCGATGCCCAGATCCTCGGCGCGCGTGATCACGCCGCGGTCGCGCAGATTTTCCACCATGCGCTTGTCGCGCCCCAGGCCCACCGGGGTGTAGCCGGCCACGCCGCGGATGGCCTGCTCGCGCTCCTCGTCGCTGCGGCACAGCAGCAGGTTGGCGATGCCTTCCTCGGTCAAGATGTGGGTCACGTCGTCGCCGTAAATCATCACCGGCGGGATGGCCATTTTGGCCTGCTCCATCAGCACCCAGGCATCCAGCCTTTCCACGAACGCCGGCTGCATGTGCTCGCGGAAGGTCTCCACCATCTGCACCACCAACTTCTGCCCGCGCGGGATGGTGTTGCGGCCTTCGCGCGCCTGCTGGCCGGCCTTCAGCCACGCCGGGCTGGCGTGACGCCGTCCGCGCGCGTCGGCGCCCATGTTGGAGGCGCCGCCGAAGCCGGAGATGCGGCCCGCCGTCGCCGTCGAGGAATTGCCCTGCAGGTCGATCTGCAGCGTCGAGCCGATGAACATGTCGCAGGCATAGTGGCCGGCGGCCTGGCACATGGCGCGGTTGCTGCGCATGCTGCCGTCCGGACCGATCGCGAACACGTCCGGGCGGGCGTGGATGTAGTCTTCCATGCCCAGCTCCGAGCCGAAGGAATGGATCGAGGTCACGAAGCCGGCCTCGATCGCCGGGATCAGCGCCGGATGCGGATTCAGCGCCCAGTGCCTGCCGATCTTGCCGCGCAGGCCCAGCGACTCGGCGTAGGTCGGCAGCAGCAGCTCGATGGCGGCGGTGTCGAAGCCGATGCCGTGGTTCAGGCGCTGCACCTCGTACTCGGCGTAGATGCCCTTGATGGCCATCATCGCCATCAGCACCTGGATTTCCGAGATCTGCGCCGGATCGCGCGTGAACAGCGGCTCGATGTAATACGGGCGCGGCGACTGCACCACGAAATCGACCCAATCGCCCGGCACGTCGACGCGCGGTAGCTGGTCCACCAGCCGGTTCACCTGCACGATGACGATGCCCTGCTTGAACGCGGTGGCCTCGACGATGGCCGGCGTATCCTCGGTATTCGGCCCGGTGTACAGGTTGCCGTGGCGGTCGGCCGCCTCCGCCGCGATCAGGCAGACGCGCGGCGGCAGGTCGATGAAGTAGCGGCTGAACAGCTCCAGATAGGTGTGGATGGCGCCGATATTCAGCTTGCCGGCGGCGGCCAGCCGCGCCACCCGCGCCGACTGCGGCCCGGAGAACGAGAAATCCAGCCGCGCGGCGACGCCGCGTTCGAACACGTCCAGATGCTCGGGCAGCGCCAGCACCGATTGCAGCATGTGCAGGTTGTTGACGCGGCCCGCATCCAGGTTGGCCAGCGCATGGCCGAGGAAATCGGCCTGCTTCTGGTTGTTCCCTTCGAGGCAGACGCGGTCGCCGCATTCGATGACCGCATGCAGCAGATCGGCGATGCGCGCGGCCGGCAGGCTTTTGCCGTCCAGCGCATGGCCCAGCGCCGTGCGTGCGCGCTGCAGCCGCCCCGCGCGATTGTGCTGCAAGGTGTTCCAGGACATTTTATTTGGCTCCCATAATCATGTCGGGCAGGCCCGTTGCTATCGATGGGAAAACGCACAGCAGCAGCACCGCCAGCACCATCAGCAGCAGGAAGGGGAACACGCCCCAGATCACCTCCTTGAGCGGGATGTCCGGCGCGATGTTCTTGATGACGAAGATGTTCAGCCCCACCGGTGGATGGATCAGGCCCATTTCCATCACCACCGTCATGACGATGCCGAACCAGATCAGGTCGAAGCCGGCCTCGCGCAGCGGCGGCAGGATGATGGGCGCCGTCATCAGGATAATCGATACCGGCGGCAGGAAGAAGCCGAACACGATCACCATCAGCAGGATCACCGCCAGCAGCACCCATTTCGACAGGTGCAGGCCGACCACCCAGGCCGCCGCCGACTGGCTGATGTGCAGGTAGCTCATCACGTAGGAATACAGCAGCGACATGCCGATGATCAGCAACAGCATGGTCGATTCCTTGATCGAGGCAGCCAGGATCGGCGACAGGTCGCTGGGCTTCCACAGCCGGTAAATCCCGGCCAGCAGCAACAGCGCCAGCAGCGCGCCCAGTCCGGCCGTCTCGGACGGCGTGGCGAAACCGCCATACAGCGCCACCATCACGCCGATCAGCAGGACGATGAAGGGCAGCACGCGCGGCAGCATCTCCACCTTCTGCTTGAAGCTGAAATGCTCATCCTCCAGGTAAGCCGACTTTTCGCCGCCTTGCTGGTAGATCTGCAGCGCGGTGCGGTATTCCTGGCGCGCGCGGTAGACCGCATAGCCGGCGAACAGCAGCACCAGCAGGATGCCGGGGCCGATCCCGGCCAGGAACAGCCGTCCCAGCGACTGCTCGGCCGCCACCGCGTACAGGATCATGGTGATCGACGGCGGCAGCAGGATGCCCAGCGTGCCGCCGGCGGCGATGATGCCGGCCGCGAAACCGGGCGAGTAGCCGCGCTTGCGCATTTCCGGGATGCCGGCCGAGCCAATGGCCGAGCAGGTGGCCGGCGAGGAGCCGGCCATAGCCGCGAACAAGGCGCAGGCGAACACGTTGGCGATGCCGAGGCCGCCCGGGATCTTGTGCATCCAGGTGTGGATCGCCGAGTACAGGTCGCGGCCGGCCGGCGATTTGCCGATGGCCGCGCCCTTCAGGATGAACAGCGGGATCGACAGCAGGGTGATCGACGCCATCTCTTCGTAGACGTTCTGGGTGACGGTGTCCAGCGAGGACGGCGGCATGAAGAAGTACATGAAGCCCGTCGCCACGATGCCCAGCGCGAAGGCGATCGGCATCCCGGAGAACATCACCACCAGCGTCACGGCGCCGTATAGCGCGCCTAAAGTCAGTTCGCTCATGCCGCGTGCTCCGGTTTATTGGTGAGGCGGGCCAGGGTTTGCAGCAGCAGCTGCAGGGTCAGCAGCGTCATGCCGGCGGCCATCATGGAGTAGGGGATCCACAGCGGCGGCGCGAAGGTGGAGGAGGTGGTCTGGCCGTCCACATAGGCTTCGTGGAACAGCAGCCACGATTTCCAGGTGAAGAAGGCGCAGAACAGCGCCGACGCCAGGTCCACCACGAACAGCCGCAGCGCGTTCACGCGGCGCGGCAGCAGTCCGGCCACCGCCTCGATGCCGATATGGCCGCGGTGATGCTGCACGAAGGCGGTGGTGAAGAAGGTCACGCCGACCAGCATGAATACGGCCGCCTCGTCCTGCCAGTCGGTGGGCGCCTGGAAGAAGTAGCGCGACACCACCGAATAGGTCAGCACCAGCGCGGTCAGCACCACGGCGATCATCGACAGCGCCATCAGCAGGCGGTTCAGCTTGTGCAGCCAGGCGGTCAGCGTGGCGATGACGGCGTTGTCCGGCAGCGCCGGCGCCCGCGCGGGCGCGATGTCGGCGCCGTGGCTCACAGCGTCTTCTCCGCCAGTTTCAGCAGGTTGGCGCAGCTGGGGCTCTTTTCGCTGTAGTCCTTCCAGGCGGTGGCCTTGGCGATCGCCTGCCATTTCTGCAGCGCGGCCGGGTTCATGTCGACCACCTTGGCGCCGGCTTTCTGATAGACGTTGGCCACCTGCTGGTCGTCTTCCTTCGACGATTTGAGGGCGAAGGCTTCCAGTTCCGCGCCGACGGTCAGAATCAGCTGCTGCTGGTCCTTCGGCAGGCGGTCGAAGATGGCGCGCGACATCATCAGCGGCTCCAGCATGAACCAGTAGGAACCGGCGCGCGCGGTGGTCAGCGCCTTCGAGACTTCCTCCAGGCGGAACGAGATCAGCGAGGTGGAGGAGGTCAGCGCCGCCTCCATCGCGCCGGTCTGCATGGCCGCGTAGATTTCGTTCGACGGCAGCGTCACCACGGCGGCGCCGGCGGCCTTCAGCATCAGGTCCATCTCGCGCGAGCCGCCGCGGATCTTCATGCCCTTGGCGTCGTCCGGGTCGACCACCGGCTTGGTGCGCGAGGCCATGCCGCCGCCCTGCCAGATCCAGCTGACCATGACGATGCCCTTGTCGTAGAGGATGCGGCTGAGTTCCTTGCCGACTTCGGCGTTCTTCCAGCCATAGGCCTGCTCGTAGGACGTGACCAGGCCCGGCATCAGGCCGATGTTCACTTCCGGCACCTCGCCGCCGGCGTACGACAGCGGCACCAGCGACAGGTCCAGCGCGCCCTTGCGCATGGACGAGAACTGGGCATTGGTCTTCATCATCGACGAACCGGGATAGATCGCGAACTTGAGTGCGCCCTTGGAACGCTTCTCGACTTCGGCCGCAAACATGCGGGTCAAGCGGTCGCGGAAATCGCCGGCGTCGATGGTGCCGCCGGGGAACTGGTGGGAGATCTTGAGCGCGGTTTGCGCCCAGGCCGGCTGCAACAACAGGGGGCTGGCTGCCAGAGCTGCGAGGGATGCCAATGCGGTCCTGCGGGTGGTAACAGTCATACGTCCTCCAAGGGGTTGATGTCAGGAAATATTATAGTTTTCGCACTTGATATGCAAACTTCTTTTTTGTGTATACAAGAATAGCGCTTGCGAATACATTGTCAAGCGATATAATGGCTTCCATGACGACCCATTCCGCCACCCTGCGCGAGCAAATCGAAGAATTGATCGCCGTCGGCGCGCTCAAGCCGGGCCAGCATCTGGACGAGACCGAGCTGGCCACGCGCTTCGGCGTGTCGCGCACGCCGATCCGCGAGACGCTGATCCAGCTGGCGTCGATGGGACTGGTGGTGATCCGGCCGCGCCGCGGCGCCATCGTCGCCGAGCTGGGGCCGCAGCAGCTGGTGGAAATGTTCGAGGTGATGTCGGAGCTGGAATCGACCTGCGGCCGGCTGGCGGCGCGGCGCATGACGGCCGAGGAGCAGAAACAGCTACTGGCGGCGCACCAGGCCTGCCAGCAGGCGCTGGACGCGCAGGAGCCGGACGCCTATTACTACAAGAACGAGGTGTTCCACGAGGCCATCTACGCCGGCACCCACAACCAGTTCCTGATCGACCAGACGCGCGCGCTGTACCGCCGTTTGCGTCCCTACCGCCGGCTGCAGCTGCGCGTGCGCGACCGTCTGGCCAATTCCTACCACGAGCATGACGGCGTGGTGCAGGCCATCATCGACGGTGACGGCGAGCGCGCGGCCAGGCTGCTGCGCGAGCACGTGATGATACAGGGCCAGCGTTTCGCCGATCTGATGGCGTCGCTGTCGCAGTTGAACCAGGACGCCGCGTAAAATTTAATCGGAGTGTTTGGCCGCGTTGCGCATGATGCGCACCGGCTTGGTGTCCGACACCGCCGGTGGCAGCATGTCGGCCAGCGTCTGCTGGTCCAGCACATGCAGGAAGGCCTGGGTGGCCGCGCTCAAGGTGTTTTTCAGTTTGCAGTGCGCCGTCAGCGGGCAGGTGTCGGCGTCGCGGTCGAAGCACTCGGCCATGAAGAAATCGGTCTCGGTGGCGCGCACCAGGGCGCCGATGTTGATGTCCTCGGGCTCCTTGGCCAGCCGCAGGCCGCCATTGCGGCCGCGCACCGTCTCCACCAGGCCGGACAGGCCGAGCTGGTACACCACCTTCATCAGGTGGTTCTTGGAGATCACGTGCAGATCGGCGATATCCTGGATGGTGACCAGTTTGTCCCGATTGGCTGCCAGAAACAGCAGCGTGCGCAGCGAATAATCGGTAAAAGAGGTGAGACGCATTCGTTGTCTAAGGCAATTGAATTCGCCATTCTACATGCTCATGCCATTTCATGTTATTTTGCGTACCGACCACGCCGCCGCCGCGCGGCAGACTGCAGGGACTTCGAAGGAGGAACCATGGACAATGAAGATGCACGTCGCCGCTTCATCAGCGAATTGTGGCAGCGTTTCGAGCAGTTGCAGGCGTGGGCGGTGGAGAACTGGCCGGATCCGGAACATCCGCTGAGCAGCGCCGATTTCGTCGAGGCGCGCAAGGAAATCCTGGGGCTGCGCAATCCGTCGCAGGCGCCGGGGCGGTCGCCGGCCCTGCAGGAGCCCGAGCCGGAGCAGGGCGGGCCGCAGTACATCGACCTCAACCCCGCGCCCTGGCCCTGATCAGTCGTGTACCACCGGCTGGCCGGCCTGCGCCAGCAGCCAGGCGGCCAGGCTGGCCAGCAGGCAGGCCAGCACGCCCCAGGCCAGCTTCAGCGCGCTGTCGAACAGCAGCGGCGCCACCAGCCCGGAGACCAGCGCGAACAGCAGCATCTGGATGAACGACTGCATCGACGCCGCCAGCCCGCTGTTGTTGGGGAAATATTCCAGCGCGATCAGCGACAGCGGTGTCATCGCCAGCGCCAGGCCGAACGAATACACGAACAGCGGCAGCACCGCCCACGGCACCGCGGCGCTGAAGGCGGCGTTGTAGGCGACGTTGATCGTCCCGGCCGTCAGCATCACCGCGAAGCCCAGCCACACCTGCTGCCGGCGCGAGAACCGGTGGGCGAATTTGCCCGACAGCGCCGAGCCGATCACCATACCGCTGATCAGCGGCACGAACATCCAGGCAAACGCCGTTTCCGGCAGGTGCAGGATGTTCATCACGAAGTAGGCGGCCGAACCGATATACAGCGCCACGCCGCCGAAGCAGGCGCCGACCGCGATCGCCAGCAGCAGGAAGTGATGATGGCGCAGCACCTTCCAGTAATTGCCGGCGATGGCGCCAAGATGGAAGGGATGGCGGTCCTTGACGGCCAGGCTCTCCGGCAGCGCGCGCTGCACCGCCACCAGCATGACCAGGCCGAAGGCGCTGAGGAACCAGAAAATCGAGCGCCAGCCGAAGCTGACCTGCAGCCAGCCGCCCAGCACCGGCGCGATGGCCGGCGCCAGGCCGAACACCATCATGATGTGCGACAGGATCTTCTGCGCCGCGGCGCCGGAGAAGCGGTCCTGCACGATGGCGCGGCCGACCACCGAGCCGGCGCCGGCCGCCAGGCCCTGGACGATGCGGCAGGCCAGCAGCACCCCGATCGACGGCGCCAGTGCCGCCACCACCGAGGCGACGATGTACAGCACCAGCGACACCAGGATCACCGGGCGGCGGCCGAACGAATCCGACAGGGTGCCGTAAAACAACATCATGAACGCGAAGCAGAACAGGAACATCGACAGCGTCTGCTGGATCAGCAGCGGGCTGGCGTCGAAGCTGTGGGCGATGGCCGGGAACGAGGGCAGATAGGTGTCGATGGCCAGCGGGCCGACCATGGTCAGGCCGGCCAGCAGCAGCGTCAGCAAAATATTCATGAATAGCGTATTGTTCGGTGAACCCGGCATTTTACGCGATATGCGCCGGATGCATAAGAATGGCTGAAATTCTTCCTTCGCTTGCGCGCGCGGGACGGTTAAGCTGCACGCCGGGCCCGCGCGCCCACGATTTACGGATTCGAGACACCATGACCATAGACACCTTCGACGGCACCGCCGTCAAGCCCACGCACTGGAACCTGGCCAGTGTGATCGAGCAACTGCGCGTCTCGCGCGAAGCCACCCACAACATCCGCCACCATGGCCGCGTGCGCGAACTGCCGTCGCGCGACGCGCTGCAGACCATCGTCAACGGCCTGCAGGCGGTGCTGTTTCCGACCCACTACGGCCGGCCCAACCTGACCGACGAAAGCATCGACTTCTTTGTCGGCGACACGCTCAACACCACCCTCAACCGGCTGGCCGAGCAGGTGCGGCGCGGGCTGCAGTTCTCGGCCGAGGAAGCGATCCCGGACGAGGAAGCGCTGACGCGGCAGGCGCACGGCATCACGCGCCAGTTCGCCGCCGGCCTGCCGGGCATCCGCGCACTGCTGGTGTCGGACGTGCAGGCGGCGTTTGCGGGCGACCCGGCGGCGACCTCGGTGGCCGAGATCATGCTGTGCTATCCGGGCACCATCGCCATCCTGTACTACCGCCTGGCGCACAGCCTGCACCGCCTCGGATCGCCGTTCCTGGCGCGGCTGATCTCCGACATCGCCCACTCGCTGACCGGGATCGACATCCACCCGGCGGCGCAGATCGGCGCCAGCTTCTTCATCGATCACGGCACCGGCGTGGTGATCGGCGAGACCGCCATCATCGGCCAGCGCGTGCGCCTGTACCAGCACGTGACGCTGGGCGCCAAGCGCTTCCCGGCGGACGACAAGGGCGCCCTGATCAAAGGCGTGCCGCGCCACCCGATCGTCGAGGACGACGTCGTCATCTACGCCGGCGCCACGGTGCTGGGCCGCATCGTCATCGGCGCCGGCTCCACCATCGGCGGCAACGTCTGGCTGACGCAGAGCGTGCCGCCGGCCAGCAACGTCTCCCAGGCGCAGATGCGCAACGACTAATTCCGGGGTCAGGTCTGACTTTCGGACACGAGCCCTGCCGTAAGCGGGCTTACGGC
>NZ_SPVG01000204.1 GCF_004614165.1 Duganella callida | reverse complement strand
GC
Source organism: Duganella callida (assembly GCF_004614165.1). GTDB lineage: Bacteria > Pseudomonadota > Gammaproteobacteria > Burkholderiales > Burkholderiaceae_D > Rugamonas > Rugamonas callida. Next base: position 11,726 of record NZ_SPVG01000204.1, on the reverse strand, counting down.
CGCTGCCGCATCCGCCGCTGGCGGCAGCGTGCCGCTGTCGTCGTCCAGCCGCAGCAGCAGCGCGCCGTCCGCGCGCAGCACGGCGATGGTGATCACGGTCGGCTGCCGGCGTCGTTCCACCGTGTGCTTGAACACGTTCTCCAGCAGCGGCTGCATGCTCATCACCGGCACCGCGCAGGCCAGCAGCGACGCGTCGATGCGCCAGTCGATGCGCACGCGGTCGGCGAAGCGCTCGGCCATCAGCGCCGCATAGCCGCGCAGCAGGCGCAGTTCCGTCGCCAGCGGCACCAGGTGGCGTTCGCCGACCTCCAGCGTGGCGCGCAGCACCTCGGCCAGCTGCGTCAGCATGGCGTCGGCGCGCGCGACGTCGCTGTACATCAGCGCCGAGACGGTGTTGAGCGCGTTGAACAGGAAGTGCGGCTGCAGCTGCTGGCCCAGGCGCAGCAGCTGGGCTTCGCGCAGCGCGGCGTTGGCGCGCTCGACGCGCAGCTTTTCGTCCAGCATGGCGTGGAACGACAGCACGCCGAAAGTGATGGTGGCGAAGATGCTGAAGAAGATGGTCATCTTGATGTCTTCGTACAGATACACTTCGGCCCAGCCGCCATGCGTGTAGGTTTCGCCGGCCAGCGCGTAGACGGCGTGGCGCATGCCGAACGCCAGCGGCACGAAGGCCAGCCAGTACACCGGCAGCCACGCCAGCTGCCGCGCGAACCAGCGCAGCGGCGCGTGGATCAGGTGGTCGTGCCGGCGCGTATGGCGGCGCTGCGCCAGCAGCAGCAGGGTGCCGGTCAGCGCGGAGGTCGATTCCCACAACACCGGCTTCCACACGCCGTGCGTGTGGTCGCGCAGGTATTCCTGCACCGACGTCAGTATCATCAGCAGCCAGAACAGGCTCCAGGCCAGGGCGATGATGGTGCGGGTCCGTGCGCGTGGCATCAGCGGTAGCGCGCTTCCATCAGGTCGATCTCGCGCACCAGCTTGCGCGAGATCTCGTCGGAGATACGGTCGCGCCGCGCCAGGTCGAAGACGGTGCTGCGCTCGGCCTCCAGCGCGGCCAGGCGCAGCTCTTTCTCGGCGTGGTCGGTCTTGCGCCAGGCCGGTTCGGTGTCGGGATCGACCTCCTTCAGCCGGTGCTCGTAAAACGCGATCACGCGCGCCGCCGCCTGCGGATACACCTCGGGGTCGATGCAGGCGTCGGACTCCATCAGCGCCACCTGGCTTTTTTCGATGGCGGAGATGGCGGCGTTGGCGGCGGCGCGGCGCGCCAGGTCTTCCTCGCGCTGGTCCTCCGGCTCGGCCGGGAAGGTCATGCCGGCCAGCAGCCGGGGCAGGCCGATGCTGGCCACCAGCAGCGAGATCAGGATCACCGCGCCGGCCAGGAAGATGGTCAGCGCGCGCGCCGGGAAGGGCGCGCCGTCGGGCAGCGTCAGGGGCAGCGTCAGCACGCCGGCCAGGGTGATGGTGCCGCGCGCGCCGGCCAGGGTGGTGGCCAGCAGCAGGCGCGGATTGATCTTGTGGCGCGGCGTGTGGCGCACCTGCTGCTTGAAGATGGTCAGGCGCAGCGAGGCCCAGACCCACAGCATGCGCAGCGCCAGCAGGCCGAAGCTGATGGCGAACGCATACACCACCAGCCACCAGCGGCTCAGGTGGCCGCTCTCCTCGAGCGAGGCGCCGGCCAGGCGGAAGATGTCGGGCAGCTGTTCGCCCAGCAGCACGAACATGATGCCGTTCAGCGCGAACTGCACCGTGTCCCACACGGCCGAGCGCTGGATGCGGGTGCTGGCGTGGATATGGCCGTTCAGCTCGACGTAGCTCATGGTGATGCCGGCGGCGACGGCGGCCAGGATGCCCGAGGCATGCAGGCGCTCGGCCACCAGGTAGGCGCCGAACGGGATCAGCAGGTTGACCAGGATCGGCGAGCCCGGCGGTTCGCCGAACTGGCGCACCAGCCAGCGCTGCACCCAGTTGACCAGCCAGGTCAGGCCGACGCCGGCGGCGATGCCGGCCACCACCAGCCAGGCGAAGGTCAGCACGGCGCCCTGCAGCGAGAAGGCGCCGGTCGTGGCGGCGGCCACGGCGAAGCGGAAGCACACCAGGCCGGAGGCGTCGTTCAGCAGCGATTCGCCTTCGAGGATGTGCATCAGGCGCTTGGGAATCGGCGCGCTGGCGGCGATCGAGCTGACCGCGATCGGGTCGGTGGGCGAGACGATGGCAGCCAGCGCGAACGCCACCGGCAACGGCATGGCCGGGATCATCCAGTGGATCAGGAAGCCGGCGCCGATCACGGTGAACACCACCAGGCCGAACGCCAGTTCGAGGATGGTGCCCTTGTCGCGCAGCAGTCCGCTCTTGGGAATGCGCCAGCCGTCCAGGAACAGCAGCGGCGGCAGGAAGATCAGGAAAAACAGGTCGGGTTCGAGGTCGACGCCGTGCGACGACTGCGCGGCGATGGTGGCGCCCAGGGCGATCTGCACGAACGGCAGCGGGATCGCGGCCGGCAGCAGGCGGCGGATGTAGGCGCTGGCCACCACGGCCAGCAGCATGATCAGCACGACTTCAATTGAATCCATTCATTTCCTTCACTGGCATTGCTCAACAGTCTAAGCTTACACGATTACAACTGCGGTAAAAAGTTGAGTTACGGTACTGGCGTGATGGAAATGTTTCTGGCATAATCATGCCTTCTGCGGGAGTAGCTCAGTTGGTAGAGCGCAACCTTGCCAAGGTTGAGGTCGAGAGTTCGAGACTCTTCTCCCGCTCCAGAATGCAAAGAGAAGCCCGGCGGGCTTCTTTTTTTTTGTGGCCAGTCTAATTCGATCGATTTCCTTCAATGTGAATCTAATTAGTACTGTAAATCGCAGACCTCTCTCTAAACCGATCTAAGAAATCGGCCTCCAAATCTAAAGCGTTCTATTTTTTTGCAGCGAAAATCTAAAACGTTCGCTAATCTGGTTCTGTACACCAGGTTTTAGAAGGTTTGGTGACCGGGATCGCCGTTCGGCAGCGAATGAGGGCTGACGGCAGCCTTTCGCTTCGGTCGCGCGTTGCGATTCTGCCGGCATTGATCAGCGCGTATCCAGAGTTCTTCGCCAGGAAAGCGTATCCATACCAGATGCCAGGCATTGCGTCCGATGGCGTGTTGGTTGACAAATTGCGAAGGCGTCAGCGGCTTGCCTTCGCTGGAGCGGATGTGCTCGCCGACAACCTCGGCATATTCGGCGGTATGTCGATAGCAGGTGCGCAAGCGAGTGCCTTCCGGGAGAAAAACATCTTTCCATTGAAAGCCGTGCACGGGTTGTCCGGTCTCTCGCAGCGTGTATCGTTCCGTTTCGATCGTCAGCCAGCGCTGGACCAGTTCTGTCACGAAATCGTCCGGTGTCAGGCCGGGCCGCGTGTCGTGCAAATGAAATTTCAAACTCAGGATATCGGTCAGTGGTAGATACACCGCGCCTTTTTGTCCATGTGCCATGATCTTCCCTTTCAAAACGTTCTAAAGGTTGGACACGGGAACGGGATTTTAGTTCGTTTTATAGTTTTGGCCTTTTAAAATCGATCAAATTAGATTTTTAATCAATTTTTTTAGGGTGTTTTAGAAAGCGCAATGCGCCGCTTAGCAAGGTTTAGTGTCAAATCGCTAGCTTTAGAGTCCTTTAGATTGGGGGGCAGGAAAATCTGCACCCGGCAGCCAACCCCGCTGGCGGCAGAGCGGCCATGGCACACTTTTTTTGCCCATTCCGTTGTTTATCGTTCTCCAAAACAAGATTCGCTTTTCCAAAGACGTTATACTGCAACGCAAGGAAAGGGCCGGCTCTTTCCTATGAGTGGACCACCGTCGGAGACGATCTATGAAATCAGTGCAGCAGGAAGTGGATGAGCGCAGCAACTTAACCAACTCCAATAAATTCGAACTTCTGTTGTTCCGTCTGGGCGGCGACGCCAAGGGGGAACATTCCGAGCTGTTCGGTATTAACGTCTTCAAAATCCGCGAAATCGTCGCGATGCCCGAAGTGACTGCCGTGGCCGGATCCCCGCCACACATGTTGGGCGTCGTCAACCTGCGCGGACAAATCATCACGGTGCTGGATTTGCCAGGCATCGTCGGTGTGACCCCAAAAACCGGTCTGAATATCATGTTGGTCACCGAATTCGCGCGCACCACGCAGGCGTTCGCGGTCGAATCGGTGGATGAAATCGTGCGTCTGGACTGGAGCCAGGTGCTGACGGCCGAAGGCACGGCCGGCGGCAAGGTCACCAGCATCGCCCGCATCGACGGCGATACCCAGAACACCCGCCTGGCCCAGGTGCTCGACGTGGAAACCATCCTGCGCGAACTGGTGCCGCCGGAAGGCAAGGACGTCGACCCGGAAACCATCGGCCCGAAGGTGCTGCTGAAGCCGGGCGCCGTGGTGCTGGCCGCCGACGATTCGGTGGTGGCGCGCAACCTGATCGAAAAAGGTCTGGAAGCGATGGGCGTGCACTTCATCATGACCAAGTCGGGCAAGGAAGCCTGGGACCGCCTGCAGGCGATCGCCGAAGGCGCCAAGGCCGAAGGCTTGCCGATCACCGACCGCGTCGCCATGGTCCTGACCGACCTGGAGATGCCGGAAATGGACGGCTTCACCTTGACCCGCCTGATCAAACAGGACCCGCGCTTCGGCAAGATTCCTGTGGTGATCCATTCTTCGCTGTCCGGCAAGACCAACGAAGATCACGTCAAGGGCGTGGGCGCCGATGCCTACGTCGCCAAGTTCTCGGCCGAGGATCTGGCCGGCACTATCCGCACGGTGCTGGGCAAGGCGGCGCACGCCGCGTAAGCAAAAAAACAAGGTAGTATGACAGGGCCGCGCGGCGTCCCCCCCCCCGCCCCGGTGACGTTTAAAGAAACGAACAGGCGGGGCGGCGGAAAAAAAACGGTTTTTTACCGGTGGTTTTATTTAATAAAAATATTTTTTTTTACTCGGGGGGCTGGCGGCGTCAGCCGCGCGGCCCTGTTGACTTTCAATGAAAGGAACTGCCGTGGCTGCGAAGAAGATACTGTTTTTGACGGGCGATTTCGCCGAAGATTACGAGACCATGGTGCCGTTCCAGGCGCTGCAGGCGGTCGGCCACACGGTGCACGCCGTCTGTCCCGACAAGCGCGCCGGCGACACCGTCAAGACCGCCATCCATGATTTCGAGGGCGATCAGACCTACACCGAAAAGCCGGGCCATCTGTTCAAGCTGAACGCCAGCTTTGCCGACGCCGAGGTCGGCAACTACGACGCGCTGGCCATCGCCGGCGGCCGCGCGCCCGAATACCTGCGGCTGCATCCGCGCGTGATCGAACTGATCCGGCAGTTCGCCGCGGCCGGCAAGCCGATCGCCGCCATCTGCCACGCCGCCCAGCTGCTGGCGGCGGCCGACGTCATCCAGGGCAAGACCATCTCGGCCTACCCGGCCTGCGCGCCGGAAGTGAAGCTGGCCGGCGGCAACTACGCCGACATCGCGGTCGATCAGGCGGTCACCGACGGCATCTTCGTCACCGCGCCGGCCTGGCCGGCCCATCCGGCGTGGATCGCCCAGTTCCTGCAGAAGCTGGGCACCGAGATCAAGCCGTGAGGTTGCGCGCGTGGAAGCGCAGATGGTCTTCCACGAAGGTCTGGATGAAGTAGTAGCCGTGGTCGTAGCCCGCATGCCGGCGCAGTGCCAGCGGCTGCGCGGCGGTCTTGCAGGCGGCCTCGAACGCTTCCGGATACAACTGCTCGGCCAGGAACTTGTCGCCCAGTCCCTGGTCGATCAGGATGCCGTTGGGGAAGGGCGTGTGTGCTTGCGCCATCAGCAGGCTGGCGTCGTACTCGGCCCAGGCCGCCTTGTCGGCACCGAGGTAGCCGCTGAACGCCTTGATGCCCCACGGGCACCGCGACGGCGCCGCGATCGGCGCAAACGCCGACACCGAGCTGAACATGTCCGGCCGCTTGAGCGCCATGGTCAGCGCGCCATGCCCGCCCATCGAATGGCCGAAGATGCCGAGGCGCCGCGCATCGAGCGGCAATGCCCGCACCACCAGCTGGCGCAGCTCATGGATGTAGCTGTACATGCGGTAGTGCCTGGCCCACTTGGGCTCGGTGGCATCCAGGTAAAAGCTGGCGCCGACGCCGAAATCCCAGCTCTCGCTCTCGCCATCCACTTTGGCGCCGCGCGGGCTGGTGTCCGGCGCGACCAGCGCGAGGCCCAGCTCGGCGGCCACACGCTGCGCGCCGGCCTTGATCATGAAGGTCTCCTCGGTGCAGGTGAGCCCGGCCAGGTAGAACAGCGCCGGCACCGGCGCGTGCGCCGCCTGCGGCGGCAGGAATACCGAAAATCGCATATCTAGGCCGATTTGGCTGGAATCGTGCCGGTAAAAGCGTTGAATGCCGCCGAAGCAGGCATGTTCGCTGATGATTTCGAGCATATTGTTTCCTTATGTTCCCTGGCGCACAGTGGAAAGCGCCACGATAGGCCAGAATTGTACAAGTATCTTTAAAAAGGAGAAGTACATGCCGGATATTCAAGGCATTCTGGCCGATATGGGCTGGCCGCTGGCGATCGCCGTGGCCTGGCTGTCGGGCGAGTTCGTGCACCGCTGGACGCGTCTGCCGCGCATCAGCGTGTATGGTTTGGTTGGCTTCCTGCTGTCGCAGGCTTTCCCCGACGTGCTGTCCAGCGGCGCCGGCAGCAATGTCACGCTGCTGGCCAACCTCGCATTCGGCCTCATCCTGTTCGAGTTCGGCTACCGCATCAATCTGCACTGGCTGCGCATCAACCCCTGGATCGCGGTCAGCGGCCTGGTCGAGTCAGCCGCCACCTTCGCGGTGGTGTACCTGCTGTCGCACGTGACCGGCATGCCGCCGCTGACCTCGCTGCTGCTGGCCTCGCTGGCGATGTCCACCTCGCCGGCCGGTGTGCTGCGCGTGATCAACGAGGAAGACAGCTCGGGCCAGGTCACCGAGCGCATCCTGCATCTGGTGGCGATCAACTGCGTGCTGGCGGTGTTCACTTTCAAGGTCGTGGTCGGCTTCTGGGTATTCCAGACCTCGGGCAGCCTGACCCAGGCCATCTCGCACAGCGGCATCGAGCTGATCGTCTCGGCGGTGATGGGCGCGCTCATGGGCTTCATCGTGCCGGCCGTGCTGCGCCGCCTGGGCGCGCTGGCGCAGGACGGCACCATCGCCTTTGCGCTGGGCGTGATCCTGCTGGTGGCGATGGCGCGCGCGTTCGACGTCTCGCCGGTGCTGGCCACGCTGACCTTCGGCCTGGCCGCGCGCCACAACCGCGTCGCCTTCAGCCGCACCGAGCGCAACTTCGGCGGCATCGGCGAACTGCTGACCGTACTGCTGTTCGTGTTTGCCGTCTCGACGCTGGAATGGGAGCGCGTGGTCGACGGCGCCGGCCTGGCCGCCGTGCTGCTGCTGGCGCGCTTCGTGGTCAAGGCGGTCAGCGTGGGCGCGTTCGCCCACGTCAGCGGCATCTCGTGGCAGAAGGGACTGCTGACCGGCATCGCACTGTCGCCGATGTCGGTGTTCGTCACGCTGCTGCTGGAACAAACGAAATACATGGGGATCGTGCTGGTCGATGAACTGGCTGCGCTGGCGGCGATGACCCTGCTGCTGGAAGTGGTCGGTCCCATCATCACCCAGCGCGCGCTGCACTGGGCGAAGGAAACCCCGAAGGAGGAACGCTAAATGGCATTGGAACAATTCAAATCGTCGCAGCCGCTCACCATGGGCGTGGAGCTGGAACTGCAGCTGGTCAGCCTGTCGGACTACGACCTGACCGCGTCCAGCCCGGACCTGCTGCACCTGCTGAGCCGCAAGCCGTTTCCCGGCAACGTCACGCCGGAAATCACCGAGAGCATGATCGAAATTAACAGCGACGTGCACACCAATCACAGCGAGCTGGTGGCGCAGCTGCAGGTGATCCGCGACACCCTGGTGCAGGCCGGCGAGCAGCTCAACATCGGCATCTGCGGCGGCGGCACCCACCCGTTCCAGAAATGGTCGGAGCGGCGCATCTTTTCCAAGCCGCGTTTCAAGGAAGTGTCGGAGCTGTACGGCTACCTGGCCAAGCAGTTCACCATCTTCGGCCAGCACGTGCACATCGGCTGCGCCTCGGGCGACGACGCGCTGTACCTGCTGCACGCGCTGAGCCGCTACGTGCCGCATTTCATCGCGCTGTCGTCGTCGTCGCCTTACGTGCAGGGCAACGACACGCTGTTCAACTCGGCGCGGCTGAATTCGGTGTTCGCCTTCCCCATGAGCGGGCGCGCGCCGTTCACGCAAAGCTGGCACACCTTCGAGCACGAGTATTTCGCCAAGATGGAACACACCGGCGTGATCAAGAGCATGAAGGACTTTTACTGGGACATCCGGCCCAAGCCGGAATACGGCACCATCGAACTGCGCGTGTGCGACACGCCGCTGACGGTGGAACGCGCGGCCGCGCTGGCCGTGTACCTGCAGGCGCTGTGCCGCTATCTGCTCGAGCGCAAGGAGCCGGAGCCGGCCGAGGACGATTACCTGGTCTACAACTACAACCGCTTCCAGGCCTGCCGCTTCGGCCTCGACGGCACGGTGGTGCATCCGAAAACCTACGAGAGCCTGTCGCTGCGCGAAGACATCCTCACCACCCTGCGCAAGATGGAGCCGCATGGCGTGGCGCTGGGCGGCAGCGCCGGCCTGCAGCACCTGGTGCAGGTCACGCACGAGGGCAGCGACGCCCATTACCTGCGCCAGCAGTTTGAGCGCAGCGGCAGTGTCGAAGGGGTGGTCGACGCCGCCATTCACCGCTTCCGCGGCCGCTGACTACCTGAAGGTGATCGCCTTGTTGAGACGGTCGATCACCTCGTCCGGCACGGCCTTGCTGCACAGGATGTGGCGCTCGCTGCCGTGCGGCATGTCCTTGAAGCGCAGCACGCGCAGGTTGGCGCCGTACTCGCCGGCCTGGTGCCGCAGGATGTACTGGCTTTCGTCCTCGGTGATGAACATCAGGTCGACCAGCCCGGCGCCGACCGACTGCACCATCTTCAGCGTGCTGCCGGTGGACACGGCGATGGTCGGCCGCCATCGCTGGATCAGCGGGTCCAGGCCGCCGTAGGAATAATTGTCCTTGACCAGCAGGCGCACCTCGGGGTGGCGCATCAGTTCGTCCAGCGAGGTGTAAGCGCGCGCGGCGAAACGGGCGTTGCTCAGCGCCACCCAGCCGTGGTCGCGGTAGATCGGCCGGGTCAGCTTGCTGTAGGCGGTGCGCTCGGGCACGTTGAACCAGCCGATGGCGCAATTCAGCGCGTGCGGGTCCTTGAGCCTGAGCAGCTGGCGGTTGGTCGGCAGGCGCAGCCATTCCACCGCCACGCCGGCGTGGCGGAACGCGTTGGCGGCCGGGGTGCCGGTCAGGCCGGCCGGGGAACCGTCGGGCTGGGCCGCCATGTAGGGCGGCCGTTCGCTGTACATCGCGTGGATGATTTCCTGCGCCGCGCACAATGGCGGCGCCAGCAGCAAACTTGCGGCAAGCAGGGCGGGGCGGCGACGTGGCATGAAGCGCATCCAGTTGGGCAGAGCGCCAGTTTACACCCGATGATGGTATTCAGGCACAATAAATTTATTAGATACAACACCCTGCGCCGGCGTCGCTAGAACCGCGTCTCGCGCGCCACGCGCAGGAAGTTGTCGAGAATGCCCGTGCAGTCCAGCAGCTCGACGCCGCCGGCGCGGTGGAATTCCGGGTGCCACTGCAGCCCCATCACGAACGGCGCCTTGCGGTAGCGGATCGCCTCGATCATGTTGTCCGGCACCGACAGCGCCTCGATCGTCATGTCGCGCCCCAGTGTCTTGACCGCCTGGTGGTGGATCGAATTCACCAGCCCGCTCTGCTTGCCGCGGAACATGCGCGCCAGCGAGGAGTCGGGCGGGAAGGCAATCTCGTGCCGGTTGCGGTCGTAGTCGTCGTTGACGTGCGCCAGCGAGTCGGGCACATCGGTGGCGATGTCCTGGTACAGCGAGCCGCCGAAGGCGACGTTGATCAACTGGCAGCCGCGGCAGATGCCCAGCACCGGCTTGCCGGCCTCCACGAACTCGTGCAGCAACTCCAGCTCGTACATGTCGCGCGCGCGGTCGCCCGACCACTCGGGCCGGGTCGGCACCTCCGAATAACTTTGCGGCGAGACGTCGGCGCCGCCCTGCAGCACCAGTCCGTCCAGGTGCTTGGCGTAGTCGCGCAGGCGGATGTTGGACGGGTGCAGCAGGCCGTCGGTGTTGACGGTCGGGATCATGAACACCAGCACGTCGCGCGACATCACCCATTGCGCGATCGACTCCTCCAGGTACTGCAGATTCTTGCTGCGCAAGCCGGTGGCGCCGGGCTCGGGATGGAAGATGCGCGCCGACACGCCGATGTGCAGCGGGCGCTGGATGATGTGGCGCGTGGCCGCCGCCGCGATGCGCCGGTAGCGCGCCATGATGACCCGGCCCCACAGGCTGAACACCGTGTCGCCCGGGTCCAGATAGCGCGGCGCGCCGTTGTTCTTGTGGCCGCGCGTGTCGTCGTGGCGGCGCGCGCCGTGGTCGGTGGCGCGGCGCTGCGGGGTCGGCGCGGGCGCCGGCGGCGCCTGTTCGTCGACACCATCGCTGCCCTGGCTTCCCTTGCTTCCATCGCTCATTGCTCATTTCCCGTGGTCTGGTATGGGCATAGTTTGCCACACGTCGGGGCCGGCAGTCGCCCGGTTAACCGTCAGGCTCGGCCATATGTGACTGTGACTCTCTGCTCGCAAGGAATGTCCTACGCGAGCACAGGCGAGCGTCCCTACCCGGTCTGCCCTGTGCGCCGTACGATGGCGACTCCCTGACCGAATCAACGTCGGGAACCACCAAACCTTTATGGAGACCATCATGGCAAACTCGAAGCAGAACCAAGGCAATCAGGGCAATCAAGGCAATCAAGGCGGCCAGGGCGGCCGTAATCAGCAGAGCGGCGACACCAGCAACCGGGGCTTCGCCTCGATGGACCCGGAGCGCCAGCGCGAAATTGCGTCGGAAGGCGGCCGCGCCGCCCACGCGTCCGGCAACGCGCATGAGTTCACTTCGGAAGAGGCGCGCAAGGCCGGCAGCATGAGCCACAAGAATGACAACAACCAGCAAAGCGGCAGCAACAGCGGCGGCTCGCGCGGCGGCAGCGCCGGCGGCAGCCAGCAGAGCGGCAATCAGGGCAATCAGGACAACCAGGGCTCGTCCGGCGGCACCCGCGGCGGCACCCCCGAGCAACATGCGGCAGCCGGCCGCCAAAGCCACAAGAACGACCGCTAAGCGCAGCAGTCAGGCGTGAGCACCGCACGGCGACCCCTGGGTCGCCGTTTTTGCCATTGGATCCAATCCCGGCCGCCTGTTAAAGTGTAGCGGTTTCCTTCGTTTACGGAATTTGCCATGTTGGCATTACTGGGCATGATCGGCGTGGTGCTGAGTATTGCAGTAAAACTGATCTGCGTTCAGATCGGTTGCACCGGAGTCGACGACAAGACGGATTAGGCCGCATAATCGGGGCATGATCAAACGCACGCTCGTACTCGTGGCCATGCTCTTTGCTACCCTGCTGCTGATTGCGCTGGCCGCCTGGGGCGTGGGCGCCCTGTGGTACCAGCTGCCCGGCGCCGTCTGGCTGCGCCGGCTGGCCATCGCCCTGTGGCTGGCCGGCAGCGCCGGCGCGCTGGTGCTGGCCTGGCG
>NZ_SPVG01000148.1 GCF_004614165.1 Duganella callida | reverse complement strand
ACCTGTCCTCGCGCACCGAACAGCAGGCCGGTTCGCTGGAGGAGACGGCGTCGTCAATGGAAGAACTGACCGCCACCGTGCGTCAGAATACCGAAAATGCACGCCAGGCCAATACGCTGGCACAGTCGGCCTCCGAGATCGCCCAGCAGGGGGGCGCGGTGGTATCCGACGTGGTGCGCACCATGGACGCGATCAATGCATCGTCGCGCAAGATCGTCGACATCATCAGCGTCATCGACGGCATCGCGTTCCAGACCAACATCCTGGCCTTGAATGCGGCGGTGGAAGCGGCGCGCGCCGGCGAGCAGGGACGCGGTTTCGCCGTGGTGGCATCGGAAGTGCGCACGCTGGCGCAACGCTCCGGCACCGCAGCCAAGGAAATCAAGGCGCTGATCGATGAATCGGTGGCCAAGGTCGGCGCCGGCACCGCGCTGGTGGGCGCGGCCGGCGAAACCATGGACAAAGTCGTGGCCGCCGTCAAATCGGTGACTGACATCATGGGCCAGATCAGCATCGCCAGCAATGAGCAGGAAGCCGGAATCGAACAGATCAACCACGCCGTCGCCGAGATGGATACGGTGACGCAGCAGAACGCGGCCCTGGTCGAGGAAGCGGCCGCCGCGGCCGAAGCCCAGCAGGACCAGGCGCATCATCTCGTGCAACTGGTGGGCGTATTCAAGTTGGCTGCGGACCGCAACGAGCATCGGAGCGCACCGGCGGCCGATACCGCCCCAGCCCGCGGACAGCGCGGCATGCTGCAAGCGGCGCGGACGGCTGCACCAGCGCGCCGTCAACTTGTCGCGGCCTGAGCCAAACACGGCGGCCCCATCCGGCGCCAGCCCGATGCCAGCCGTTTGCGCATCAACAGGCCGCGCGGCATTGCGTGCCGAAAGCATGCTGCTTGCCTGGCAGCGGTTGCAGTGGCCGCGCTCGACGCAGCGTGGCGTTCCGCGCCTAACGCGCCAGTCGGAACACCTTGACCACCTCCGCCAGCCGCGCGGCCTGTTCCTGCAGGGCGCCGGCGGCGGCGGCGGCCTGCTCGACCAGCGCGGCATTCTGCTGGGTCGCGCTGTCGATGCTGCCGATGGCCTGATTCATCTGATCGATGCCCATCTCCTGCTCGCGGCTGGCGGTCGCGATCTCGCCGACGATGACGGTCACCCGCTCGATGCTGGAAACGATCTCCTCCATCGTGCCGCCGGCCTGCCCCACCAGCGCGCTGCCCTCGCCCACCTGCGCGGCCGACGCCTCGATCAGTTGCCGCACCTCCTTGGCCGCCGCATCGGCGCGCTGCGCCAGACCGCGCACCTCGGACGCCACCACCGCAAAACCGCGCCCCTGCTCGCCCGCGCGCGCCGCCTCCACTGCCGCGTTCAGGGCCAGGATATTGGTCTGGAACGCAATTCCCTCGATCACCGCGATGATGTCGACGATCTTCTGCGATGATGCGGTGATGCCCCCCATGGTCTGCACCACTTGCGCCATCACCGCGCCGCCGCGCGTGGCCACCTGCGCGGCGGACGACGCCAGCTGATTCGCCTCACCGGCATTGCTGGCGTTCTGCCTGACGGCCGAGGTCATCTGCTCCATCGACGACGCCGTCTCCTCCAGCGAACTGGCTTGCGACTCCGTGCGCGCCGACAGATCCATGTTGCCCGAGGCGATTTCGCCGGATGCGGTGGCGATCGCATCGGCGCCGTCGCGCACCTGGCTGACGATGCGGTGCAGGCTGACGTTCATGTCGGCCAGCGCGCGCTTGAGCTGACCGGTTTCGGTGCCGTCCTCGGCCGCCACCTCGATCTGCGACGACAGATCGCCGCGCGCCACGCGCGCGGCAAACCCGACCGCCTCGTCGAGCGGCTGCACGATGGCGCGCGCCATCATCTGGCCCGCCAGCAACGACACCACCACCGCCAGCACCGCCGCGCCGACGATGTGCACACGCGACTTGACCACCGCTTCGTCGCCGCGCTGCTTACTTTGATCGGAATCATGCTCGATCAGATCGCTCAGCCGGGCCATGCTTTTTTCCAGCACATGGAAGCTGTCCATGAACGCGGCGAATTTCGCTTGCGCCGCCGCCGGATCGTTCAGCGACAGTTCCACCATCTCTTGCGCGCTTTGCAGATAGCGGTCCACGTCGGGCTTGACCTGCGCCATGGCGCTGCGCACCTCGGGGCCCGTGTCGGCCGCGTCCATGTCCTTGATCAGCTTGCGGAACAGGGCGATGTGTTCGGCGGTGTCCTCGCGCACGGCCTTGATGCCGGCAGCGTCGTTCTTGTCGGCGGCCAGACGCGCGGCCAGCACGTCGGCGCGCAGGGCGTCGTGGGCCTGGTCGGCCTGCAATTGATCCTTGATGGCGCTGCTGTTGGCGCTGATCGCATCCATCGAGACATCGAGCACGTGCACCGCGTAGTAGCCTACCAGACCAACCAGTAGCACGAACACCAGTGTGGCCAGGTTAATCAACAACAAGCGCTGCCTGATCGTGAATCGCATGGTGTCTCCAGCTTAGAATTTGGCCGAAAAGCCGACCGTCCAGCTCCAGTCCGGTGTGTTCCGGTTCAGCCCGCGTGACAGCGCGGTGTCGATCTGCAGCGTCTTGGTCAGCAAATAGGACGCGCCGATATCGAAGCTGCCCTGCGTGCCGCCGTGGCGGCTGCGGGCGATCTGTGGCGCCGCGTATTCGATGAAAGTGCGGCAGGCCTCGGTCCAGTTCTTGCCGAGTACGATGCCGAAGATGCCGCTGGTGTAGCGCTCGCCGTTGTCGTCGTACTGCCAGGCGATGCCGGGCATCACGCCCAGGCCCATCTCGTCGGGCAGCTCCCATTCGGCCGCCAGGCGCAGCGAGCCGCCGGTGCCGGCCGCGCGGAAGGCGCGCGAACCGCTGTCCAGGTCGACGTGCGCGAGGATGCCCATGGAGGGACGATTGCCCTCGGCATCGGCCACATGCCATTTCAGGCCCAGCGCAGTGTCGGCATAACCGTTGTCGGTCTGACGCGCGCCGCTGGCCAGGTCGGTGACGACGCTACGCATGCGGCCGTCGGTTTCGATGCGAAATTCCAGCTGTTCGCCGATGCCGAAGCGCAACAGCGTCGGGGTGGAATACGTCCGCTCCCGGATGCCGTCCACCTTGTTGCGCTCCAGCGCCAGGCTGGTTTCGATCTGAAAGCGGCCCTTGCCGACGACATTGCTGGACTCCACAAAATCGGGCCGATCGGTGACGATTTCGTCGCCCTCTTCGGCCGCCTGGGCCAGCAAGGGCAAGGCGAGCAACAAGGCATTCCATCGGGTCTGCATGTTTCCTCCGCGTGAGGGTGCGCGATGGACATTACCCTAACACATTGGTATGAATCAACCGTTGGAAAATCCCCACAGCAGGCGACCGCGGCCGCCACGCCATCGCCTGCAAGCGATGTCAGCGAAGATTGAGATAAGCGAGAACAGCGATTGCATGGCACGTAGCATGCCCCGGCACTTAAGGCAATGGCGATTCGGCTTACCGCCAACAACGGCAATAGTGCAATGGGCACGAAAACAGGGATGGCGATGTGAACGAGCAGCCATGCGAAAAACTGGAGTGATTCCATGATGACTCCTTTTAGCAAGGGTGTCCGTTTCCGGACGGTGGTGGGCGGAGGCGGGCAACGGCAGGTTGGCGCGCGGACGGGCTTTTCAGCCTACTGCTTTGATTTATATGGTTTTGTCCTTTTATCAAACGCGTGGCACGGCGCTTGCACTAGTGGCGGCATGGATACCTTCATCAGCCCCGACATCGTCAAACGCCGCCGGCGCCGCACCGCGCTGGCGGTGGCCGCCGTGCTGGCCACCTTGTGCCTCACCGCCTGGGGCATCAACCGTGCCGTCAGCCCCAGCGTCGACGCCAGCGGCGTCAGCATTGCGACGGTCCACCCGGGCAGCATCGCCAACACCATCAACGCCTCCGGCATCGTGATCCCGGTCCATGAGGAACTGGTGTCCAGCCCGATCCAGACGCGCGTCGCCAAGGTCCATGCCAAGCTGGGCCAGCAGGTCGGCCAGGGCGAACTGCTGCTGGAACTGGATGACCGCACCATCGTGCTGGCCATCGATTCGATCAAGGAACAACTGGCGCAACAGGAAAACCGCATCCTCGCGCTGACGCTGGAGCTGGAGCAGAAACGCAAGCAGCTGGCCAGCGCCATCGAACTGCTGGAACTGGACCTGGAAGCCACCCGCGTGCGCCTCGGCCGGTATCAGACGTTGCGCAAGGCCGGCGGCGTCTCGGCCGAGGATTTGCTGACCGCCGAACTCAACGTCAAGCGCAACGAAATCCAGCTGCGCCAGCACAAGGAACAGATCGCCGACAACCAGCGCGTCACCAACAGCAATATCGAAGGGGCGCGGCTGCAAAAGAGCATCCTGCAAAAGCAGCTGCAGGGACAGCAGCAACTGCTGGCGCAAACCCAGGTGCGCGCGCCCTTCGCCGGCATGCTGACCTGGCTGCTGGCCGACGAAGGCGCCAGCGTCGCCACCGGCCAGCTGGTGGCCAAGGTTTCCGAGCTCGATAACTACAAGGTCGAAGCCTCGCTGTCCGACTTCCATGCGCGCGCGCTCAGCGCCGGCCAGCAGGTGCTGGTCGAACAGGGCAATGTCAGACTCCAGGGTGAAGTGCAGACCGTGCTGCCGGAAATCCAGAACGGCACCGTCAAACTGCTGGTGATGCTGCGCCAACCGCACCACGCCATGCTGCGCAACAAGCTGCGGGTGGAAGTCAACATCGTCACCGAACAAAAGCAGCACACCTTGCTGGCCGACTACGGCCCCGCCTTCAACGGCCGCGGCCCGCAGGATATCTTCGTGGTGCGCGACGGCGTCGCCCGCAAGACCACACTGAACATCGGCGCCAGCGATGGCAAGTCCGTGGAAATCCTGTCCGGCGCGCGCGCCGGCGAGCAAGTCATCATTTCAGACACCAGCCGCTACAAGGACCGCGACAGCGTCCGCGTGGCCCAATAGAGGAGCACACATGATACGCCTGAATAAAGTCAGCAAAACCTACCAGACCGACAAGGTCGAAACCCTGGCGCTGAAGGACATCGACCTGCATATCGAAAAATCCGAATTCGTCAGCATCATGGGGCCCAGCGGCTGCGGCAAGAGCACGCTGCTGAACCTGATCGGCCTGCTGGACCAGCCGGGCACCGGCTCGATACACGTCGCCGGCACGCCGGTGGCTTCGTACAAGGACAAGCATGTGGCCAGGCTGCGCAATCAGACCTTCGGCTTCATTTTCCAGAGCTTCCACCTGATTAACGACCTGCGCGTGATCGACAACGTCGAACTGCCGCTGTTGTACCGCAACGTTTCGAACAAGAAGCGCCAGCGGCTGGCGCGCGAGGCGCTGGAAAAAGTCGGCCTCGGCGCGCGCATGGACCATTATCCCAACCAGCTGTCCGGCGGCCAGCAGCAGCGGGTGGCGATCGCGCGCGCCATCGTCGGCCAGCCGCAGGTCCTGCTGGCCGACGAACCCACCGGCAACCTCGACAGCAAGATGGGCCAGGAAGTGATGGACATCCTGCACCAGCTGCACGGCGAAGGCAGCACCATCGTCATGGTCACCCACAACGAGCAGGAAGCCCGCCAGGCCGGCCGCATCGTGCGCGTGTTCGACGGCCAGCTGGTCGCCTGAGGAGTCCGCATGTTCAGAAATTACCTGCTGACGGCGTGGAAAGTCTTCATGCGCCGCAAGCTGTTCACGGCCATCAACCTGCTGTGCATCGTGCTGACGCTGGTGGTGCTGATGGTGGTCACCGCGCTGCTGGAAAACACCTTCTACCCCTCCGGCGTCGAGGGCCGCAGCGACCGTTACGTGCAAATGGTGATGTTCCGCTCGTCGCACACGGACAAGCCGGGGCGGCGCAGCGGCACGCTGGGCTATAAAGTGGTCGACCAATATCTGAAGCCGCTGAGACACGCGGAAGTGGTGTCGGCCAGCGGCCTGCCGCTGACCGTGTCGGTGTACCAGACCGATCGCGTCAGCCGCCTGCTGATGCGCCATACCGACGCCGAATACTGGCAAATCCTCGACTTCCAGCTGCTCCAAGGCAGGCTGTACAACAAGGACGACGTGGCGCAGGGACGCCCGGTGGCGGTGCTCAACCAGTCCACCGCGCGCAAGCTGTTTCCCGGCCAGCCTTATCTGGGCCAGAAATTCAGCGCCATCGGCCAGGACTTCACGGTGATCGGCGTGGTGCGCGACGAGCTGCAGGTCAATGCCTATGCCGACATCTGGGTGCCCGTCACCAGCCAGCCGTCCAGCGATTACCGCAACCAGATGTTCGGCGCCTACAGCGCCATCATGATGGCGCGCTCGCCGGCGGAATTGCCGGCGCTGCAGCGCGAAATCATCGATGCCGCCAAGCGCGTGCAGTACGACGATCCCGGCCGCTTCAACCGGACCCAGTTCTGGGGCGACTCCAAGCTGGCCCTGTTCGCGCGCACACTGCTCAGCAGCGAGGCCGACGATGGCGGCGCCCCGACGCTGCTGTCCATCATCATCACGCTGATGCTGTTGTTCATGACGCTGCCGGCGCTGAACCTGATCAACCTGAACATGGGCCGCATCATGGAGCGCAGCAGCGAGATCGGCGTGCGCAAGGCCTTCGGCGCCACCAGCCGCCAGCTGGTGACGCAATTGATTTTGGAAAATGTACTGCTGTGCCTGATCGGCGGCGCTATCGGTCTGGTCTGCGCCAGCGGCGTGCTGTGGTGGATGGAAAGCTGGAGCGTGCTGCCCTATCTGCAAGTCCATCTGAACCTGGCCATCTTCGGCTACGGCCTGCTGATCACGCTGGTGTTCGGCGTGCTGTCGGGCGTCATCCCGGCCTGGAAAATGTCGCGCATGGCGCCGGTCCACGCACTGAAAGGAAGCGCATAATGCTGCGTCATCTGCTGAAACTGATCTGGAAACGCAAGGGCCGCAACATGATGCTGAGCCTGGAAATCCTGCTGGCCTTCATGGTGGTGTTCGCGATTGCCGCCTTCGGCCTGCGCTACTGGCAGCTGTACCAGCTGCCGGTCGGCCACAACTGGCGCGCACAGTGGGCGGTCGGCATGCAGTCGCCCACCATGCAGTTGCCGAACGATGCGGCGCTGTACGACAACATCAGGCGCAGCCTGCTGGCCATGCCGGAAGTCGAGTCGGTCGCCTTCAGCGCCTTCGCCACCTACGATATGACACGCTGGACCGAGGACTATACGCTGCCCGATGGCAGCGCCAAGCTGACCATCGACGGCATGGCGGTTTCCGACGATTACTTTGCCACCATGGACATGCGGCTGGCCGCCGGCCGCTTTTTCTCCGCCATCGACGACGGCGCCGACGCGGTGCCGGTGGTCATCAACCGCAAGCTGGCGGAGTATTGGTTCCTCGGCAAAAATCCGGTCGGCCAGCTGTTCCTGCTGCCGCGCGAGAAGGAGGCGCCGGTGCGCTACCGCGTGGTCGGCGTGGTCGAGCAGTTCCGTTCGCATGGGGAGTACGCCGACCCGGTGTATTTCATGCTGCAGCGCTGGGTGCCCGGCGTCGGCAAGGAGGCGGCCGACTTCATCATGCTGAAGATGAAGCCGGGCACGCCGCGCGTGTTCGAGGCCAGGCTCAGCGCGCGGCTGAAACAGGTGCGCGGCGACTGGACCTATCTGGTCTGGCCACTGAGCGATGCGCGCGAGAGCATGCTGCGCACGCAGATGCTGCCGCTGCTGATCCTGTCGGTGATCGCCGCCTTCCTGCTGGTGATGGTGGCGTTCGGCCTGTTCGGCGTGTTGTGGCAAAACACCACCCAGCGCATCCCGGAAATCGGCCTGCGCCGCGCGCTGGGGGCGGATGCCGGCCATATCTACCGCCAGATCGCCGCCGAGCAGATGCTGCTGAGCAGCGGCGCCATGCTGATCGCGCTGGTCTTGCTGGTGCAACTGCCGTTGACCGGCGTGCTCGGCGACAGTCTGAACTGGCCGGTGTTCGTCGGCGCCGTGGCGCTATCGGCCGGTGTGATCTATCTGCTATCCTTGCTGTGTTCGCTCTATCCCGGCTGGCGCGCCGCGCGTCTGAGCCCGACACAAGCGCTGCACTACGAATAAGACATGGAATTGAACCGCAAGCAACGCATCTTAATTGTCGATGACGACAGCGCGGTGCAGGTGTCGCTGGCCCTGCTGCTCAAGCAGGCCGGCTACGACACGCTGTGCGCCGACGATCCGCGCCAGGCGCTGGCGCTGCTGGCACAGCAAGCGGTCGACCTGGTGCTGCAGGACATGAACTTCTCGCTGCAAACCAGCGGCGAGGAAGGCCTGCGGCTGCTGGCCGACATCCGTGCCGCCCGGCCGGCGCTGCCGGTGCTGCTGATGACGGCCTGGGGCTCGATCGCGCTGGCCGTGCGCGGCATGCAGGCCGGCGCCGCCAACTTCTTCACCAAGCCGTGGGACAACACCCAGCTGGCCGAGCTGATCCGCACCACCCTCGACGCCGCCGCACCGGCCGAGCGCGGCACGCGCCAGGCGCTCGACGCGCAATTCGATTTTCGCGGCATCGTCGGCGAGCATCCGCGCCTGCTGAAAGTGCTGAGCACCATAGGCCAGGTCGCCAACACGCGGGCGCCGGTGCTGATCCTCGGCGAAAGCGGCTGCGGCAAGGAACTGATCGCCGACGCCATCCACCGCAACAGCAGCCGCGCCGGCCAGCCCATCGTCAAGATCAACATGGGCGCCATCACGCCCACGCTGTTCGAAAGCGAAATGTTCGGCCACGTGCGCGGTGCCTTCACCGACGCCAGGACCGACCGCAAAGGCCACATCGCCAGCGCCCACCACGGCACCCTGTTCCTCGACGAGATCGGCGAACTGAACCGCGCCGACCAGGTCAAGCTGCTGCGCGTGCTGCAGGACCAGACCTACCAGCCGGTCGGCGCCAGCCGCAGCGAACAGGCCGACGTGCGCGTGGTCTCGGCCACCAATCGGGAGCTGGCGGAACTGGTGGCCGCCGGCGAATTCCGCGAAGACCTGTTCTACCGGCTCAACCTGATCACCATCCGGCTGCCGCCGTTGCGCGAACGGCGCAGCGACATTCCGCTGCTGGCGCGCCACATCATCGCCGAGGTGGCGGCCGGCTATGGACTGCCGGCGGCCAGCATCGCGCCGCAAGCGCTGGAGTGGCTGAGCGCGCAGCCGTGGCCGGGCAACATCCGCCAGCTGAAGCAGACCCTGGAACGCACCCTGCTGCTGGTCGGTCGCAACGAACTGCGGCAAGCCGATTTCGTCGAACAACACGAGCATGGCGGCGCGGCAGGCAAGGCCCGCCTGGGCGTCGACGGCATGACGCTGGAGCAGGTCGAGCGGCACATGATCGTGCACGCGCTGGAGCAGCACCAGGGCAACATCTCGCGCGTGGCGAAGACGCTGGGCCTGAGCCGCACCGCGCTGTACCGCCGCCTCGAACGCCACGGCCTCGGCAGCGCGCCCGACGCCGGCAGCGACGGCAACCTGGCCCATGCCGGCGCCGGCGCCCGCATGGGCGCCCGCAGTAACACCGGCAACGGCGCGCGGATGGACGGTCATCGTGATGGCGGCGACGGCGCACGGATGAGCGACCCTCGTGACAGCGGCGACGGCGCACGGATGAGCGGCCCTCGTGACAGCGGCGACGGCGCACGGTTGAGCGGCCCTCGTGACAGCGGCGACGAGGCACGGACCCGCACCAGCGGTGGTTCCCGCCGCGGCGACCGCGTGCGCGCGGACAACGCGTCAGGCGGCCACCGCGTATGAGTCTGCGCCAGCGCCTGTACGCCTACCTGATCGCCACGCACCTGCTGTTCCTGGCGGTCGCCATCCTGCTATTCCGGACCGAGCCGCTGCTGATGCTGGGACTGGAAGCCGCACTGGCGCTCAGCCTGATCCTCGGCCTGCGCCTGATCCGCCGCGCGCTGGCGCCACTGGATTACACGCGCCATTTTCACGACCTGCTGCAGGACCAGCACTACGCGGCGCGCCTGCAAGACACCGATGACCGCGAACTGAACGAACTGGTCCAGCTGTTCAACACCATGCTGGGCGCGCTGTACCAGGAGCGCCTGCAGATCGGCGAACAGCAAGGCTTCCTCGACCGGCTGCTGGAAGCCACGCCCAGCGCTGTCATCGTCTTCGACTTCGACGGCCGCGTCAGCCTGCTCAACGCCAGCGCCCAGGCCCTGCCCGGCCTGGGCGACGCCAGGGGCAAACTGCTGAGCGCCTGTCTGCCTGCCGAGGCGGAACACAGCCTGCTGGCGCAGCTCGATGCGCTGCCACTGGGCGACAGCCAGCTGCTGACCGATGCCGACGGCCGCCGCTACCGCGGCCAGCGCGGCCAGTTCTACGATCGCGGCTTCGCCCGTCATTTTCTGCTGGTGGACGAATTGACCGAAGAACTGGAAAGCTCGGAAAAAGCCACCTACGAAAAGCTGATCCGCGTCCTGGCGCACGAGGTCAACAACACCGTCGCCGCCACCGGCTCGGTGCTCGACTCGCTGCTGTACTACCGCGACCAGCTCGACGCGCGCGACAGCGACGACTTCAGCACCGCCATCGTCGCGGTACAGCGCCGCAACGCCAGCCTGGGCGAATTCATCGAACGCTTCACGCGCGTGGTCAAGATGCCCGCGCCGGAACGGCGGCCGCACGCCATCGGCGACATCATGGACGACATCCTCTACCTGTACCGCGAGCCCTGCCGCAGCCGCGGCATCGACATCGCCTGGCAGCGCCGCGACGACGTGGCGCCGGTCGCGCTGGACCGCCAGCTGATGGAACAGGCCCTGCTCAACGTGGTCAAGAACGCGATGGAAGCCGTGGAGATGGCGGGCGGCGCCGACCGCCGCATCGCCTTCGAACTGGTGCGCGAAGCGCGGCGGCTGCGGCTATCGGTGATCGACAGCGGCAACCTGCTGGGTGCGGTGCCGGCGCATCAGCTGTTCACGCCATTCTTCACCACCAAAAAAGGCGGCCAGGGCATCGGCCTGCTGTTCGTGCGTGAAGTCCTCAATCGCCACGGCTACGCCTACCGCCTGGCCGCCACCGGCAACGCCACCACCAGCTTCGACATCTGGTTTTAAGGTCGCTGACCCCGGTGGTTATTGCACGCGCTGGACTTTGGGGTTGCGGTGGGCGCCGTCGATGTCGAGGAAGATCGCGCCCAGCAGGCCGCGCTTGACGGTGACTTTCGGGTCGACCAGTTCAACCACGTCTTCGGTGTCGTCTACCACTTTCCACACCTGGCCATTGGCGAGGCGGATGCGCTGGCCGCGCACCCAGCCGTCAAAGTGGCCGGGGATGGTGGTCTCGATTGATTGCAGGCGCATCGATTTCAGCACATCCGGCTCGCGGCCGAACATGGCGGCCAGTTCGTCCTGGGTCGGCGCGGCAACCGTGGTGTAGCCGACAGCCGGCGCGCCCGGTGCGGCAGCACGCGGGACGGCACCCGTGCCGGTTGAAGCGGCCGCGGCGGCCGGCGCCGCCGGGTTGACCGGGATGGCGTTGTAGCAGGCCAGGCGCACCGGACCGTCATCAAGCTGACGGCATTTCAGCAGCGCCGCATCATCGGCCAGCGCGGCCGAGGAAACCAACATCAGGGCATACAGGACTTTCATCGCGACTTCCATAAAGAGTGACAGGCTTCGCGATTATAGACAGAATTAAAACTCTTCCCAATCCCCTTCCTGGCCGGCCGCCGCCGTCGAGGTCAGACGCGGTTGCGGTTTGGCCGGCGCGCGCGCGCGGGACCGTGACGCGGCGGCCGTCAAGGCCGGCCGCGC
>NZ_SPVG01000045.1 GCF_004614165.1 Duganella callida | reverse complement strand
GTCCCGCTTCGCCGCCGGCACCAGCCGACGCCAGCTCCGTGGTGGGCCGCCACGCATCGGCGCCGCCCCATCCGCCATCCCCGGCCCACGAGGTGGCGGCGCTGCCGGCGGCCGACTCGTTGCGCGGCACGCCGATCTCGATCAGGTCGAGATCGGGCGCGTGGTGCGCCAGCCGCTTGATGTGCGGCGCGCGCCACGGCCAGGTGCGGTGGGCGCGGCCCAGCACCAGCTTGGACAGGTTGTGGCTGCGCGCATAGTCCAGCGCCGCCAGCGCGATGTCGTGGCCGGACAGCACCGCCGTGGTGGCGCCCAGGTCTTCGGCCAGCTTCAGGGTTTTCAGGATCTGCTCGCGCTGGCCGGCCGGCAGCCGTTGCAGCGCCGGTGTCTCGATGTAGATCGCATGCCAGCCGGTGCCCAGCTGGCTGGCCAGGCGCGCCGTGCTGCGCACCGTGTGTTCGCCATCGGCGCGCGGGCCGACGCAGGCCAGCAGCGCGGCGCCGGTCTTCCAGATGTCGGCGATGGATTTTTCGACGCGGTAGGCGCGCACGTCGTCCTCGATGCGGTCGGCCGTGCGGCGCAGTGCCAGTTCGCGCAGCGCGATCAGGTTCCCCTTGCGGAAGAAGTTGCGCGACGCGCGCTCGGCCTGCGGCGCCTGGTACACCTTGCCGCCCTTCAGGCGCGCCAGCAGCTCGTCGGCCGGTATGTCGACCAGCACCACCTCGTCGGCCTGGTCGAACACCGTGTCCGGCACCGTCTCGCCGACGCGGATGCCGGTGATGCCGCCCACCACGTCGTTCAGGCTTTCCAGATGCTGCACGTTGACGGTGGTCAGCACGTCGATGCCGGCATCCAGCAGTTCCTCGACATCCTGCCAGCGCTTCGGATGGCGCGAGCCGGGCGCGTTGGAGTGCGCCAGCTCGTCCATCAGGATCAGCGGCGGCTGGCGCGCCAGCGCGCCGTCCAGGTCGAACTCGGGGATGCGCTTGCCGCGATACTCGACCAGCCTGGGCGGCAGCAGGTCCAGCCCGGCCAGCATGGCGGCCGTCTCGGCGCGGCCGTGGGTTTCGACCACGCCGACCAGCAGCGGCTGGCCGTCGCCCTGCAGCTTGCGCGCCGCCGCCAGCATGGCGTAGGTCTTGCCCACGCCGGCCGAGGCGCCGAAGTAGATGCGCAGCTTGCCGCGCGCGGCCTTGCGCTCCTGTGCCTGCACCTGCGCCAGCAGCGCATCGGGATCGGGTCGCAGACTCTCATTGGGGAACATGGCCATGCGCGGATTTTACCCCTTGGCGACCGGTTTGGCGCGGTCCAGCGCCAGGTTCAGCTCCAGCACGTTGACGCGCGGTTCGCCGAAGAAGCCGAAGTACTGCTTCAGCTGGTGCTGTTCGATCAGCGCCAGCACCTGTTCGGTGCCGATCCGGCGCGCGCCGGCGATGCGCGCGGCCTGGTAGCGGGCGGCGGCGATGCTGATCTCCGGATCCAGGCCGCTGGCCGAGGCGGTCACCAGGTCGACCGGAATCGGCGCGTGGTTGGCCGGGTCGGCCGCCTTCAGCGCCTCGATGCGGTCCTTGACGGCGTCCAGCAGCGCCGGATTGGTCGGTCCCTGGTTGGCGCCGCCCGAGCCGCTGGCGTTGTTCGGCATCGGCGCGGTGGCCGAGGGACGGCTCCAGAAGTACTGCGGCGAGCTGAAAGCCTGGCCGATCAGCGTCGAGCCGACCGCCTTGCCGTTGACTTCGACGATGCTGCCGTCGGCCTGGTCGGCGAACGCCGCCTTGCCGATGCCAGTCACGGCCAGCGGATAGAGCACGCCGCAGACCAGGGTCAGCGCGGCGAAGATGGTGACGGCGGGACGAATATGCGATGCCATGTCGGGCTCCTTAAACGAGGTTCAGTGCGGCCAGCACCATGTCGATGGCCTTGATGCCGATGAACGGCAGAATGATGCCGCCCACGCCGTACACCAGCAGGTTGCGGCGCAACAGGGCCACGGCGCCGATGGCGCGGTACTGCACACCCTTCAGCGCCAGCGGGATCAGCACCACGATGATCAGCGCATTGAAGATCACCGCCGACATGATCGCCGAGGCCGGGCTGGCCAGGTGCATGATGTCCAGCGCCTTCAGCTGCGGGAAGGTGCCGACGAAGGCTGCGGGGATGATGGCGAAATACTTGGCGATGTCGTTGGAGATCGAGAAGGTGGTCAGCGAGCCGCGCGTCATCAGCATCTGCTTGCCGATTTCGACGATCTCCAGCAGCTTGGTCGGATTGGAATCCAGGTCCACCATATTGCCGGCCTCCTTGGCCGCCTGGGTGCCCGAGTTCATCGCCACCGCAACGTCGGCCTGGGCCAGCGCCGGCGCGTCGTTGGTGCCGTCGCCGGTCATCGCCACCAGCCGGCCCTGCGACTGGTACTGGCGGATCAGTTTCAGCTTGTCTTCCGGCGTGGCTTCGGCCAGGAAGTCGTCCACGCCGGCCTCGGCGGCGATGGCGGCGGCGGTCAGCTTGTTGTCGCCGGTGATCATCACGGTCTTGATGCCCATGCGGCGCAGTTCGGCGAAGCGCTCCTTGATGCCGCCCTTGACGATGTCCTTCAGCTCGACCACGCCCATCACGCGGCGGCCGTCCACCACCACCAGCGGCGTGCTGCCGCGGCGCGAGATGTCGTCGACGGCGCGCGCCACCGCCTCGGGATAGGGCTGGCCCAGCGACTCGACGTACTTGCGCACGGTGTCGGCCGCGCCCTTGCGGATCGCCCGCACCTGCACCGCGGTGGCGACGCCGCCCTCCCCGCCGGCGCCGTCGGCGGGAATATCCACGCCGCTCATGCGGGTCTGCGCCGAGAACGGCACGAAGCTGGCGTTCAGCGCGGCCATCTCGCGTTCGCGGATGTTGAACTTCTGCTTGGCCAGCACCACGATGCTGCGGCCTTCCGGCGTGTCGTCGGCCAGCGAGGCCAGTTGCGCCACGTCGGCCAGCTGCTGTTCGCTGACGCCGGGCGCCGGCACGAAGGCCGAGGCCTGGCGGTTGCCCAGGGTGATGGTGCCGGTTTTATCCAGCAGCAGCACGTCGACGTCGCCGGCCGCCTCCACCGCGCGGCCCGAGGTGGCGATCACGTTGGCCTGCATCATGCGGCTCATGCCGGCCACGCCGATGGCCGACAGCAGGCCGCCGATGGTGGTCGGGATCAGGCACACCAGCAGCGCGATCAGCACCGTGATGGTGACCGGCGTGCCCGTACCGGCGGCGGCCACCGAGAACAGCGAGAACGGCAGCAGCGTCACGGTCACCACCAGGAACACGATGGTCAGCGCCACCAGCAGGATGGTCAGGGCGATCTCGTTGGGGGTCTTCTGGCGCTTGGCGCCCTCCACCATCGAGATCATGCGGTCGAGGAAGGTCTCGCCCGGATTGGCGGTGACCTTCACCACCAGCCAGTCCGACAGCACGCGGGTGCCGCCGGTCACCGACGAAAAGTCGCCGCCCGATTCGCGGATCACCGGCGCCGATTCGCCGGTGATCGCGCTTTCGTCGACCGAGGCCACGCCTTCGATCACCTCGCCGTCGATCGGGATCACGTCGCCCGCTTCGACCAGGATGTAATGGCCCTTGCGCAGGTCCAGCGCCGGCTGCGGCAGCCAGGTGGTGCCGTGCTTGGGCGTGGCCAGCTTCTTGGCGGTGACGGTCTGTTTCAGGCTGCGCAGCGAGGCCGCCTGCGCCTTGCTGCGGCCCTCGGCCAGCGCTTCCGCGAAGTTCGCGAACAGCACCGTGAACCACAGCCAGACGCTGGCGGCGATGATGAAGCCGGCCGGCGCCTCGCCCTGGCCGCTCAGCGCCTGCGCCGCCAGCAGGGTGGTGATGATGCTGCCGACATAGACCACGAACATCACCGGGCTGCGCAACTGGGTGCGCGGATGCAGCTTGCGGAAGGAATCGACGATGGCCGGAACCACCAGCTCCGAGTCGAACATGCGCAGCTTTTTCACCGGTGGATTGGTAAACAAAGTCATCTCTTTTTGGGTAGCTTGTGACATGGTCACTCCTTATTTTGCGAACAGCTGCAGGTGTTCCACCACGGGGCCGAGCGCCAGCGCGGGCACGTAATTCAGCACGCCGACCAGCACCACCACGCCGCACAGCAGGCCGATGAACATACCGCCGTGGGTCGGCATGGTGCCGGCGTTGGCGTCCAGGCGCTGCTTGCCGGCCAGCGAGCCGGCGATGGCCAGGATCGGCACGATCATGGCGAAGCGGCCGAACCACATGGCGATCGCCAGCATGGTGTTGTAGAACGGCGTGTTGGCCGACAGTCCGGCAAACGCCGAGCCGTTGTTGTTGGCGGCCGAGCTGAAGGCGTACAGGATTTCGGAGAAGCCGTGCGCGCCCGGATTGGCGATACCGGCCTTGCCGGCGTCGCACATCACGGCGATGGCGGTACCGGCCAGCACCAGGGTCGGCGTCACCAGGATCGCGATCGAGGTCATTTTCATTTCATACGACTGGATCTTCTTGCCCAGGTATTCGGGCGTGCGGCCGATCATCAGGCCGGCGATGAACACCGCCATGATGGCGAACACCAGCATGCCGTACAGGCCGGTGCCGACGCCGCCGAAGATCACTTCGCCGAACTGGATCAGCAGCATCGGGATCATGCCGCCGATCGGCGTGAACGAATCGTGCATGGCGTTGACGGCGCCGCAGGAGGCGGCGGTGGTCACGGCCGCGAACAGGGTCGAGGCGCTGATGCCGAAGCGGGTTTCCTTGCCTTCCATGTATCCGCCGGATTGCAGACTGCTGGTGCTCTGGTCCACGTTCATGGCCTGCAGCGTCGGGTGCGCGCCCTGCTCGGCGCCCATCACCACGCAGGTGCAGATCACGAACAGCACGGTCATCGCGCCCAGCACCGCCCAGCCCTGGCGCTGGTCGCCAACCATGCGGCCGAAGGCGAAGCACAGCGCGGCCGGAATCAGGAAGATGGCCAACATCTGCAGGAAGTTGCTCAGCGCGGTAGGATTCTCATACGGGTGCGCCGAGTTGGCGTTGAAGAAGCCGCCGCCAT
This sequence comes from Duganella callida, assembly GCF_004614165.1. Classification (GTDB taxonomy): domain Bacteria; phylum Pseudomonadota; class Gammaproteobacteria; order Burkholderiales; family Burkholderiaceae_D; genus Rugamonas; species Rugamonas callida. The sequence goes on along the minus strand of NZ_SPVG01000045.1, from coordinate 7,412 downwards.
TGGTGCCCAGCATCTTGATCGCTTCCTGCGAGGCGACCGGGCCCATGGCGATGGTCTGGGTGGTGGCGGTCAGGGTTTCGGTGACCGGCTCGCCCTTGGCGTCCTTCAGCGGCTGGCCGTCGGCGCCGACTTTCGGCTGGGTGTAGGTGACCGGGTCGAGCAGCTGCACTTCCTTGTAGGGGGCGAAGTTCTGGATCACGCCCTGGGCCATCAGCACGATGGACAGGATCAGCGACAGCGGCAGCAGCACGTACAGGGTCGAGCGGGTCAGGTCGACCCAGAAGTTGCCGATCGATTGGGCCGAGCGCGAGGCAAAGCCGCGGATCAGCGCATAGGCGACGGCGATGCCGGTGGCGGCCGAGAAGAAGTTCTGACCGGCCAGCACCAGCATCTGGGTGAGGTAGCTCATGGTCTGCTCGCCGCTGTAGCCCTGCCAGTTGGTGTTGGCGACGAAACTGACGGCGGTGTCGAAGGCCGAGTCGGGGCTGACGTTGGCCATCGCCTGCGGGTTCAGCGGCAGCCAGGCCTGCACGCGCTGCAGCGCATAGGTGACCAGCGCGCCGATCACGCTGAACAACAGCAGCGAGACCGCGTAGGATTTCCAGTTCTGGCCCTCCACCTTGCCGTCCTTGCCGCGGATGCCGGCCAGACGGTAGATGGCGTGTTCCAGGCCGCGCATCCAGCCCATGCCGGGCACGGCGCCGCCGTCGCCGACGCGGGTCAGCAGTATGCCCAGCGGCCAGGCCAGTGCCAGCAGCACCGCCAGGAACACCACCAGCAGCAGTATCGATTGGATGCTCATGTTACAGATCCTCCGCTTTCAGCAGGGCGACGATCAGATACACCAGCAGGCCGGCGGACGCGATCGCGCCGATGACGTAGAACGTGTTCATTGCCGGCCTCCCAGCTTGTCGCAGCCGGCGGCCATGGCCACGGTCACGATATAAAAGAGCAGCGTTGCTCCGATAAAGACTAAGTCCATCACACCCTCACAGGTCTCGTTTTGATAGCGTGAAGGTTAGCCAAAAGGGTCTAAAAGTTTTGTAAAGACTTGGAGACGGGGTGTAAACAAAGCGTAAAAATTTACGTTTTCTTTACGCCGCGCGGGCGACTATTTAGAACATTTTTACCGCTGCGCCGCTAACCTGATTCCATCGCAACTACCGATGGAAATCATGGATACCTCCCTACAGGGCATCTGGGTGCCGCTGGTCACGCCCATGCATCACGGCGAGATCGATTTATCGCGCTTACAGCATCTGGCCGACCGGTTGACCGACGACGGCGCCCACGGGCTGGTGGTGTGCGGCACCACCGGCGAGGCGCCGCAGCTGGACCTGGCCGAACAAAGCGCCTGCCTGGCCGCCGTTCTGGAAGTGACGCGCCGGCGCTGTCCGGTACTGATGGGCATAGGCGGCAGCGACACCTTTGCCGCCGCCAGCCGGGTGCTGGAATTCGACGACGAAGACCTGGCGGGTTACCTGGTATCGACGCCGGCCTATGTGCGTCCCTCGCAGGAAGGCCTGCTGCGCCATTTCGAAACCATCGCCGATGCGACCGCGCGGCCCATCGTGCTGTACAACGTGCCGGCGCGCACCGGCGTCAATCTGGAACTGGCGACCGCGCGCCGGCTGGCCGAACGGCCGCAGTTTGCCGCCATCAAGGAGGCCGGCGGCAACCTGCGGCAGATGACCGACCTGGTGCAGCACACGCCGCTGTCGGTGCTGTGCGGCGACGACGTGCTGCTGTTCGCGGCCTTGTGCGGCGGCGGCCATGGCGCCATTTCCGCATCGGCCCACATCCGCGTCGACCTGTATGTACAGTTGTACGATCTGGTTCGCCAGCAACGACTGCTGGATGCCCTGGCCCTGTTCGAAAAACTGCTGCCGATGATGCGCTTGCTGTTCTCCGAGCCGAATCCGGCCCCGCTGAAAGCGGCGCTGGCCATGCAAGGCCTGCTGCGCGACGAACTGCGCCTGCCCATGGTGCCGGCCACCATGGCCTGCAAGCAGAAACTGGCCGCCGCGCTGGAAGCGCTGGACAGCATACCGCGCTATCGCCCCGCGTCGGCGGGCGGCCAGCCAGTCGCCGACGTGTCCCGCGGCGCGCGCTATTCGCTGGCCCACTCGGTGGCGACATCATGAACCTCGCGCTGACAGGCACCGATGGCGACAGCGCCGTCGCCGATCTGGCCGAGGATCTGGCCATGCTGCGCGTCGCGGCCGGCAAGCGCGTGCTGCTGGTCTCGCCCAATCCCGGCGCCTACGACGCCCGGCTCTACGACGACCTGGTGATCGACGCTTCCTACCTGAGCGCCGCCCACGTCGCCGCCAACGCCAAGGCCGATGCGGCGCTGGCGCGCGCCGGCGTGATCCTGGCCCTGCTGCGTCCCGAAGCGCTGGAACGCGACGGCTGCGCCGCCCTGCTCTCGCGCCTGCAGATGGCGCAGCGCGCCAATCCCGCCGCGCGCGTGCTGGTCGCCGTCGCCCACGGCCGCAAGCCGCTGACGCCGCATCAGGCCGGCTGCGTGCTGGTCTTCACCGCCCAGCTGCCGCACGCCCGCCTGGCCGACACCCTGGTGCTGGACGACGCCGCAGACACCTACCACTCGCGCCACAGCGAACTGGAACTGAGCGCCTACAAGGAAGACCGCAAACTCTGCGCCCCCGAAGTGCGCCACCTCTACCGCGAAATCTTCCGCAACCGCAGCGAAGAGGTGTACATGGGTGCCCTTTTTCCGCGCCAGGCGATCTAGAAAGGCTGCTTCGGTCTAGATGCGTCTAGTTTGAACCTTCGCGGTCTGGAATGGTCTATAAATTGAGGACGCACGGAAGTTAATAGACCATTCTAGACTTTTTCGCTTCCCTCAAACAACGGCTATAGACCGGGCTAGACCGAGATAGCCCGATCTAGACTCAACTAGAATTTCTAGACTGGGGGGAGCAAAAAATGTATGACCGCCCTATAGTGTGTCACCTGAGCTGCGACCTGCTCATCAAACTATGCGACGCCACCGGCGAAGGCTGCTTTGGAGACAAGAGCTACCGCGCGCTGTGCGACGCCGTCCGGGACTGGCTTGCGCACGACCATCCCGCCATCGACCATCCGCCGCGCGCAAAAACCGGCTATCAGTGGAAGCAGATCTTTCTGCCCGAAGGCACAGAGCTGCGCGCCACCATCAAGGGAATCGCCCGCTACGCCACTGTGGAAGGTAATCGGATTCTGTGCAATGGACAAGCTCTCTCCCCTTCCCAGTTCGCCAACGCCGATCGTGTCGTGCGCAACGCCTGGCGCGTCATCTGGCTGCGTTTGCCGGGAGAGGACTGGGAGCGCGCGGCGAATCTGCGCGACTCCCACCGGTATTAAAACACCTTGCCGATGCTCAGCTGCAGGGCGGTCTTGCCGAGGAATTTGCCGTTGGCCGGCGAGGCGTAGGCGGTCTTGCTGGCGTTGGTGCCGATGACGGCCAGCGCGCCGGTGACCACGCCGAAGTCCTTGGTGACGCCCACTTTCCAGTCGGTGTAGGAAGCCGCATCGTTGTGCTTTACTTCCTGATGGCCGGCGTGCAGGTTGACGGTATAGCCCTCGCCCACATCGATATTGGCGCCGATGTCCACGTAGCCGCTGTTCTTGCTGTCGACGAAGCCGAACAGGTTGGTCACCGCGTGCGAATACTTGACGTAGGCCGGGCCATAACCGAGCTGGCCGTACACCTCGGTGGTGTTGGCATCGACAAAGCCGGCCACATGATCCAGCCCGTTCGACGCATACACATAGGTCAGCACGCCCACGTCGTACGACACGTCGTCGGTAATCTGCCCGCGCTTGCCGCCGTAGATGTCCCATTCGACGCTGCCGTCGCCGCCCGCATCCTTGGTCCACTTGATGGTGGACAGCCAGGTGCCGAGATACAGGCCGGTCGGATTGTTGACATAATCGGCGCCGCCCTGCAGCGCCGGTTTCAGGCGCGTCTGCGAAATGCCGCGATAGCGGTAATCGCTGACCACCGCCACGTTGAAGCTGACTTCATTATCCGGCTTGGCGGCCGGCGCGGCGGTTTCCTCGGCGTAGGCGCAGTTGGCCGCAAAGGCAGCGGTGACAGCGACGGCGGCTGCGGCGAGTACGTAATTCTTCATGTTTCACTTCCTATCAGTGGTTAAAAACTTCACGGTACAAGGCGTCCATGTCGGCGGGCGCCTGGCCGTGAATGACGGTGCTGGCCAGCGTGGCCGACATCACCCGCGCGACATAGGCGCGCACCGCGGCGCGTTCCTCGTCCGTGGGTTCCGCCGGCCCGCCGACCAGTACGAACAGCACGCGCAAGCCCGGATTGAACATGCGCGCCGAATTCAGTCGGGCGATCAATTTGTACTGGCTGGCCAGATCCACCTGCCGCGGCGTCACCGGCACCACCACCAGCCGCGCGGCGATCAGGGCGGCGCGGCTTTCGGTCGTGTCGCGGCCCTCGGTGTCGATCACGATGTCGTTGTAGCGGGTCCGCAGCAGCTCCAGCTCCGGCACCAGCTCGCGGCCCGTGATCACCCGCGCGGCGATGCGCGGCTGCACGCCGGCCGCCGCCATCTCGCTGCACCAGCCGCGGGACGGCGCCTTCGGATCGGTATCGACCAGCATCACGCGCCGGCCCGCCCGCGCCCGCAGCAGGGCAAGGTTGTTGGCGACGATCGCGCGCCCGGCGCTGCCGCTCTGGTTGGCGACGGCGATGATCACGACGGGCTCCGCTGCGCCAGCGGCGTCATGCGGCCGAATTCCGCCCCCGGCAGGGAACGCATCACCGCCACCATCACCTGGCTGGCCAGGCCACGCGACAGGCACAGCCAGACCTTGACCCGCGCGCCGTGGTCGCACACCTCGACACGCATGAATTCCAGCGCGTCGCCGCAGGTGCGCGCCACCAGCGCGCGCAGGGACGTCAGCGCCTCGGTCTCCACCGTCAGCTGCATCAGACACGGGCGCGGCGCCCGCGCGCGGGCCTCGGCGGCCCAGTCGGAACGGCGTTGTGCGGCTTTGGTGTGGAAAAAGGCATGCATGGCTGACCTCCCGTTTTGATCGTTGCGATGCAAAACAGCTTAGCGAGGCGGCCGTAAAAACGGTCTAAAAAGGCGGGCCGGCGTTGTAAACATCGTGTATAAATTGCGCGGTGCGCAATTTTTGCCGCCATCTGCCGCAGTTGAGGATAGAATACGCAAACAATCTATAAACTGTACATAAACCCAGTATCAAGATAACAAGCTGCTCCCGTATGGCCACTAAAAAACCCGTTTCAGACTACAGCGAATCATCCATCCGCGTCCTCAAGGGCCTGGAACCCGTCAAGCAACGCCCGGGGATGTACACCCGCACCGAGAACCCGCTGCACATCATCCAGGAAGTGATCGACAACGCCGCCGACGAAGCGCTGGGGGGCAATTGCAAGAACATCATCGTCACGCAGAACGCCGACGGCAGCGTCACCGTCGAGGATGACGGCCGCGGCATCCCGGTCGGCCTGCACCCCGAGGAAGGCGTGCCCACCGTGGAAATCGTCTTCACCCGGCTGCACGCGGGCGGCAAGTTCGACAAGGGCAAGGGCGGCGCCTACGCCTTCTCGGGCGGCCTGCACGGCGTCGGCGTGTCGGTCACCAACGCGCTGGCCAAGCGCCTGGAGATCACCGTCTGGCGCAAGGAGCCGAACGGCACCGGCCTGCACCACCTGGCCTTCGAAAACGGCGACGTGGTCGAGCCGCTGACCTCCGTGGTGGCGCCGCGCGACGCCAAGAAGTCCGGCACCCGCGTCACCGTCTGGCCCGACGCCAAATACTTCGACTCCTCCGCCATCTCGCCGGTCGAGCTGCAACGCCTGCTGCGCTCCAAGGCGGTGCTGCTGCCGGGCGTGTCGGTCACGCTGGCCAACGGCAAGACCGGCGAGTCGCAGACCTGGCAGTACAACGACGGCCTGCGCGGCTACCTGACCGAAGCGCTGGCGCAAGCCACCAACGGCGAAACCCTGATCCCGCTGTTCGAAGGCGAGCAGTTCGCCGGCCCGGACGCCGAGGGCTTCGCCGAGGGCGAAGGCGCCTCGTGGGTGGTGGCCTGGACCGAGGAAGGCGCCATCGTGCGCGAATCCTACGTCAACCTGATCCCCACCCCGAACGGCGGCACCCACGAATCCGGCCTGCGCGACGGCCTGTACGCCGCGGTCAAGAACTTCGTCGAGATGCACTCGCTGCTGCCGAAGGGCGTCAAGCTGCTGCCGGAAGACGTGTTCGCGCGCGTCTCCTTCGTGCTGTCGGCGAAAGTGCTGGACCCGCAGTTCCAGGGCCAGATCAAGGAGCGCCTCAACTCGCGCGACGCGGTGCGGCTGGTGTCCAGCTTCTCCAAGCCGGCGCTGGAACTGTGGCTCAACCACCACGTCGACTACGGCAAGAAACTGGCCGAACTGGTGATCAAGCAGGCGCAATCGCGTCTGCGCTCGGCGCAGAAGGTCGAGAAGAAGAAGTCGTCGGGCGTGGCGGTCCTGCCGGGCAAGCTGACCGACTGCGAATCGAACGACGCCGATCGCACCGAACTGTTCCTGGTCGAGGGCGACTCGGCGGGCGGCTCGGCCAAGATGGGCCGCGACAAGGAATTCCAGGCCATCCTGCCGCTGCGCGGCAAGGTGCTGAACTCCTGGGAGACCGACAAGGACCGCCTGTTCGCCAACAACGAGATCCACGACATCGCCGTGGCGATCGGCGTCGATCCGCATGGCGTGAGCGACGCGCCCGACCTGTCGGGCCTGCGCTACGGCAAAATCTGCATCCTCTCCGATGCGGACGTCGACGGCTCGCACATCCAGGTGCTGTTGCTGACGCTGTTCTTCCGTCACTTCCCGGCGCTGATCGCCAACGGCAATATCTGCATCGCCCGTCCGCCGCTGTACCGCGTGGACGCGCCGGCGCGCGGCAAGAAACCGATCCAGAAGCTGTACGCGCTGGACGACGGCGAACTGACCGCCATCGAGGACAAGCTGCGCAAGGACGGCCTGAAGGAAGGCGCCTGGTCGATCTCCCGCTTCAAGGGTCTGGGCGAGATGAACGCCGAGCAGCTGTGGGAAACCACCATGAACCCGGACACCCGCCGCCTGCTGCCGGTGTCGCTGGGCAGCTACGGCCAGCACGAATCGGCCGCGCGCTTCAATATGCTGATGGGTAAAGGCGAAGCGGCCGCACGCCGCGCCTGGATCGAGGAACACGGCAACGAAGCGGAAGCGGATATCTAATGAATACGAACATGAATCAAGCAAATCTCTTTGACGATCCGGCGCCGGACGACGCGGCGGCCGGCAAGACCGAGCCGGTGGCGGAAGCCACCGTCGCCCCGGCCGGCGCCGTGCCTGGCGCCGCCGCCGAACCGGTATTCCCCGACGCCCAGGC
>NZ_SPVG01000089.1 GCF_004614165.1 Duganella callida | reverse complement strand
CGATCGCGATGGAAGAAGGTCTGCGTTTCGCCATCCGCGAAGGCGGCCGTACCGTTGGCGCCGGCGTGGTTGCCAAGATCATCGCTTAATAAAAGTTGACGATTGCCACCCGGGTGTCCGGGTGGTATAATCCGATCCTTTGTGGTTTTACGTAGGGGCGTAGCTCAATTGGCAGAGCGTCGGTCTCCAAAACCGAAGGTTGGGGGTTCGATGCCCTCCGCCCCTGCCACCGAATCTGGTGCAGGGCACCGAAAGTAAATAAATGTCAAATCAAACCGTGCAGACTGTTAGCACGTCGAATGACAAGATCAAAGTTGCACTGGCTATCGTCGTTGCAATCGCAGGTGTGGTAGGTTTCTACTACCTGTCCGACAAACCAGCTCTGGTACGCGCAGGCGCACTAGTAGCTGGTTTGGCATTTGCGGTGCTGATCTTGTGGACTTCGGCGACTGGCCGTGATTTCCTGAATTTTGCCAAAGAAGCAGTCCGCGAAACGAAAAAGGTCGTCTGGCCTACCCGTCGCGAAGCCATGCAGATTACCGGCATCGTGTTTGCCTTTGTGCTGGTGATGGCGATCTTCCTGTGGGGCACGGATAAGACATTGGAATTCCTGTTGTACGACGTCATTCTGGGCATACGAAAATAATGAGCGAAAATGTGCAAGACAGTGCATCGGGCGAGATCCCGGCGCAAGAGGCTGGCGCAGCGCCAATCAGCGTACCAGTAAGCAACAAGCGCTGGTACGTTGTACATGCGTATTCCGGCATGGAGAAAAGTGTTGAGCGTGCTCTGCGTGAGCGCATCGAGCGCGCCGGCATGCAAGACCAGTTTGGCCAGATCCTGGTGCCGACCGAGGAAGTGGTCGAAGTGCGCAATGGCCAGAAATCGGTCACCGAACGTCGTTTCTTCCCTGGCTATGTGCTGGTCGAGATGGAAATGACCGACGAAACCTGGCACCTGGTGAAGAACACCTCCAAAGTGACCGGCTTCATCGGCGGCAAATCGAACAAGCCGACCCCGATCCCGGCACGCGAAATCGACAAGATCATGCAGCAGATGCAGGAAGGCGTCGAGAAGCCACGGCCTAAAGTGCTGTACGAAGTGGGCGAGCAAGTCCGCATCAAGGACGGTCCGTTCACTGACTTCAACGGCAATGTCGAGGAAGTCAACTACGAGAAATCGAAAGTGCGCGTCTCGGTCACGATTTTCGGCCGCGCCACCCCAGTCGAACTCGAATTCGGCCAAGTCGAAAAAGTATAAGCAGCACCGTTCGCCAGAACGGGCGACGGTGTAAAAACCCGACAAATCTGGCAAAAGAGGAGCCCCGTCATGCAGTGAATGCATCGCGGGGCGCTACTACTCATTCCAAAGATAGGAGCCATCATGGCAAAGAAAATCGTTGGTTTTATCAAGCTGCAAGTGCCAGCTGGTAAAGCAAATCCATCCCCACCGATCGGCCCGGCACTGGGTCAGCGCGGTCTGAACATCATGGAATTCTGCAAGGCGTTCAACGCGCAGACCCAAGGTATGGAACCAGGCATGCCGATCCCGGTGGTGATCACCGCCTTCGCGGACAAGTCGTTCACCTTCGTGATGAAGACTCCGCCAGCGACCTTCCTGATCAAGAAGCATTCGGGCGTGCAAAAAGGTTCGGCCAAGCCGCATACCGACAAGGTCGGCAAGCTGACCCGCGCGCAAGCTGAAGAAATCGCTAAACTGAAGACCCCTGACCTGACCGCCGCCGATCTGGAAGCCGCTGTGCGCACCATCGCTGGTTCGGCTCGTTCGATGGGCATCACCGTGGAAGGTCTGTAATCATGGCAAAACTGTCCAAACGCGCACAAGCTATCAAAGCTAAAGTAGACAGCACCAAGAACTACTCGTTCGACAACGCTGTTGCCCTGATCAAGGAACTGGCCACCGCCAAGTTCAACGAATCGATCGACGTGTCGGTTCAGCTGGGCGTGGATCCGAAGAAGTCGGACCAGGTGGTTCGCGGTTCCGTGGTGCTGCCAGCCGGTACCGGCAAGACCGTACGTGTGGCCGTGTTCGCCACCGGCGACAAGGCCGAAGCTGCCAAGGCAGCCGGCGCCGACGTGGTCGGTATGGAAGACCTGGCCGAGCGCGTCAAAGCCGGCGACATGCCTTTCGACATCGTCATCGCGTCGCCCGACACCATGCGTATCGTCGGTACCCTGGGTCAGATCCTGGGCCCGCGCGGCCTGATGCCTAACCCGAAAGTCGGCACCGTTACCCCGGACGTCGCTACCGCCGTGAAAAACGCCAAGGCCGGCCAGGTGCAGTACCGTACCGACAAGGCAGGTATCATCCACGCCACCATCGGCCGCAAGTCGTTCTCGGATGCCGATCTGAAGACCAACCTGAACGCGCTGATCGATGCCCTGAACAAAGCCAAGCCGGCTTCGTCCAAAGGCGTTTACCTGCGTAAAGTGTCGCTGTCGTCGACCATGGGCGCTGGCGTCCGTGTAGACCAGACCACCCTGGCAGCTTAAGTATTCAGTCCCGGTGTGACCACACCGGGCAGTTCTTTGGGATGGCTGCCGTTCGCGCGGCAGCCGCAATCAAAGACCGTTGGGCCGAGTGCAGCAGGCAGGCATGAGGTTAATTGAATGTTTCGCCCAACGCAGATGGTGTTCCCGATCAAGTTTTGCAGTCCATTGGACTCCTAACCTCGGACGCCGTTGTTCGAACCGATGACCGGCAGGTGCTGGTCATTATTTAAGGAGATTGACCGTGGGTCTCAATCTGAATGACAAAAAGGCCGTCGTCGGCGAAGTTTCCGCAAAAGTAGCAACTGCGCAAACTATCGTCGTGGCCGAGTATCGTGGCATCCAGGTTGCTCACTTGACGCAACTCCGTGCCAAAGCGCGCGCTCAAGGCGTGTACCTGCGAGTGTTGAAAAACACCCTCGCACGTCGCTCCGTCGAAGGCACGCAGTTCGCCCCGCTGGCAGACAGCATGACCGGTCCGCTGATCTACTCGATCTCGGATGACGCCGTGGCCGCAGCGAAAGTCGTCGCCGACTTCGCCAAGACCAACGACAAACTGGTCATCACCGCCGGTAACTACGCAGGCAAGCAGCTGGATAAAGCTGGTGTTGCCGCGTTGGCGAGCATTCCTAGCCGTGAAGTCCTCATCTCGCAGCTGTTGGGCGTTATGCTGGCTCCGGTGTCGGGCTTTGCACGTGGTCTGGCTGCTCTGGCAGCGAAAAAATCCGAAGGCGCTCCTGCGGAAGCAGAAGCCCCGGCAGCCTAAGCTGTTGACGGGTTTTTCTCAAGTGACTATCTGATTAAAACGTATCAAAAAATTATTGGAGTTTCAAATGGCAATTAGCAAAGAAGACATCCTGAACGCAGTGAGCGAAATGTCCGTGATGGACCTGAACGAACTGGTCAAGGCATTCGAAGAGAAGTTCGGCGTTTCGGCCGCTGCAATGGCTGCTCCAGCCGCTGCCGGCGCCGGCGCTGGCGCCGCCGCTGCTGAAGAGCAGACCGAGTTCAACCTGGTTCTGTCGGAAGTTGGCGCTAACAAAGTTGGCGTGATTAAAGCTGTTCGCGAAATCACCGGTCTGGGCCTGAAAGAAGCCAAGGATCTGGTTGACGGCGCACCGAAGACCGTGAAAGAAGCCCTGTCGAAAGCTGACGCTGAAGCCGCTAAGAAGAAGCTGGAAGAAGCTGGCGCCAAGGCCGATCTGAAGTAATCAAGTTGTACCGGCAGCTAACCGCTGACAGTTAGCGCCATGAGCCAAAGCTGAGGATTTCCCCTTGCAAGAGGGGAAATATCCGGCTTTGGCTCCTTTGTCGTCTGTGTCGTATTTGTAGCGTTGTCAAGATGCTGCAGTTCCATTGAATCAGCTGGAAATGGTAGAAGTTTCAGGTTTCGTCTGTGTGACAGACCGCCGGAGCACAGGCAAAACCTGAAATTTTTTCCCTTTCTGTCACTCACGGAGTGTCCATGCACTACTCATTTACTGAGAAGAAACGCATTCGCAAATCATTCGCGAAGCGCGCCAACGTTCACAACGTTCCGTTCCTGCTGGCTACCCAGCTCGAGTCCTACCACAGCTTCTTGCAGGAAAACGTCGGTCCCTCGACCCGCAAGAACGAGGGCCTGCAGTCGGCCTTCACCTCGATTTTCCCCATCGTGTCGCACAACGGGTTTGCGCGCCTCGAGTTCCTGTCGTATGTGCTGGGCGACCCCGTCTTTGACGTCAAGGAATGCCAACTGCGCGGCCTGACCTTCGCGTCGCCGCTGCGCGCCAAGGTGCGCCTGGTGATCCTGGACAAGGATTCGCCGACCAAGCCGGTCATCAAGGAAATGAAAGAGCAGGAAGTCTACATGGGCGAACTGCCGCTGATGACCTCCACCGGTTCGTTCGTGATCAACGGTACCGAGCGCGTGATCGTCTCGCAGCTGCACCGTTCGCCGGGCGTGTTCTTCGAGCACGACCGCGGTAAGACGCACTCGTCCGGTAAACTGCTGTTCTCGGCCCGTATCATCCCTTACCGCGGTTCGTGGCTGGACTTCGAGTTCGACCCGAAGGACATCCTGTACTTCCGCGTCGACCGCCGCCGCAAGATGCCGGTGTCGATCCTGCTGAAGGCCATCGGCATGACGCCGGAACAGATCCTGGCCAACTTCTTCGTGTTCGACAATTTCCACCTGCGCTCGGAAGGCGCGGAAATGGAATTCGTCGCCGAACGCCTGCGCGGTGAAGTCGCGCGCTTCGACATCGTCGATCCGAAGACCGGCAAGACCATCGTCATGAAGGACAAGCGTATCAATGCCAAGCATGTACGCGACATCGACGCCGCCGGCCTGAAGCACATCTCGGTGCCGGAAGACTATCTGCTGGGCCGCGTGCTGGCCAAGAACATCGTCGACCCGGACACCGGCGAAGTGATCGCCAACGCCAACGACGAGCTGACCGATGAAGTGCTGAACCGCCTGCGCGACAGCAATGTGAGCGACATCCAGACCCTGTACACCAACGATCTGGACCAGGGCGCCTACATCTCGCAGACCCTGCGCATCGACGACACCGCCGACCAGACCGCCGCCCGCATCGCGATCTACCGCATGATGCGTCCCGGCGAACCGCCGACCGAGGAATCGGTGGAAGCGCTGTTCAACGGCCTGTTCTACAGCGCCGACCGTTACGACCTGTCGGCCGTGGGCCGCATGAAGTTCAACCGCCGTATCGGCCGCGATGAACTGACCGGCGCCATGACGCTGTCGAACGACGACGTGCTGGCCGTGATCAAGATCCTGGTCGAGCTGCGCAATGGCCGCGGCGAAGTCGACGATATCGACCACCTGGGCAACCGTCGCGTGCGCTGCGTGGGCGAACTGGCCGAAAACCAGTTCCGCGCCGGCCTGGTGCGCGTCGAGCGCGCCGTCAAGGAGCGCCTGGGCCAGGCCGAAGCCGACAACCTGATGCCGCACGACCTGATCAACTCCAAGCCGATCTCGGCAGCCATCCGCGAGTTCTTCGGTTCGTCGCAGCTGTCGCAGTTCATGGACCAGACCAACCCGCTGTCGGAAATCACCCACAAGCGCCGCGTCTCGGCCCTGGGCCCTGGCGGTCTGACCCGCGAACGCGCCGGCTTCGAGGTGCGCGACGTGCACCCGACCCACTACGGCCGCGTATGCCCGATCGAAACGCCGGAAGGCCCGAACATCGGTCTGATCAACTCGCTGGCGCTGTATGCGCGCCTGAACGAGTACGGCTTCCTGGAAACCCCGTACCGCAAGGTGGTGGACTCCAAGGTGACCGACCAGATCGACTACCTGTCGGCGATCGAGGAAGGCCGCTACATCATTGCCCAGGCGAACGCCAAGATCAATGACGAAGGTAAGCTGATCGATGAACTGGTGTCCTCGCGCGAAGCCGGCGAAACCATCCTGGTGTCGCCGGAGCGCGTGCAGTACATGGACGTGGCGCCGGGCCAGATCGTCTCGGTGGCGGCCTCGCTGATTCCGTTCCTGGAACACGATGACGCGAACCGTGCACTGATGGGCGCCAACATGCAGCGTCAGGCCGTGCCGTGTCTGCGTCCTGAAAAGGCGCTGGTCGGTACCGGCATCGAGCGCACCGTGGCGGTCGACTCCGGCACCACCGTGCAGGCGGTGCGCGGCGGTATCGTGGATTACATCGATGCGGGCCGTGTGGTGATCCGTGTTAACGACGACGAAGCGCAGGCGGGCGAAGTCGGCGTGGACATCTACAACCTGATCAAGTACACCCGTTCCAACCAGAACACCAACATCAACCAGCGTCCTATCGTCAACCGTGGCGACCGCGTGGCCAAGGGCGACGTGATCGCCGACGGCGCGTCGACCGACCTGGGCGAGCTGGCGCTGGGCCAGAACATGACCGTGGCCTTCATGCCATGGAATGGTCTGAACTTCGAAGACTCGATCCTGATCTCGGAAAACGTCGTGAAAGACGACCGTTACACCTCGATCCACATCGAAGAACTGAGCGTGGTGGCGCGTGACACCAAGCTGGGCGCGGAAGAAATCACCCGCGACATCTCCAACCTGGCGGAAAACCAGCTGGCGCGTCTGGATGAATCGGGCATCGTCTACATCGGCGCCGAAGTGCAGGCCGGCGACACCCTGGTCGGTAAAGTGACGCCGAAGGGCGAAACCCAGCTGACCCCGGAAGAGAAGCTGCTGCGCGCGATCTTCGGCGAGAAGGCCTCGGACGTGAAGGACACCTCGCTGCGCGTGCCGTCGGGCATGGTCGGCACCGTCATCGACGTGCAGGTGTTCACCCGCGAAGGCATCGTCCGCGACAAGCGCGCGCAACAGATCATCGACGATGAACTGAAGCGTTTCCGCCTGGACCTGAACGACCAGATGCGTATCGTCGAAGGCGACGCCTTCCAGCGTCTGGAAAAGATGCTGATCGGCCAGGTCGTCAACGGCGGTCCGAAGAAGCTGGCGAAAGGCGCCAAGATCACCAAGGAATACCTGGACGATCTGGACAAGTACCACTGGTTCGACATCCGTCCCGCCGAGGACGCGTCGGCCACCGCGCTGGAAGCGATCAAGGAATCGATCGCCGAGAAGCGTCACCAGTTCGACCTGGCGTTCGAAGAGAAGCGCAAGAAGCTGACCCAGGGCGACGAGCTGCAGCCGGGCGTGCAGAAGATGGTCAAGGTCTACCTGGCCGTCAAGCGCCGCCTGCAGTCGGGCGACAAGATGGCGGGCCGCCACGGTAACAAGGGTGTGGTGTCGCGTATCGTGCCGGTGGAAGACATGCCGTACATGGCGGACGGTACCCCGGCCGACGTGGTGCTGAACCCGCTGGGTGTGCCGTCGCGTATGAACGTCGGTCAGATCCTGGAAACCCATTTGGGCTGGGCGGCAAAAGGCCTGGGCATCCGTATCGGCGAAATGCTGGCGCAGCAGATCAAGGTCGAAGAGATGCGCAAGTATCTGACCACCGTGTACAACGAGTCTGGCCGTCCGGAAAACCTGGACGACTTCGACGACGAGGAAATCATGAAGCTGGCGCACAACCTGAAGAAGGGTGTGCCGTTCGCCACGCCGGTGTTCGACGGTGCGCATGAGTCGGAAATCCGCCGCATGCTGGACCTGGCCTACCCGGACGAGATCGCGACCAAGCTGGGCATGACCCCGTCCAAGAACCAGGTCACCATGTACGACGGCCGCACCGGTGAAGCGTTCGAACGCAAGGTCACCGTCGGCGTGATGCACATGCTGAAGCTGCACCACCTGGTGGACGACAAGATGCACGCGCGCTCGACCGGTCCATACTCGCTGGTGACGCAGCAGCCGCTGGGTGGTAAAGCCCAGTTCGGCGGCCAGCGCTTCGGTGAGATGGAGGTGTGGGCACTGGAAGCGTACGGCGCCTCGTACGTGCTGCAGGAAATGCTGACCGTGAAGTCCGACGACGTGAACGGCCGTACCAAAGTGTACGAAAACCTCGTCAAGGGCGATCACGTGATCGATGCCGGCATGCCGGAATCGTTCAACGTGCTGGTGAAAGAGATCCGTTCCCTGGGTATCGATATCGACCTGGAACGCAACTAAGACACAAGCGCGTGGAAGTCGGGGTCTGACCCCGACTTCCTCTTTAAAGAATTCCATCACTACCTGGAGTGATACATGAAAGCACTGCTCGATCTATTCAAGCAAGTACAGACGAACGAGACCTTTGACGCGATCAAGATCGGTCTCGCCTCGCCTGAAAAAATCCGTTCGTGGTCCTACGGCGAAGTCAAGAAGCCGGAAACCATCAACTACCGTACCTTCAAGCCGGAACGCGACGGTCTGTTCTGCGCCAAGATCTTTGGCCCGATCAAGGACTACGAGTGCCTGTGCGGCAAGTACAAGCGCCTCAAGCACCGCGGCGTGATCTGCGAGAAATGCGGCGTCGAAGTCACCCTGGCCAAGGTGCGCCGCGAGCGCATGGGCCACATCGAGCTGGCCTCGCCGACCGCCCACATCTGGTTCCTGAAATCGCTGCCGTCGCGTCTGGGCATGGTGCTCGACATGACCCTGCGCGATATCGAACGCGTGCTGTACTTCGAAGCCTACGTGGTGACCGATCCGGGCATGACCCCGCTGAAGAAGTGCCAGATCATGTCGGAAGACGATTACGCCGCCAAGTACGAAGAGTACGGCGACGACTTCACCGCCTTCATGGGCGCGGAAGGTATCCGTGAACTGCTGCGCTCGATCGACATCCACCGCGATGCCGAGACCCTGCGCGTGGAACTCAAGGAATCGAAGTCCGAAGCCAAGATCAAGAAATACGCCAAGCGTCTGAAAGTGCTGGAAGCGTTCCAGCGCTCGGGCATCAAGCCCGAGTGGATGATCATGGAAGTGCTGCCGGTGCTGCCGCCGGAACTGCGTCCGCTGGTGCCGCTGGACGGCGGCCGTTTCGCGACCTCGGATCTGAACGATCTGTATCGCCGCGTGATCAACCGTAACAACCGTCTGAAGCGTCTGATGGAGCTGCGCGCTCCAGAGATCATCACGCGCAACGAAAAGCGCATGCTGCAGGAAGCGGTCGACTCGCTGCTGGACAACGGCCGTCGCGGCAAGGCGATGACCGGCGCCAACAAGCGTCCGCTGAAATCGCTGGCCGAGATGATCAAGGGTAAGGGCGGCCGTTTCCGTCAGAACCTGCTGGGCAAGCGCGTCGACTACTCGGGCCGTTCGGTGATCGTGGTGGGTCCGCAGCTGAAACTGCACCAGTGCGGTCTGCCGAAGCTGATGGCGCTGGAACTGTTCAAGCCGTTCATCTTCAACAAGCTGGAACTGATGGGTCTGGCAACGACCATCAAGGCCGCGAAGAAGCTGGTGGAAATCCAGGAGCCGGTGGTCTGGGACATCCTGGAAGAAGTCATCCGCGAACACCCGATCATGCTGAACCGTGCGCCGACCCTGCACCGTCTGGGTATCCAGGCGTTCGAGCCGGTGCTGATCGAAGGCAAGGCGATCCAGCTGCACCCGCTGGTCTGCGCGGCGTTCAACGCCGACTTCGACGGTGACCAGATGGCGGTCCACGTGCCGCTGTCGATCGAAGCGCAGATGGAAGCGCGTACCCTGATGCTGGCCTCGAACAACATCCTGTTCCCGTCGAACGGCGAACCGTCGATCGTGCCGTCGCAGGATATCGTGCTGGGTCTGTACTACGCGACCCGCGAAGCGATCAATGCGAAGAACGAGGGCATGCTGTTCCCTGACGTGTCGGAAGTCATCCGTGCCTACGACAACAAGGAAGTCGAGCTGACCACCCGCATCACCGTGCGTATCGTCGAGAATCCCAAGGATCCGGCGACGGGCGAGTTCGTCCGTACCCTGACCCGCTACGAGACCACCGTCGGCCGCGCCATCCTGTCGGAAATCCTGCCGAAAGGTCTGCCTTTCTCGGTGCTGAACCGCGCGCTGAAGAAGAAGGAAATCTCGAAGCTGATCAACACCTCGTTCCGCAAGTGCGGCCTGCGCGCCACCGTGGTGTTTGCCGACCAGCTGATGCAGTCGGGCTTCCGCCTGGCGACCCGCGCCGGTATCTCGATCTGCGTGGACGACATGCTGGTACCGCCGCAAAAAGTCACCCTGATTTCGACCGCCGAGTCGGAAGTCAAGCAGATCGAGCAGCAGTACGCCTCGGGTCTGGTGACCGCCGGCGAGCGTTACAACAAGGTGGTCGACATCTGGGGCAAGACTTCCGACGAAGTCGGCAAGGCCATGATGGACCAGCTGAAAGTGGAAGACGTGGTCAAGCGCGATGGCACCAAGACCACCCAGGAATCGTTCAACGCGATTTACATGATGGCCGACTCGGGCGCCCGTGGTTCGGCCGCGCAGATCCGCCAGCTGGCCGGTATGCGTGGTCTGATGGCGAAACCGGATGGTTCGATCATCGAAACGCCGATCACCGCGAACTTCCGCGAAGGTCTGAACGTGTTGCAGTACTTCATCTCGACCCACGGCGCCCGTAAGGGTCTGGCCGATACGGCACTGAAGACCGCGAACTCGGGTTACCTGACCCGTCGTCTGGTCGACGTGACCCAGGATCTGGTGGTGATCGAAGACGATTGCGGCACCTCGAACGGCACGCTGATGAAGGCGATGGTCGAGGGCGGTGAAGTGATCGAAGCCCTGCGCGACCGTATTCTGGGCCGCGTGGCCGGTACCGACATCGTCAATCCGGAAACCCAGGAAACCCTGTACGAAGCCGGCACCCTGCTGGACGAAGACATGGTGGAAGAGATCGAACGCGTCGGCATCGACGAAGTGAAGATCCGCACCCCGCTGACCTGCGACACCCGCTACGGCCTGTGCGCCAAGTGCTACGGCCGCGACCTGGGCCGCGGCCTGCTGGTCAACGCCGGCGAAGCGGTGGGTGTGGTGGCGGCGCAGTCGATCGGCGAGCCGGGTACCCAGCTGACCATGCGTACCTTCCACATCGGTGGTGCGGCGTCGCGTGCGGCGGTGGCCTCGTCGGTGGAAGCGAAGTCGAACGGCACCATCCGCTTCACCTCGACCATGCGTTACGTCACCAACGGCAAGGGCGCGCAGATCGTCATTTCGCGTTCGGGCGAAGTGCTGATCACCGACGACCACGGCCGTGAGCGCGAGCGTCACAAGGTGCCGTACGGCGCCACCCTGATCGTCAAGGATGGCATGGCGGTCAAGGCCGGCACGGCGCTGGCGACCTGGGATCCGCTGACCCGTCCGATCATCACCGAGTACGCCGGTACGGTGCGCTTCGAGAACGTCGAGGAAGGCGTGACCGTGGCCCGTCAGGTGGACGAGGTGACCGGTCTGGCCACCCTGGTGGTGATCGACGCCAAACGTCGCGGCTCGCTGACCAAGACCATGCGTCCGCAGGTGAAACTGCTGAACGACGACGGCCACGAAGTGAAGATCGCCGGTACCGAACACGCGGTATCGATCGGCTTCCAGGTCGGCGCGCTGATCATGGTGAAAGATGGCCAGCAAGTGTCGGTGGGTGAAGTGCTGGCACGTATCCCGACCGAATCGCAGAAGACCCGTGACATTACCGGTGGTCTGCCGCGCGTGGCCGAGCTGTTCGAAGCCCGTTCGCCGAAAGACGCGGGCATGCTGGCGGAAGTCACCGGTACGGTTGCGTTTGGTAAGGAAACCAAGGGCAAGCAGCGTCTGGAAATCACCGACATGGACGGCAACAAGCACGAGTTCCTGATCACCAAGGACAAGCAAGTGCTGGTGCACGACGGCCAGGTGGTGAACAAGGGCGAGATGATCGTGGACGGCCCGGCCGATCCGCAAGACATCCTGCGTCTGCTGGGGATCGAAGCGCTGGCGCGTTACATCGTCGACGAAGTGCAGGACGTGTACCGTCTGCAGGGCGTGAAGATCAACGACAAGCACATCGAAGTGATCGTGCGTCAGATGCTGCGTCGCGTGCAGATCACCAACGCCGGCGACACCAACTACATCGTTGGCGAGCAGGTGGAGCGTTCGGAGATGCTGGAAGAAAACGACCGCGTGACCGCGGAAGGCAAGCTGCCGGCCACCTACGAAAACGTGCTGCTGGGTATTACCAAGGCATCGCTGTCGACCGATTCGTTCATCTCGGCCGCATCGTTCCAGGAAACCACCCGCGTGCTGACCGAAGCGGCGATCATGGGCAAGCGCGACGGTCTGCGCGGCCTGAAGGAAAACGTCATCGTCGGCCGTCTGATCCCGGGCGGTACCGGTCTGGCCTTCCACCGCGCGCGCAAAGAGAAAGAGCAGTGGGAAGTCGAAGAGCGCCAGGCTCTGCTGGCAGCCGAGAAGGCCGCCATGTCCGGCGGAGATGTGGAAGCGACCGAAACGGTCACCCCGCACGGCGACGAAGCGTAATCTTCGCCCGGCCAGTCAAAACGCCACCTTCGGGTGGCGTTTTTTTTTAAGTCGGGGTCAGAGCCGACATTCGGACATTGGGTCGCGCGCGACCCAATG
>NZ_SPVG01000258.1 GCF_004614165.1 Duganella callida | reverse complement strand
CCTTCAATCCGGCCGTCGCGCGGCAGAAATCCGCCGCGCTGCTGCCCTTCCTGCAGCGCGGCGCGCTGAACGACGCCGCCATGGAAGCCCTGAGCGCCGCCCTCACCGGCGCGCCGACCGACCTCGCACAGCAGCTGGCCGCCGTGCGGGACGCCATTAACGATTTCGATTTCCCGCAAGCGCACACCGCTATGCAGGCATTGCTGGACAGCCTGTCCACGGAGAACGCATGAGAACCACCCATCAGCCTCACCAGCCGCAGATTCTTGTGGTCGACGACGAAGCCAGCAACCTGCAGCTGCTGCGCCACATCCTGCAGGATCACTACCGCCTGCTGTTCGCCAAGGACGGCCCGCGCGCGCTGGAGCTGGCGCGCTCGGAACAGCCGCAGCTGATCCTGCTGGACGTGATGATGCCGGGGATGACCGGCTATGAAACCTGCCGGCTGCTGAAGGCCGACAAGGTGACGCAATCGATCCCGGTCATCTTCGTCACCGCGCTGAGCGATCCCGACGACGAGGTGATCGGCTTCGAGGCCGGCGCCGTCGATTACATCACCAAGCCGGTCAGCCCGCCCATCGTCAAGGCGCGTGTGCGCAACCACCTGTCGCTGGTGGGCGTGGATGAGCTGAAAAAGACACGCCTGGAGATCGTCCAGCGCCTCGGCCTGGCGGCCGAGTACAAGGACAACGAAACCGGCCTGCACGTGATCCGCATGAGCCACTACGCCCGCATCCTCGGCCTGGCGGTGGGCATGAGCGAGGCCGA
The DNA here is from genome assembly GCF_004614165.1 of Duganella callida. Taxonomy (GTDB): domain Bacteria; phylum Pseudomonadota; class Gammaproteobacteria; order Burkholderiales; family Burkholderiaceae_D; genus Rugamonas; species Rugamonas callida. Next base: position 12,029 of record NZ_SPVG01000258.1, on the reverse strand, counting down.
GGCGGAAGACCTGCTGCACGCGGCGCCGATGCACGACGTCGGCAAGATCGGCATCCCGGACAGCATCCTGCGCAAGCCCGGGCCGCTCGATCCGGACGAGTGGAAGATCATGCAGACGCACGCGCTGATCGGCGGCGACATCATCGGCAAGCACGCCGCCGGCATGCTGGCCATGGCCTATGACGTGGCCATGACCCACCACGAGAAATGGGACGGCAGCGGTTATCCCAACGGCCTGTCGGGCGAGGAGATTCCGCTGGTCGGCCGCATCATCGCGATTGCCGACGTGTTCGACGCGCTGACCTCGGCGCGGCCCTACAAGGAAGCGTGGTCGGTGGAGAAGACGGTGGAATTCATGCTGGGCCAGCGCGACAAGCATTTTGAAGGCCGGCTGGTCGACCTCTTCTTTGAACAGATGCCCGCGCTGCTTGAGATCAAGGAGCGCTGGGCAGAGCATTGATTATGCCACCAGGCGTTCGCCGCGCCCGGCCAGGCGCGCCATCACGCTCACCGCGTGATCGATCTGCGCCCCGGTGTGGCCGGCGTTCATCATGAAGCGCAAACGGGCCTGGCCCACCGGCGCGGCCGGGAACTGGATCGAGTCCACGTGCACGCCCTCGCGCCGCAGTTCCATGGCATGGCGCTGGCACGTCTCGGCGTCGCCGATCAGCACCGGCAGGATCGGCGTCTGGGTCGAGATGATGGTGTAGCCCAGCGGCTGCATCCGCTCGATGAAATAGCGCTGGTTGTCCCACAGGCGCTGGCGGCGCTCCGGCTCTTCTTCCAGGATGTCCAGCGCGGCCAGCAGCGCCGCCGCCTGGTCCGGCGGCGGCGGGCAGGTGAAGCCGTAGGCGGAGCTGGTCAGCCGGATCACGTCCGCCACATCCTTTTCCACCGCCACGAAGCCGCCGATCGAACCGAGCGCCTTGCTCAAGGTCCCCATCTGCATGATGTTGGCGCTGTAGCAGTCGAAATGCTCGGAAGTGCCGCCGCCGTGCGCGCCGAGGATGCCGGTGGCGTGGGCGTCGTCGACGTACAGCAGCGCGCCGAAACGCTCGGCCAGCGCCACCAGTGCCGGCAGCGGCGCGATCGTGCCTTCCATGCTGAACACGCCGTCGCTGACGATGATCGGCGTGGTGCCGTCGGCGGCGCCGGCCTGCAGCAGCGATTCCAGGTGATCCATGTCGCAGTGGCGGTAGTTGTAGCGCAGCGCGCCCGACATCTGGATGCCTTCGCGGATCGAGATGTGATTGAACTCGTCCGAGTAATAGGCGTACTTGTGGCGCTTCTTCGGCCGGAAGCCATGCAGGCGCGCCAGCGTGGCCGCCTTGACGATGGATGACAGCACGCCGATGTTGGTCATGTAGCCGGTGACGAACAGCACCGCGTCGCTCTTGTGCTTGAGCGCACCGAGACGCCGTTCCAGCTCGCGGTAAACCTCAAGGTCGCCGCCCAGCAGGCGCGATTCGCAGTTGCCGACGCCGTAACGCTCCAGCCCCTGCTTGGCCGCGGCCACCAGGCGCGGATGGTTGGCCAACGCCAGGTAATTGTTGGTGCTGAACGAGACCACCGTCTCGCCCTGCGCCAGAAAGGTCGGATCGGGCAGCGTGCTGTGTACCGAAGTGTCGTGATAAACAGGATGGTGCCGCAGCCAGCTGGCGATGTCGCTTAAGTCGTGCATGTGGAATCAGGTCAGGGGAAGAACAGCCCATCATAGGACTGCCCTGCTTTCCACAAGCTTGCGGTCAGATTACCAAATGGTCACATTACGGATCGGTTAGGCCGGCGCCAGCGGCAGCACGATGCGCGCGATCAGTCCCGGCGCGCCGTCTTCCAGCACCAACGCGCCGCCGTGCGAAGTGGCGGTGGCGCTGACGATCGACAGCCCCAGGCCATTGCCCGGCAGGTGGCGGCTCTGGTCGACGCGGTAGAAGCGCTGCGTCACCTTGGCGCGCTCCGCCTCCGGGATACCGGGACCATTGTCGTGCACCGAAATCGCCGCCTGGTCGCCATGCAGGCCGGCGCGCACGTGGATGGTCGCCCCCGGCCCGGCGTACTTGATGGCGTTGTCCAGCAGGCTGGCGACCGCGCTGGCCAGCAGGTTGCGGTCGCCGTCCACGTACAGAGAGGTCGGCGCGTCCACCGTCAGCGCGATGCCGCTGTCTTCGGCGATGGCCTCGTACATTTCGCCGATGTCGGCCACCACGCGGCCCAGGTCCAGCCGCTCGAACAGGCGGCCGCGCACGCCGGATTCCGCCTCGGCGATCTGCAACAGGCGCTCGAACAGGCGAATCAGGTCGTCGATGTCGTCGATCGCGTCGTGCGCGGCGCCGGACAGGCGCGGCACCGTCATCTCGTGGCGCAGGGCGTCGTCGAGCCGGCCGCGGATGCGGCTCAGCGGCGTGCGCAGGTCGTGGGCGATGGCGTTGGAGACGTGGCGGATACCGTCCATCAGCAGTTCGATGCGGTCCAGCATGCGGTTGATGTCGCGGTTCAGCAGCGCGAATTCGTCGCTGCCGCTGACCGGAATACGCAGACTCAGGTCGCCCTCCTCGATGCGCGCGGCCGTGCGGCGGATCTCGCCCAGGCGCGCCTCGATACTGCGGCGGAACAGCAGCGCGCCGGCGATGGTCAGCATCAGCGACACGCAGGCGCCGGCCGCCAGCGCGCGCCAGATCACCTCGCGCACCGCCTCCTCTTCGCTCAGGTCGCGGCCGACGATCAGCGTGTCGCCGCCGTTCAGCGCGCGCAGGTACAGGCGCGCCGGCGCGCTGCGGCCGTTGCGCAGCACCTGCGCGGTCAGCATGTCCGGCGCGTCGCCGAGGGCCGGCCAGGAGCCGAGATTGCCGGCGACGGAGGTGCCGTCGGCGCCGACGATGCCGAAGATTTCGCGGTCGCTGTCGACGCCGTCGCTGAGCAGGCGTTGCACCTCCTGCGCCAGCGCCTTGCGGCCGTTCTTGGCGGCGGCGATATTGTCCAACAGCCGGTCCGACTGCGCCATGATCTTGCCGTCGATGTTCTGGTCGATCACGCCGATGGTGCCGCTGTAGAACACCGCCGATACCGCCACGATCGAGGCGATGCCGAGCAGGCCGTAGCCCAGTACCAGCTTGGCCGCAATCGAGGTGCGCAGTTTAATCACCCTGCAACACCCTGCTCCGCCTCGTCCGGCGGCGCCACGCCCATGCGGTAGCCGACCCCGCGCAGCGTATGGATCAGCATTACCGGGAAGTCCTTGTCGACCTTGGCGCGCAGGCGGCTGATCTGCACATCGATCACATTGGTCTGCGGGTCGAAGTGGTAGTCCCACACCGATTCCAGCAGCATGGTGCGGGTCACCACCTGGTTCTCGTTGCGCATCAGGTATTCGAGCAGGCGGTATTCGCGCGGCTGCAGCGTGATCACCTTGTTGCCGCGCGTGACGCGCAGCGTGCGCAGGTCCAGCTTCAGGTCCGCCACCTGCAGCTGGGTGCTGTCGGCGCCGGGCGCGCTGCGGCGCAGCAGCGCCTCCACGCGCGCCAGCAGCTCGGAAAAGGCGAAGGGTTTGGACAGGTAGTCGTCGGCGCCGCCGCGCAGGCCGGTGACGCGGGCGTCGATGGTGGACAGCGCGCTGACGATGATGACCGGCGTCTGCTTGCCCAGCGCGCGCAGCTTGTCGACGATGGACAGGCCGTCTATGCGCCCCGGCAGCATGCGGTCGAGGATGATGATGTCCCAGTCCTCGCTGGTGGCCAGATCCAGTCCATCGGGGCCGTTGTTGCAGGCGGTGACCATGTAGCCCGCCTCGCGCAGACCCTTGCAGATGTAGTTCGAGGTTTCCGCTTCATCTTCGATGACCAGGCAGCGCACGCGATTCTCCAGTAGACCGTGGGAGCGGCTATTTTACCTCGGCCGCGTGGTCAGTTCGCGGTACAGGTCGAGGTAGCTCTCGGCCATCTTCTCGGCGGTGAACAGCTGCCAGTAGCGCGCCTCGGCGCGGCGGCCCATGGCGGCCGCCAGTTCCGGATCGTTCCACAGCCGCGTCATGGCCGCGCGCAGCGCCTGCGGATCGCCGGGCGGCACCACCAGGCCGGTGTCGTTGTCGATGTTGATGTAGGTGGTGCCGGTGCCGATCTCGCTGGAGATCATCGGTTTGCCGAACATCGCGCCTTCCAGCAGCGAGATGCCGAAGGCTTCCGAGCGCAGGTGCGAGGGGAACACCATCGCATAGCTCAGATCCAGCAGCGCCACCTTGTCCTCTTCATCCACCGCGCCGAGAAACATCACGTGGGTCAGGCCCAGGCGCTGCGCGTGCTCCTTCAATTCCTGCTCGATCGGGCCGGCGCCGACGATCACCACCGGGTAATCGACGTTGGCCATCGCATCCATCAGGATGTGCAGCCCCTTGTAGTAGCGCAGCACGCCGACGAACAGGAAGAAACGCTCGCCGCAACGGGCACGCCATTTATCCTTCAGCGCCTCGGACGGCTGCGGATAGGTCGATTTGTCCAGACCGAAGGTGATCACGCGCGTCTTGTGCGCAAAGCGCTTCAGCACCGGCGAAGAGGCCACGTAGTTGGGCGAACTGGCCACCACCGTGTCCACGCTGTCCAGGAAGCGGCGCTTGAGCGGGCTGTACACCCGCAGCAGGTTCTTCTGGCGCACGATGTCCGAGTGGTAGGTCACCACACTGGGCTTGTCGATGCGCGCCACGAAGTGGGCGATGTCCATGAACGGCCACGGGAAGTGGTAATGGATCACGTCCGCCTTGCGCGCCAGGTGCGCCAGCTTGCGGATCGCCGCCAGCGAAAAGCCGGTGGAAGCGATCTCGAAATTCATCGGCACGCGGTGCACGGTGTGGCCTTCGATTTCCAGCTGGGCCAGCGTGGCGTCGCGCGTCAGCGTCAGCACTTCGTTGGTGACGCCCAGGCGCCCGGTGCTGGTGCACATCTGGCGTATCACCTGCTCGACGCCGCCCCAGCTGTCGGGATAATAAGTCTTGTAAAAGTGAAGGACGCGCATAGTCAGGCATTCAGCATTTCGTGATACACGGCGACGGTGCGGCGCGCCGCCGCGTCCCATGTCAGTTCCAGTGCGCGGCGCTTGCCGGCGGCGATGCAGCGCGCGCGCGCGCCGTCGTCGCGCGCCAGCACGGTCATGGCGGCGCTGATCTCGGCCACCGACAACGGATCGAATTCAAGCGCCGCGCCGGCCGCCACTTCCGGCAGCGAGGTGGTATTGGAGCAGGCCACCGGCACGCCGGCGGCGAAGGCTTCCACCAGCGGCAGGCCGAAGCCCTCGTGCAGCGATGGGAAGATGAAGGCGCCGGCGCCGGCGTACAGGTGGCGCAGGCGGCGCTCATCGGTCAGCTGGTCCAGCCACACCACGTTTTCGCCGCGCTCACGCGCCGCCCTGACCTGGCGGATCAGATCCTCGCTGCGCCAGCCCGGCTGGCCGACGATCACCAGCTGGCGCGCCGAGCGCAGCACCGGCGGCAGCGCCAGATAAGCGTCCAGCAGGCGGCCGATGTTCTTGCGCGGCTGCAGGGTGCCGACGAACAGATAATAACCTTCGCGCAGGCCGTGCAGGCCCAGCGTGACGTCGCGCTCATCGACCGGTGGCGCGTCGAGCCAGTGCGCGGCCACGCCGTGGTGGACCACGCTGATTTTTTTCTCGTCGATGCCGAAGTGCTGTACCAGTTCGCGGATCGAATAATGCGAGCCGGTGATCACATGCTGCGCCTTGCGCGCGGCCCTGATCTGCAGCCAGTTCTTCAGCTTGCGCAGTTTGGGACTGGCCCATTCCGGATGCGACACCGGCAGCGCGTCGTGCAGGGTCGCCACCACCGGGCAGTCCATGCGCACGATGTGGTAGTCGGTGGCGTGGAACAGGTCCAGCGGCGCCGCGCCCTTGCCCAGGGCGGCGCGGGTGCTCAGGTGCACCGACCGAGGCAGCACCAGGTCGCCCAGCGTCGCCACCGGGAACGACACCGGCAGCGCGCGGCCCAGCCGCACGCGCGCGGCGTCGCCGGGCGGGGCGAACGACAGGGGGAAAACTTCCACGCCGGCCTGCGGCAGATGCTCGAGCAGCGCGCGGCTGTACACGCCCAGGCCGTCCAGGCGGCCGCCGGTCAGCGCCGGTTCGGCCTTGGTCACCGACAGGCCGACGCGCAGGGGGGACTGCCGGTTCACGCCGAATACATCCAGCGCAGCGTGTCGGCCAGCGGCACCGTGTCGATGGGACCGATCACGGCGGCCAGATGGCGGCTGTCGCCGACCAGGCGCACCACTTCGTTGGCGCGCACGAAGGCCGGGTTGACGCGGACATTGATCTGGTAGCCGGCGATCCGGTTCATCATCTCCAGCGCCTCACCCAGCGAATAACCGTGACCAGAACAGATGTTGAAGGTCTGGCCGATGGCGGCCGGCGCCGCCAGCAGCTTGCGGTAGCACGACGCCACCATGCGCACGTCGGAAAAGTCGCGCCACACGTGCAGGTTGCCCAGCTCGATGTCGGCGGCGGCGCGGCGGAAGTGCGAGACGATCTTCGGCAGCAGGAAATTCTCGTGCTGGCCGACGCCGGTGTAATTGAAGGGGCGCACCACGATCAGCGGCAACTTGTCCTGCCACAGGCGCGCCATGTATTCCATCGACAGCTTGCTGACGGCATAATCGTTGGCCGGCGCGGCCGGCACGGTTTCGGCGATCACGCCGGCATCGGTATTGCCATAGATGTTCGCGCTGGACGCCAGCAGCACGGCCGACGGCTTGTGCTCCGCCGCGGCCAGGGCCTCCAGCAGATTGCGCGTGCCCACCACGTTGACGCGGTAGATCTGTTCGACGTCGCCGTGGGCGACGAAGGCGATGGCGGCCAGGTGCACCACCACGTCCGGCCGCACTTCGCGGATCATGGCGGCCAGGCCGGCGCGGTCGAGCAGATCGACCGCATATTCGCCTTCGCCGACCACATGTCCCGGCGTGGTGGTGCCGAAGATGGCGTAGCCCGCCGCGCGCAGTTCGCGCGCCACGTACTGGCCGGTGAAGCCGGACAAACCGGTGATCAGGGCACGTTTGCCCGCAGCTTCAGCAGCCATCGCCTATACTCCTGAAATCAGAACGAGAAGCCGGCTTGATTGCGGCGCAGGTCGGCCTCCACCATCATCTGGCACAGCTGCTCCAGCGTGGTCGATGGCTTCCAGCCCAGCTCACGCTGCGCCTTGGCCGGATCGCCGATCAGCAGATCCACTTCGGCCGGACGGTAGAACTTCGGATTCACGCGCACCAGCACCTTGCCGGTTTTCTTGCAGGTGCCGACTTCGTTTTCATCCTTGCCGCTCCACTCGATGGTCACGTCGACGGCCTTGAACGCCATGGTGACGAAATCGCGCACGGTTTCGGTGCGGTTGGTGGCCAGCACATAGGTGTCCGGCTTGTCGGCCTGCAGGATGCGCCACATGCCTTCCACGTATTCCTTGGCGAAGCCCCAGTCGCGCTTGGCGTCCATATTGCCCAGCTCCAGCACATCCAGCTTGCCCAGATGGATCTTGGCCACCGAATCGGTGATCTTGCGGGTGACGAACTCGCGGCCGCGCAGTGGCGACTCGTGGTTGAACAGGATGCCGGACGAGCCGAAGATGCCGTAGGACTCGCGGTAGTTGACGGTCATCCAGTGGGCGTACAGCTTGGCCACGCCATACGGGCTGCGCGGGTAGAACGGCGTGTCTTCCTTCTGCGGCACGGCTTGCACCTTGCCGAACATTTCCGAGGTCGAGGCCTGGTAGAAGCGGATCTGCGGATTGACGATGCGGATCGCCTCCAGCAGATTGACCGGGCCGACGCCGGTGATTTCCGCGGTGGTGACCGGCTGCTCGAAGGACACGCCGACAAAGCTCTGCGCCGCCAGGTTGTAGACCTCATCCGGCTGCACCGTCTGCATCAGGCGGATGCTGGAGCCGAGGTCGGTCAGATCGTACTCGACCAGCTTGAGATTCGGATGCGACTGGATGCCCAGTTCTTCGATACGCCAGAAATTGACCGAGCTGGTACGGCGGTAGGTGCCGGTGACTTCATAGCCCTTTTCCAGCAGCAGTTCCGCCAGATAGGCGCCATCCTGACCGGTAATGCCCGTAACCAGGGCCTTTTTTATTTTCTGCATGGTGTATTCAAATGAGGGGTTTACTTAGTAGCCCGATATTGTAACAGAGCGGCCGACACGCATTTCTCACCGAAATCCGCGTTTTTACATCACTTACATCTTGTTACAACGGAAAGAAAAGTCGGGGTCAGGATGTGCACCGGCTTGGCGCAGCCGAGCAGGATGGGGCCGACCGCGATGCCGTTGCCGGCCGCCGTCTTCACCAGGTTGTAGGCGATGTTGGCCGCTTCGATGTTCGGCATCACCAGCAGGTTGGCGTCGCCGGTCAGGGTCGAGCCCGGCATGATGGCGTTGCGCAGCTTGGAATCCAGCGCGGTGTCGCCGTGCATTTCACCGTCCACTTCCAGCGACGGGTCGCGCTGTTTGATCAGTTCCAGCGCGGCGCGCATCTTGACCGCCGACGGGCTGTTGGATGAGCCGAAGTTCGAGTGCGACAGCAGCGCCGCGCGCGGCGACAGGCCGAAGCGGCGCATTTCGTCGGCCGCCATGCAGGTGATGGCCGCCAGTTCGTTCGGGTCCGGATTCTCGTTGACGTGGGTGTCCACCATCACCAGCTGGCGCTCCGGCAGGATCAGCACGTTCATCGCGGCGTACACGCAGGCGCCCTCGCGACGCCCCAGCACCTGGTCGATGTAGTGCAGGTGCAGCTGGGTGGTGCCGAAGGTGCCGCAGATCATGCCGTCGGCGTCGCCCTTCTTGATCATCATGGCGCCGATCAGGGTGTGGCGGCGGCGCATTTCCAGCTTGGCGTATTCCTGGGTCACGCCCTTGCGCGCGGTCAGCTCGTAGTAGGCGTGCCAGTAGTCGCGGTAGCGCTCGTCATAATCGGGGTTGATGACGTCGAAGTCGACGCCCTGCTTCAGGCGCAGGCCGAATTTGGCGATGCGCGCTTCCAGCACGGCGGGACGACCGACCAGGATCGGACGCGCCAGTTTTTCATCGACCACCACCTGCACCGCGCGCAGCACGCGTTCCTCTTCGCCCTCGGCGTAGACGATGCGCTTGAGTTCCATCGCCGCCTTCTTGGCCACCTGGTACAGCGGCTTCATGAAGGTGCCCGAGCGGTAGACGAACTGCTGCAGGCTTTCGGCATACGCCTGCAGGTCCTTGATCGGACGCGAGGCGACGCCGGAATCCTCGGCCGCCTTGGCCACGGCCGGGGCGATCTTGATCAGCAGGCGCGGATCGAACGGCATCGGGATCAGGTAGTCCGGGCCGAACGACAGGTTGCTGACGCCATAGGTGGTGGCGACGATGTCCGACTGCTCGGCATGCGCCAGCTCGGCGATCGCATGCACCACGGCGATTTCCATTTCGCGCGTGATGGTGGTGGCGCCGCAGTCGAGCGCGCCGCGGAAGATGTAGGGGAAGCACAGCACGTTGTTGACCTGGTTCGGGTAGTCCGAACGGCCGGTGCACATGATGGCGTCGCCGCGCACGGCCTTGACGTCTTCCGGCAGGATTTCCGGATTCGGGTTGGCCAGCGCCAGGATCAGCGGATTCGGCGCCATCGACTTGACCATGTCCTGCTTGAGCACGCCGCCGGCCGACAGACCGAGGAAGATGTCGGCGTCCGGGATCACTTCGGCCAGGGTGCGGGCCGAGGTGTCGCGCGCGAAGCGTTCCTTGTCCGGGTCCATCAGTTCGGTGCGGCCCTTGTAGACCACGCCGGCCAGGTCGGTCACGTAGATGTTTTCGATCGGGAAGCCGAGATCGACGATCAGGTCCAGGCAGGCCAGCGCCGCGGCGCCCGCGCCCGATACCACCAGCTTGCACTGCTTGATGTCCTTGCCGACCAGCGAGATGCCGTTCAGGATGGCGGCGCCGACGATGATGGCGGTGCCGTGCTGGTCATCGTGGAACACCGGAATCTTCATGCGCTCGCGCAGCTTGCGCTCGATGGTGAAGCATTCCGGCGCCTTGATGTCTTCCAGGTTGATGCCGCCGAAGGTCGGTTCCAGCGCGGCGATCACTTCCACCAGCTTGTCCGGGTCCTGCTCGTTGATTTCGATGTCGAACACGTCGATGCCGGCGAATTTCTTGAACAGCACGCCCTTGCCTTCCATCACCGGCTTGGCGGCCAGCGGGCCGATGTTGCCCAGGCCTAGCACGGCGGTGCCGTTGGTGATCACCGCCACCAGGTTGCCGCGCGCAGTATATTTGAAGGCATTGGCTGGATCGATGACGATTTCCTCGCACGGCGCCGCCACCCCCGGCGAATACGCCAGGGCCAGGTCGCGCTGGTTGGTCAGTTGCTTGGTCGGCGTAACGCTGATCTTGCCTGGGGTCGGATACTCGTGGTATTCCAGCGCCGAAAGGCGCAATTGTTGACGAATAGCTTCTTTTTTCTCAGGGGACGAATCCATGCTGTACTGCCTTCCTGTGTGTGCGGTCGGAAAGCCTACGATTTTATCAGACCAGTTCTTGCAAAAAAGTAGGTATTTTCACGCACAACAAGAAGGGTTATCAGCATTTTTGATGAGTTGCGCGCAGGTTAGCCGAATTTTTAAGCGTTTAACCGAGGGATCGCGTCTACATAATCAATTTTGGAAAATAATTACTTTTCCCTATCGGCTGATGAAAACTGATTGAAAATCGCGATATTTCACCATGCGAATCAAGGCGGGGCGCAATTGCGGTAAGCTGGGCGGGCTCACCAGGAGATAGCCATGGCCGATCTGATCGTCTCTCATCGTCTTCCCGAACCCGCCGGCGCCTCGGCGCAGGGCGCCGCCTGGCAACAGTTGCTGCGCTGGCACGAAAGCGGCTTGCAGCTGTCCTTCGTCTATATGCGCTCCAAGGGCGGGCTGATGCAGACCGGCGAAGGCACGCTGGCGCAGCTGAACCTGGACACCGTCACCATCGAAGCCGGCCCCAGCCGTTTACTGATCGTGCTGCACGATGCCAGCTACGAGGCCGGCCCGCAGCTGTTCTTCACGCCCAACCTGCTGAGCCGCTTCCACGTCAACGGCGTGGCGGTGCGGCTGGCCAACCACGACTGGCTGTTCCTCTCCGACGAATCGCTGCCGGCACTCGGCATGGAAAACCTGACCAGACGCATCGAGCCATAGCGGTACAATGCCGCATGCTCTCCGAATTTGACCTCATCAAGGAATACTTCCAGCGGCCCCACCATGCCGCGCGGGCTGTGCTGGGCATTGGCGACGACTGCGCGCTGATCGCGCCCACGCCCGGCACCCAGATTGCGATTTCCTCCGACATGCTGGTGGAAGGGCGGCATTTCTTTGCCGGCGAAGATCCGCAGCGGCTCGGCCACAAGGCATTGGCGGTCAACCTGTCCGACCTGGCGGCGATGGGCGCGCGTCCGGTCGGCTTCACGCTGGCGCTGGCGCTGCCTGCCGCCGAGCGCGCCTGGCTGCACGGCTTTTCGCAAGGGCTGTTCGCGCTGGCCGACGCCTTCAACATCGAGCTGATCGGCGGCGACACCACCAGGGGACCGCTGAACATCTGCATTACCGTGTTCGGCGAGGTGCGTCCGGGCCAGGCCCTGCGCCGCAGCGCCGCCCGGCCCGGCGACGATATCTGGATTTCCGGTACGCTGGGCGATGCGCGCCTGGCGCTGGCCGGCTACCGCAAGGAACTGTCGCTCGACGCCGCCGCTTTGCAGGCCGCCGGCGCGCGCATGCATACGCCGGTGCCGCGCGTCGAGCTGGGCATGGCGCTGGCCGAACAGGGACTGGCGCATGCGGCGATCGACATTTCCGATGGCCTGGTCGGCGACATCGGCCACATCCTCAAACTGTCGCAGGTGGGCGCCACCCTGAACATCGATGCGCTGCCGGCCGGCGACGTGCTGGCCACGCGCGACGCGGCGCTGCGCCGCGCCTACACGGCGGCCGGCGGCGACGATTACGAGCTGTGCTTCACCGCGCCGG
>NZ_SPVG01000143.1 GCF_004614165.1 Duganella callida | reverse complement strand
GTCTTGGTGGCATACGAGGCATGCGAGGCGACCACGCGGCGCTGCGGCTGCGGCGGCAGGCTGGCGGCCGGCACGATGCGCGCCTGCGGCGACAACTGCACTTCGTCGTCGAAGCGCGGCTCGACCCGTTCCAGCGCGCGCTCGACCATGCGACCCTGGGCGGCGGCGTGGACCGCGCCCAGGTCCAGCGATGGCGCCGGCTCGGCCATCGGCGAGTGCGGCGCCGGCATGGCCAGCGAGGCAGCATCGTCGTTGGCCAGGGCGAGAATTTCGACACCGCCGTCGGTCTGGCGGTTGGACAAGATCACGGCGTCAGGGCCGAGCGATTCGCGGACTTTGCGCAGCGCTTCGCGCGAAGTCGGTGCGGTAAATTTTTTAACGTTCATGACCGTCTCTTTAGAAAACCAACAGGAGCTGACTCCAGATGGTCTTATTATTGACGATGCACCTCGGAAACGATCTGACGAACAGGCGTGGAAATCGGCCGTATATTCAGTCGCCGAACACCTCGCGCAAACTGGCGGCGTGGATGACCTTGTGCGCCCAGCGGTGCAGCTGCGCTTCGTCCGCCGCCTCCACCCGCGCGCGGGCGGCGGCGTCCAGCGCGCCGTAACGATCCGCCAGCACCGCCAGCAGCATCTCCGCCTGCCCCTGCAGCCGCCCCTGCGCCCGGCCTTCCTGCCGGCCTTGCGTGCGCCCTTCCTCGCGTCCTTCCTTGCGCCCTTCCTCGCGCCCGATCTGGCGTCCTATCCTTTCAATCGACGTCACGTATGGCATGGCATGTCCTCCCTCCTCCAGATGTAAGACATCGGCGTGAAATTTTTGTTCCATCGCTTCGGGCAGACGCATCATCCAGTCGATCGCGCGAAACAGGCTGAGGATGCGCTGCCGGTCCCAGTGATGACGATACAGCAGCCGGGTCAGCCGCCATTTGAACGCGCGCCGCCGCGTCGCATCGTGCCGGGTCTGCTGCGTCATCAAATGCGCGGCGGTGACCAGGGCGAACGGGTTGTGGTTCAGCAGCAGCTCGTCGATGCAGTCGGCGTAATCCTGCAGCTTCACGATGGGAAACATCAGGCACATCTCGCAGCCCAGCAGCTCGTAGGCGAACGACGACGGCCGCCAGCGCCTGCCGCTGTCGGCCAGCACCGCCAGGCTGGCCACCGGTTTGCGGTAACGGTCATACACGCGGTAGTGATAGGTGAAGATGCGCTCGGCAAAACCGGCGTCGTGCCGCCCCTGCACTTCCAGGTGCACCAGCACCCACTGCTCGCCGCCGTCGCGCAGATGGACGCGTACCAGCTTGTCGAGCAGGCGCCGGCCCTGCGCCGCGTCGTGCGACAGCGCGGCCAATTCCTGGTCGAGGAATGCGTACGGCCGCGACCAATCGATGGCCGCGTAGGCATCGTTGAAATAGAAGGCCATGAACTCGGGAAAGTAGCGTGTGACCACCTCCTTCCACGGCGTGTCGTAATCATCGTTCATGCAAGCCAGTCTAGGCCGGCCGCATGAACGCGATTACATCTGCATCAAACTCAGGCCGGTTGCTGGCCCACCAGCGCGGTCACGCGGATGGTCTTGCTTTCCGGGATCTCCGCGTGCGACAGCACCTTCAGCTGCGGCAGCGCGCGGCGCAGGAAGCGCGACAGCAAGGACCGCAGCGGCCCCGGCACCAGCAGCACCGGCGTCAGGCCCAGCGCCTCCTGCTGCGCGGCAGCCTGCTGCGCCTGCTGGGCGATGGTGTCGGCCAGGCCGGGCTCGATGCCGGCGCCGTCCGGTCCGCTGGCGGTCATGGCCTGCATCAGCAACCGTTCCAGACGGTTGTCCAGGGTCATCACCGACAGCTCGTTGGTGCCCGGGAACAGTTGCTGCACAATGGCGCGGCCCAGCGCGATCCGCACCAGCGCGGTCAGGTCGTTCGGATCCTGGTTGTGACCGGCATGCTCGGCCAGGGTTTCGACGATGGTGCGCATGTCGCGGATGTGCACGCCCTCGGCCAGCAGATTCTGCAGCACTTTCTGCAGCGTCGACACCGACACCATTTTCGGCACCAGGTCTTCCACCAGCTTGGGCGATTCCTTGCCCAGGTGGTCGATCAGCTGCTGCACTTCGCCGCGCCCCAACAGTTCCGACGCATGGGTGGTGATCAGGTGATTCAGATGGGTCGCCACCACCGTGCCGGCATCGACCACGGTGTAACCCATGCCCTGCGCCTGGTCGCGCAGGCTGGCGTCGATCCACACGGCCGGCAAACCGAACGCCGGGTCGGTGGTCACCATGCCCTGCAGCGTGCCGGTCGCCATACCGGGATTGATGGCCAGGAACTGGCCGTTGTAGGCTTCGCCGGCGCCCATCTCCACCCCCTTGAGCGTGATGCGGTAGGCCGACGGCTTGAGTTCCAGGTTGTCGCGGATGTGTACCGGCGGCGCCAGGAAACCGACCTCCTGCGCGAACTTCTTGCGGATACCCTTGATGCGCTTGAGCAGCTCGCCGCCCTGCGTCTTGTCGACCAGCGGAATCAGGCGGTAGCCCACTTCCAGGCCCAGGGTATCGACCGGCATCACGTCCTGCCAGGTGGCCTCTTCCTGCTCCGCGGCGGCGGCGGCGGCCGGCGCGGCCGCTTCGGCGGCGGCGGTTTCGCTGGCCACGTTCTGCTCCTTCTTCTTGCTCATCATGTAGCCGGCGCCGCCCAGGATACCGCCCAGCAGCAGGAACACCAGGTTGGGCATGCCGGGGATCAGGCCCATGCCGCCGATGATGCCGGCCGTGATGTACATGACCTGCGGCTTGGCGAACAGCTGGCCCACCAGCTGACCGCCGATGTCCTGGTCGCTGGCCACGCGCGACACCACGATACCGGCCGCGATCGAAATCACCAGCGACGGAATCTGCGCCACCAGGCCGTCACCGATGGCCAGCAGCGTGTAGTTCTTGATGGCGTCGGCAAACGCCATGTCGTGCTGGATGATGCCGACCAGCAGGCCGCCCACCACGTTAATCACGGTCACCAGAATGCCGGCCACGGCGTCGCCGCGCACGTATTTCGAGGCGCCGTCCATGGCGCCGTAGAATTCCGCCTCCATCGACACTTCGCTGCGGCGCTTTTTCGCCTCCGCTTCGCCGATCAGGCCGGCGTTGAGGTCGGCGTCGATCGCCATCTGCTTGCCCGGCATCGCGTCCAGGGCGAAACGCGCGCCCACCTCGGCGATACGGCCGGCGCCCTTGGTCACCACCACGAAGTTGATGATGGTCAGGATCACGAACACCACGATACCGACCGTGTAGTTACCGCCGATCAGGAAGTGGCCGAACGCTTCGATCACCTTGCCGGCCGCGTCGGCGCCGGTGTGGCCTTCGGTCAGCACCACCCGGGTCGAGGCCACGTTCAGCGACAAGCGCAGCATGGTCGACACCAGCAGGATGATCGGAAACGCCATGAAGTCCAGCGGCTTGACCGTGTACAGCGAAGTCAGCAGCACGATCACCGACAGCGCGATGTTAAAGCTGAAGAACATGTCGAGCACGAACGCCGGCAGCGGCAGGATCATCATCGCCAGCAGCATGATGATCAGGATCGGCGCCGCCAGGCTGGCCTTGTTCTGCGAGGTCGCCAGGCCTTGCAGCCACGGCGGCAGTTTGATGTTGCTCAGGGCGTTCATGCGGGTGCTCCGTTATTCAGATCGGGGGGGTTGCCATGCTTGGGCACGTAGGCCGGGTCGAGCGGGTCCATGGTCGGCGGCACGTCGATTTTCTTCGGCGCGACCGGACGGTTGCCGTTGCCCTTGTTGAACATGCGCAGCTGGAACACATAGGCCAGCACTTCGGCCACGGCGGCGTACAGCTGTTCCGGAATCTCGTCGCCGATCTCGGTATGCTTGAACAGCGCACGCGCCAGCGGCGGCGCTTCCAGCAGGGCCACCTTGTTTTCCCTGGCGATTTCGCGGATCTTGGCGGCCACCTCGTCGGTGCCCTTGGCCACCACTTTCGGCGCGCCGCGCTGGCCGTCGGTGTACTTCAGCGCCACCGCGTAATGGGTCGGGTTGGTCACCACCACGTCGGCGGTCGGCACGTCGGCCATCATGCGGCGCTTGGCCATCTCGCGCTGCAGCTGGCGGATCTTGCCCTTGATCTGCGGATTGCCGTCGGATTCCTTGGATTCCTGGATCAGCTCCTGGCGCGTCATCTTCAGCTTGTTGGCGTAGCTCCACATCTGGTACGGCGCGTCGATGCCGGCGATCAGACCCAGCGCGCCGACGATGAACAGGAAACTGGCGGCCAGCATGTTGAGGGTGTGGACCATGCCCAGCTTGAGCGGTTCCAGCGGCAGGCCGAACACGGCGTCCTTGTATTTCATCACCACCATCCAGGCGACGAAGCCGACCACGATGGTCTTCAGGATCGCCTTGACCAGCTCGACCAGCGAGTTCTTGGAGAACATGTTGCTGATGCCGTTGACGGGATTCAGCTTGTTGAAATTGGGCAGGAACGCCTTGGAGCTGAACAGCCAGCCGCCCACCACCAGCGGCGAGGCCAGCGCCACCAGCATCACCGCCACGCCCAGCGGCAGGCAGGCGATCAGCACCTGCACCACGTCGACGCCGATGCGGCGGAACAGCACGTCCGGGTCGAAAATCTGTTCCTGGGTCAGCTTCAGGCCGGAAATCAGCACTGTCTGCAGCTGGCGGATCAGGCCCTCGCCGGTGGCCCACAGGCCGGCGCCGGCCGACATCAGCACGGTAAACGTCGCCACTTCCCGCGAGCGGGGCACATCGCCTTCTTCACGCGCCTGCTCGAGGCGCTTCGCTGACGCGGGTTCGGTCTTTTCGGCTTCGCTTTCGTCTGCCATGGGGTGTGCCTGCTGCTGAGGTTAATTCGACCGTGCCATTATCGCGGGCGGCAGCGCCCCGCCATCGGGGGAATACGGCGGGTTTTCACCGCCATATCCGCGATTCCGCAGGGAAACTAGGCTTGTTTGACGGTCTGGGCGATGGCGCCGAACACCGACTTGCCATCATCCAGCATGTCGATGCGGATGGTGTCGCCGAAGGCCATGAATGGCGTCGAGGGCTTGCCGGCGGCGATCATTTCCAGGCAGCGCTGCTCGGCGATGCAGGAATAGCCACGTTTGGCGTCCTTGTTGGACACCGTGCCGGAACCGATGATGGAGCCGGCGCGCACATTGCGCGACTTGGCCAAGTGGGCGATCAGTTGCGGGAAGTTGAATACCATGTCGACGCCCGCATGGGGCTTGCCGACCAGCTCACCGTTCCAGGTCGACAGCAGCGGCAGATGCACCTTGCCGCCTTTCCACGCGTCGCCCAGCTCGTCGGGGGTGACCGCCACCGGCGAGAAACTGGTGGCCGGCTTGGATTGGACGAAGCCGAAGCCCTTGGCCAGTTCCTCCGGAATCAGGTTGCGCAGCGACACGTCGTTGGCCAGCATGAGCAGGCGGATGCGCTGATGCGCCTGGTCAGCGGTGGCGCCCATGGGCACATCGTCGGTGATCACGCACACTTCCGCCTCGAAATCGATGCCCCACTCTTGGCGCGCCAGCACAATGTCATCGGTCGGGCCGAGGAAATCGTCGCTGCCGCCCTGGTACATCAGCGGCTCTTCCCAGAACGAGGCCGGCATCTCGGCGCCACGCGCCTTGCGCACCAGTTCGACGTGATTGACGTAGGCCGAACCATCGGCCCACTGGAAGGCGCGCGGCAGCGGCGCCATGCAGTTGGCCGGCTCGAACGCGAAGCTGCGGCGCGCGCGACCATGGTTCAGATCCTGGTAGATCGTATCCAGTTGCGGCGCGATGAAGCTCCAATCGTCCAGCGCGCGCTGCAGCGTGCGCGCCACGCCGTCCGCCAGCTGGGCGGTCTTGAGGTCGCGCGACACCACCATCAGCTGGCCGTCGCGGGTGCCGTCTTTCAGGGTAGCGAGTTTCATGCGGGCGCCAGCAGGGCCAGTTGGGCGTCGTTCAGGTAGCACCATTCGCCTTCGGCCAGGCCCAGCGCGGACAGTTCGAGGCCGCCGATGGCGGAGCGGTGCAGCGCGCTGCAATGGTTGCCGGCGGCCGCCAGCATGCGCTTGACCTGGTGGTACTTGCCCTGCTCCAGCACGATTTCCAGCTGATGCTCGCCGCGCTGGATGCAGGTCTGCGCCGCCAGCGGCGCCGGCTCGTCGTGCAGCTGCACGCCGGACAGCAGCTGCTGTACCAATCCCTCGGTGACGGGCTCGGCCGTAGTGGCTTGATAAATCTTTGGAACGTGCCGCTTCGGCGACGATTGTGCATGGATAAACGCGCCATCGTCGGACATCAGCAACATGCCGGTGGTGTCGTGGTCGAGCCGTCCGACCGGCTGGACGTCACGCCAGCTCAGCTCTTCCGGCAACAAGGTCAGCACGCCCGGGTGATGACTGGGCTTGCGCGAGCATTCGAAATTCTGCGGCTTGTGCAGCGCGATGTAGACGTGTTCGCGGTACACCACGTCCTCGTCGAACAGGCGGAACACCAGGCCATCGGTCTCGATGGTTTCCTTGTAATTGTCGTGCACCTCGCCATTGATGCTGACTTCGCCGTCCTCGATGAGGGAACGGCAATACTTGCGGGTGCCATAGCCCTGCGATTGCAGGATGCGGTCCAGGGATAATTTACTCATGGCCGCGATTTTACAGGATGTGGAATGGATTGACGTACATCAAAGCCTGCTCAGTTAATGTTGATACACTGAAACTGCATTAGGAATCCCCCTACTGCAATCGGAAATACTCAGCAGGAAATCATGTCCAATCCATACGCCAACCCGGCAGCGCAAGCTCAGGCCGCCCTTCACCGCACCGCGTGGCTGCTCGCCCGCTGCCGCCACGGATATAGCTCCCGCCTCATGCCGCAAACACACTGGCATGCGCAACAGCAGGCAGGTTTTCTCGCCTGGCTGCAAGCCGGCGGCTTTCAGGCCGAGCGCCGCGACGACTGCACAATAGAAAACAGCGGCATGGCGCCGCTGTCTTCAGCCCCACAAAGGGACTTGCATGAGGAATCGAAATTCTCTCTACTCCGCATCGACGATGCGGTTGAGTAGTTCCATCAGATCGAATCAGGATAGTGCTGCCAACAACGAGCTAAACTATTTATATCGGCCCCCTTTGGAAAGAACTACATCCCCAATATAGTGCACCGTCGCGGATATGCAAGCGTTAATCAGGCTGGATTGATAATGTTTATCGCCATGCCAGTCATCCTACAACCATGACTAACGCAAGCTGGGCTTGACCGTCTCGACCGCCGACTTCATCGCCCCCGCGCCCATGGCGGCGCCGAACTTCTTCAGCACACGTTCCGGCAGGCCCTCATGCTGGGTGTAGTCGACGATGTCTTCGGCCTTGATCACGTCGCGCGCGACGCTGTCGACGGTGCCGTAGGCATCGGCCAGGCCCATCTCGATCGCGCGCGCGCCGGTCCAGAACAGGCCGGAGAACATGTCCGGCGTTTCCTTCAGACGCTTGCCGCGGCCGTTGCGCACCACCGCGATGAACTGTTCGTGGATTTCGTTCAGCATGGCCTGCGCGTGCTGCTTGTGTTTTTCCGTCAGCGGGCTGAACGGGTCCATGAAGCCCTTGTTTTCGCCGGCGGTCAGCAGCCGGCGCTCGACGCCCAGCTTTTCCATGGCGCCGGTAAAGCCGAAGCCATCCATCAGCACGCCGATGGAACCGATGATGCTGGCCTTGTTGACGTAAATGCGGTCGGCGCCGGCGGCGATGTAATAGCAGCCGGAGGCGCAGATTTCATCGACCACCACGTACAGCGGCTTGGCCGGATAGCCTTTGCGCAAGCGCAGCATCTCATCGACGATCATGCCGGCCTGCACCGGGCTGCCACCCGGGCTATTAATATGCAGCACCACGGCCACCGAGCCGCTGTCCGAAAACGCCTTGTTCAACGCCGGAATCACCACCGCCGCCGAACCGCTGCCTTCCGACTCGATCGCGCCTTCGACTTCGATCAGCGCCGTGTGGCGCCCCAGGGTCTCGCCATCCGAGCCGGTCCAGCTGAAATCGAAATACGCGCTCAGCGCGAACACGATCACCAGCAAGGTCACCGCCTTGAAGAAAATGCCCCAGCGGCGCGCCGCCTTCTGCTCCTTCAGCGTGGCGAACACCAGTTTTTCCAGCACCTCGCGCTCCCAGTTGGAGGCGCTGACGGCGGCCGGCCTGGCCGGCGGCGCTGCGGGAGTCGGGATGCTGCCGGGATCGTCGATGTTATCGCTCATGGATGATTGCTTCTTTTAGTAATCAGGCGCGCGCGGGGCGCACGTAGTCGTCCGGTTGCCAGTAGATCCGCTGCTCGCGTTCGACCACCGCGATCGGGCGCAGGCGGCCGCCGCGGCACGGGCCGCCGGCACATTGCCCGGTTTCCGGCACGTAGACCGCGCCGTGGGTCGAGCACATGATGTACAGCTTGCTGGACTCGAAGAACTCGCCTTCCGCCCAGTCCAGTTCGATCGGCACGTGGGCACAGCGGTTGAGGTAGGCATACGCCTTGCCGCCGTAGCGCACCACGAAGCCGGTGGCGTCGTCGCCGCCCGCGCTGACCGGAAAGCGCACTCCCTTGCCGCCCTCTTCGATCGCGTCGGCGGCACAGATCAGAATCTCGTCCATCAGGCGTTCTCGCTCAGCCATTGGTGCAGCTCGGCCACGGTTTGCGCCGAGTACAGCGGTTGGCAGGCGTGCAACTGATCGACCGGATGGGCGCCGTACTGCACGGCCACCGCCGCCGCGCCGGCATTGTTCGCCATCAGCAGATCGTGGGTGGTGTCGCCGATCATCACAGTGCGGCGCATGTCCTGGCCCAGTTCGCGGGTCAGTTCCTGCAGCATGGCCGGGTGCGGCTTCGAGAAGGTCTCATCGGCGCAACGGGTGGCGTCGAACATCGACAACAGTTTGACCTCATTCATGGCGCGGTTCAAGCCGACGCGGCTTTTGCCGGTGGCCACGGCCAGGAAATACCCGCTTTGCGACAATTCTTCCAGCATTTCCTGCACGCCCTTGAACAGGCACAGTTCGTGGTCGCGCGACAGGAAGTGATACCGGTAGCGTTCCACCATGCGCGGGTAGTAGGACGGATCGACGTCGGGCAGCACCGCCTGCATGGCTTCGTGCAGGCCCAGGCCGATGACATGGGCGGCGCGGTCTTCATGCGGCACCGGCAGCGCCAGATCGCGCGCGGCGGCCTGGATGCACTTCACGATGGTTGAAGTGGAATCCATCAAGGTTCCGTCCCAATCGAAGACGATCAGGTCAAATTGCTTTCTTGCCATTTGTTTGCGATTAGTTAAGAGGTTTTCCCAAGCTTACCAAGAATCGCTCACATTCGGCGGCCAATGGCGCATTCAGCGTGACTATTTTGCCGGAATCGGGATGGGTAAAGGTAATTTGATGCGCATGGAGAAACATGCGCTTGAGCGCACCGCGCCTGTCGTCGGCTTTTTGCAGCGCCTTGTTCAGCGCGAAATCGCCGTATTTGTCGTCACCAAGGATGGGGAAGCCCGACGATGACAGATGTACGCGAATCTGGTGCGTGCGCCCGGTCTTCAACTCGGCTTCCAGCAAGGCAAATCCATTAAATTTCTTCAACAGCGAAAACACCGTGTGCGACGGTTGGCCGTCGGCCTGCACCGACACGCGGCGCTCGCCATCGGCCGTCGTGTATTTATGCAAAGGCAACTTGATATGCTGGCGCGCGTTTTTCCAGTCGCCCGCCACCATGGTCAGATAGCGCTTGTCGGTTACGCCGTCGCGCATCTGTTCGTGCAAACTGGTCAGCGCGGTACGTTTCTTCGCCAGCAACAGCAGCCCGGAGGTTTCGCGGTCCAGACGGTGCACCAGTTCGAGGAACTTGGCGTCCGGCCGCGATGCGCGCAACTGTTCGATCACGCCGAACGACACGCCGGAGCCGCCGTGCACGGCCACTCCGGCCGGCTTGTCGATCACCAACAGGTGGGTGTCCTCGAAGATGATCTTGAATTCGGCGGCCGGCACGTGATTGGCCGGCTTTTCCGCCAGGCGGATCGGCGGAATCCGCACCACATCGCCTTGTACCAGACGGTACAACTGATCGATCCGGCCCTTGTTCACGCGCACCTCCCCCGAACGCAGGATACGGTAGACGTGGCTCTTCGGTACCCCTTTGCAAACACGCAACAGGTAGTTATCTATCCTTTGTCCGGCTTCTTCTTCGGTAATTGTGACGAATTGGGCTTGCAGCGGCAGCTCTGTTGAAGGCTGAGCAACATCATTTTGCATCTTCATTTGCTCTGTCTTCCTAGAAATCTCTCTAAGTCCTTCATTTTGAATATATAATCGTTTCGCTGCGGTTCTGACTGCGGCAAGTGTAAGAATAAGAGCACATTTTACACAGGGGCGTCTCCACTGGCCTCGCCTAATTGCAAATTCAGAGGAAAAAAATGTATACGCACCAGCCCTGCCGGAATCCAGGTTGCACCGTCGTTGCAATCGGAGGAGGCAGGGATGCTGAAGAAGATTGATTGGATAGTAAGGATAAAGTCCGGTCAGCCAGATCATAAGTTTGGGCTGGCCGGTTGATGAGTAGTTGATAACGCTTGCCGTTTTCGCCAGACCCTATGCTCTCTGCAAGCCGACGGAAGGCTGACTCAGCCTGCACCGAAGTTGCAGTCCCGTAGCATGGTCGAGATCTGGCCTGTATGCTGCTCACCGTCTGTTGTTTTCTGCCGTCCGTCGGGGCCGCATGGAGAACGCCAGATGCTGCGGGCACTCGGCCTGTCGATCAACCTCATGCGCCCAGTTGCGCCCGCTTCGCGCGGTTGCACAGGATGGGCATACCCACCGCAATCATTCTCCTTCTCGCGTATATCCCTGTAGCTTGCCGCACCGGTCCTAAGAAACCGGACGGCATCTTGGCCCAAGGGTCGCGGAGTTTATAAAAAATGAAACGCATGTTGTTTAATGCGACGCAGCAGGAAGAACTGCGCGTCGCCATCGTCGATGGTCAGAAACTGATCGATATCGACATCGAAACCGCCGGACGCGAACAGCGCAAGTCCAACATTTACAAAGGCGTCATCACCCGCATCGAACCATCGCTGGAAGCCTGCTTCGTCAGCTACGGCGAAGATCGCCACGGTTTCCTGCCGTTCAAGGAAGTAGCACGCACTTACTTCCGCGAAGGCGTGGACGTGCGCAACGCCTCGATCAAGGATGCGCTGCGCGAAGGCCAGGAAATCATGGTTCAGGTCGAAAAGGAAGAGCGCGGCAACAAGGGCGCCGCCCTGACCTCGTTCATCTCGCTGGCCGGCCGCTACCTGGTGCTGATGCCGAACAACCCGCGCGGCGGCGGCGTCTCGCGCCGTGTCGAGGGCGAGGAACGCCAGGAACTGCGCGAAACCATGGACAAGCTGGACCTGCCGCCCGGCATGTCGGTGATTGCCCGCACCGCCGGCATCGGCCGCAGCGTCGATGAACTGCAGTGGGACTTGAATTACCTGATGCAGCTGTGGCGCGCGATCGAAGGCGCCGGCAAGTCGGCCTCGGGCGCGTTCCTGATCTACCAGGAATCGTCGCTGGTGATCCGCGCGATCCGCGACTACTTCCAGCCCGACATCGGCGAGATCCTGATCGATACCGACGAGATCTACGAGCAGGCGCACCAGTTCATGAGCCACGTGATGCCCGACATGGTGCATCGCGTGAAACGCTACAGCGACGACGTGCCGCTGTTCTCGCGTTTCCAGATCGAACACCA
This sequence comes from Duganella callida, assembly GCF_004614165.1. Classification (GTDB taxonomy): domain Bacteria; phylum Pseudomonadota; class Gammaproteobacteria; order Burkholderiales; family Burkholderiaceae_D; genus Rugamonas; species Rugamonas callida. Next base: position 1,030 of record NZ_SPVG01000143.1, on the reverse strand, counting down.
GATCGAAACCGCCTACAGCCGCACCGTGCCGCTGCCGTCGGGCGGCGCCATCGTCATCGACCATACCGAAGCGCTGGTGTCGGTGGACGTCAACTCGGCGCGCGCCACCCGCGGTTCCGACATCGAAACCACCGCCTTCCACACCAACTGCGAAGCGGCCGAGGAAGTGGCCCGCCAGCTGCGCCTGCGCGACCTGGGCGGCCTGATCGTGATCGACTTCATCGACATGGAAGTGGCCAAGAACCAGCGCGAAGTCGAACAGCGCCTGAAGGATGCGCTGCACCATGACCGCGCCCGTGTCCAGATGGGCAAGATTTCCCGCTTCGGCCTGATGGAACTGTCGCGTCAGCGCCTGCGTCCGTCGCTGTCGGAAGGCTCGCACGTGACCTGCCCGCGCTGCTCCGGCACCGGCCACATCCGCGACACCGAGTCGTCGGCGCTGCAAGTCCTGCGCATCATCCAGGAAGAGGCGATGAAGGAAAACTCGGCCACCATCCACGTGCAAGTGCCGGTGGACGTGGCGGCCTTCCTGCTGAACGAGAAGCGCGGCGAAGTGCTGAAGATCGAGACCCGTCACCGCATCACCGTGATCCTGGTGCCGAACAAGCATCTGGAAACCCCGCACTACAAGCTGGAGCGCATCAAGCACGACGATCCGCGCCTGGAAGACAGCGCCGCCAGCTACACCCTGGCCGAGCAGGCCGAGACCGATCTGGCCTACAGCAAGCGCCAGAAGGAAGAAGCCAAGCCGCGCCAGGAAGCCATGGTCAAGACCATCACCCCGGACCAGCCGGCGCCGACGGTGGAGCGCAAGCCGGCCGCCGCCACCGAAACCATCATCAAGCCCGCGCCGGCGCCAGTGCCCGCACCGGCCGAGCAGGGTTTCTTCGGCAAGCTGTTCAATTTCTTCATGGGCAAGCCGGCGCCAGCCGCGCTGCCGCAGCAGCCGACCATCGTGGTGAAGGCGCCTTCGGGCGACCGCGCCGCCGCGGAGCGCAATGCCCGCGGCAGCGCAGCCGTAGCCGCGGGC
>NZ_SPVG01000195.1 GCF_004614165.1 Duganella callida | reverse complement strand
GCTTTTTTTACCCTAACCCCCCCTGGTTTACCCCACAATTTTGGGGTTTCCTGCCCTATTTTGTTATTTTTTTAAAATTATTGTCCGAATGTCGGCTCTGACCCCGACTGCTAAGGCAGGTCGGCGGCGCCCATGCGGCGCAGGATCACGCCGGTGCGCCTGGCCAGGTAGTTGGAGTCGCGGTGTTTGTCGAAGTAGCGCGGGTTGGGCAGCATCACCGCCAGTCTTGCGGATTGTGCAGCGCTCAGGCCGGCCGCGCTGACGCCGTAGTAGTGCCGCGCCGCCGCTTCCGCGCCGAAGGTGCCGGTGCCGAATTCCACCACGTTCAGGTAAATTTCGAAGATGCGCTCCTTGTCCATCAGCGTTTCCAGCATGAAGGTGATGATCAGTTCCTGCCCCTTGCGCAGGTAGTTGCGCGAGCCGGACAGGAACAGGTTCTTGGCCAGCTGCTGGGTGATGGTCGATCCGCCCGACACCACCTTGTGCTTCTTGGTGTTTTTCTCCCACGCCTTATGCATGGCTTGCCAGTCGACGCCGTCATGGTCGGTGAAGTTGGCATCCTCCGAGGCGATGATGGCGCGCTTGAGGTTGTTCGAGATGCGCTCGTACGGCACCCAGGTCTGCATGATGTTGGCCTTGGGGTTCTTTTCGCGCAGCGCCGCCTGCTGTTCGCGCATGAACGAGGTCATGCCCGGGTTGTGGTCCACCCACCACCAGATCTGCAGGAAAAAGTACAGCTGTACCGCCAGGAACAGCAGCACCGGCAGGATGAAGATCCACTTCACCCAGCGCCATTTGCCGGCCGCCTTGCTCATAGCTTCGCGCGCAGGCTTTGCAGCACTTCCGCCGTGGCCGGCTGCACGCCGCGCCACAGCTTGAACGCTTCCGCCGCCTGTTCGACCAGCATGCCGAGGCCGTCGCGCAGCCGCGCGCCGTGCTGGCCGGCGAATTGCAGGAACACGGTCGGTGATGGGCCATACATCATGTCCAGCGCCAGCGCGCCTGGCGCGAACACCGTCGGCGCGATCGGAGGCAGTTCCGCATTCAGGCTGGCCGCGGTGCCGTTGATGACGATGTCGTATTCGCCTTCGATGTCGCCAAACCCGCAGGCCGAGACCACGCCCTCACCGCCCAGCGCAGAAAACTGTGCCACTAGTTCTTCCGCCTTGGACACGGTGCGGTTGGCGATCACCAGCCTGGCCGGCCGATGTTCGAGGATCGGCAACACCACGCCGCGCACCGCGCCGCCCGCGCCCAGCAGCAGCACGCGCTTGCCGGCGATGGCCACGCCGGCGTTGTTGACGATGTCCGCCACCAGCCCGGCGCCGTCGGTGTTGTCGCCGATGATGCCGTCCTCGCTGAACACCAGGGTGTTGACCGCGCCGGCCGCGCGCGCGCGGATGGTCAGGGCCTGCGCCACTTTCACCGCTTCCAGCTTGAACGGCACCGTGACGTTGGCGCCCTTGCCGCCCTCGGCGATGAATCCGCGCACCGCGTCGGCAAAGCCATCGACCGGCGCCAGGCGGCGCTCATACGTCAGCGCCTGGCCGGTCTGCGCCGCGTAGGCGGCGTGGATTTCGGGTGACTTGCTATGGGCAATCGGGTTGCCGAACACGCAGTAGCGGTCCATGGTTCATTGTCCTCCGCCGCTTAAATCGGCTTGTAGTTTGTCTTCACGCGTGAACTTGAAGGTGGTGATGATCTCCCACACGTCATCCTTGTCGCTGGAGCGCATGTTCGGCGGGAAGCGGCCGAACGGCGCCGAACGGTGGACGATGCGCATGGCCGCGTCGTCGAGCGCGCGGTTGCCCGAGCTGCGTTCGACCTTGATGCCGCCTTCCTTCTCGTAGATGGTGCCGTCCTGGTACACCGGGATCGACAGCGTCAGCTGGCCGTACAGCTTGCGCCCGTTCACGTTGGGGAAGTTCAGCGTGCCGATGTCCTCGATGCGCTTTTGCATGGTCTTGTAGTAGACCGCGTAGCCGGCCTCGCGCGTGCTCGGGGTGATGGTGGTTTTCTTGGGACGCTTGTTCTGGTCTTCGATGGTTTCGCTGATCTCGGCCACGCGGCGGGCGATGGCCTTGCTCGATTCCAGCAGGTCGGCGCCGGTCGGCGTCGGGTCGGGCTTGTTCTGCTCGGTGACCGGCGGCGCGGTCACGGCCGATGGCGTTTTCACCTGCGTCAGCAGCTGCTTCTGGCGTTCTTCCAGTTCCTCGATGCGGCGCTTGCTGGCCTTGACGCTGTCGCCCATCTCGGTCTTGCGCATGTCGGGCATGGGCGACTTGCTGCGGCCGGCGTCGGCCGCGCCGCCGCCGTCGAGGTTGACCTGCGCCACCGCGTCGGCCTTCAGCGGGGCGCGGTGATGCTTGGCGTTGACCAGGATGACTTCCAGCCCCGGATCGGTCGGCTTCAAGGGTGCCGGCGCCGGCGCCACGAAGCGCACAGCCAGCAGGACGCCGTGCGCCACCAGCGAGATGCCGAGGGCAAGATACAGCAGGCGATTTTCCTTGAAAGACTTCACGCGGCGGATCGAATTCAGAATGATGCGCTAGATTCTACACGTCATTCCCGCGCAAGCGGGAATCCATGCTGAGCACGCCTTCCATGGACACCCGCCTGCGCGGGTGCGACATCAGTTGGCTGCGGGCGGCGCGGCCGCGTCGCTGGCGGCGTCGCCTTCGGCGGCCGTCTCGACTGCCGCTTCCGGTGCATCGACCGCTTCTTCCGGCACGTCCTCGACCTCGTCCTCCTCGAAATCGACATCGCTGGCCACCACATCGGTCGGGATTTCCAGGATGCGCGCTTCCACGGTCAGGTCGACCTCGTCCCAGCGCAGGATGTCCAGCTTGACCTGGGCGCCGCGCGCCACCTGCGGCATGCCCGGCAGGCGAATCACCAGCGGGATGTCGGTCAGGCGCAGCACCTCGTCCTTGAGCACCACCGCCTCGACCTGACGCGCATTTTCCTGCCCCAGCCAGCGCAGGCACCAGTAGCGTTCCATGTTGGCCTGGTGATCGGCATAGGCCGAGTACGCCGCGTCGAACTGCGAGACGATGGCGAACAGTTCCGCATCCTTGTGCTTGAAGTGGGCCACCAGCGGCGCCATCACGCCCTTGTCGGCGCAGGCCAGGATCTGCCACTGGTTGACCAGGTCGGTATAGCGGCGCAGCGGCGAGGTGCTCCATGCGTACTGGTCCACGCCCAGCCCTTCGTGCGGCGCCGCATGGGTCAGCATGCGCACCTGCATCTTGGCGTTCCAGCCGCCGACGCCACGGCCCTGGCTGCGGTAGATGCCGGGCACGCCGTTGTCGTGCATCATCTTGCCCCAGGTGCTGTTGGCGAAGATCATCAGCTCGGCGACCATCTTGTCCAGCGGCGCGCCGCGCTTGCGGCGGGTGACGGTGACGACGTCGTCTTCCACGTAGAAGTTATAGTCCACGCGGTTGTTCTGTTCCGGCTTCAGGCCGAAGGCTTCGCGCTTGGCCATGCGCGCCGCTTCCAGCACCTGCGCCCATTGCCAGATCAGGCCCAGCTCTTCCTTGCGCGGATATTCGCCGGCGCCGCTGGCCAGCGTCTCTTCGTTGACCAGGTCGTCCAGGTCGTTGTGACGCAGGTTGTTGGCGATCGGCACCATCTCGGCGCGGGTTTCGGTGGCCAGCACCGACCAGTCGGCCGGGTTCAGGGTAGCGTACAGCGACAGCGCCGGACAGGTCTTGCCCTCGGCCAGCGTGAAGGCGTTGACGATGTTATCCGGCAGCATGGTGATCTTATCGCCGGGCATGTAGACGGTGGACATGCGCGAGCGCGCCAGTTTGTCCACGGCGTCGTCCGGCTTGATGCCCAGGCCGGGCGCGGCGATGTGGATGCCGATCTTGACCTTGCCGTCGTCCAGTTTGGTGACCGAAAAGGCGTCGTCGATCTCGGTGGTGGTGACGTCGTCGATCGAGAACGCTGCGACCGCGGCCAGCGGCAGGTTCGCTGGCGGCACCGGCACCGGCACGTCGGGGAAGCCTGCGCCGCGCGGGAAGTTCTCGAACAGGAATTTGCCCATGTGCAGGGCCTTGGCCGACGGCACACCGCCCACCGCCAGCATCAGGCGCGAGGCGTTGGTGTGCAGTTCGTCGCAGGCGGCTTCCAGCGCTTTGTACTCGATGGAATTCTTGTCCGGCTTGAACAGCAGCTGGGTGACGATGTTCTTCATCGCCTCCGGCAGCCGGTTGGCTTTCAGTTCTTCCACGTAGGCGGCCTGCACCAGCGCCTGCTGTTTCTTCTTCTCGATGCCGGCCAGCGCGGCGCGCAGCGATTGCTCGGGCGCGGCCTTGTAACGGCCACGGCCCTTTTTGTAGAAGTAGATCGGCGACGAGTGCAGGCTCAGGATCAGCCCGGCCGCTTCCGCCGGCTGCGGGGCGTGGCCGAAGTATTCGGCGCCCAGCTCGGCAAAGCCGAACTCTTCCTGTCCAGCGACTTCCCACAGGAATTCGAGGTCGACATCGGCGGCAATGGCCTTGGCCTGCTCCATCAGCTCGGCCGGCGACGGCTTGTCGAACTGCAGCAGCACATCCTTGGCCTTGACCTTGGTGCGCTTACCGCTCGCCATTTCCACCTGGTAGGCCTCGCCGGTTTGCTGCATCACGCTGCCGACCTTGAAATCGCCGGATTCTTCAAAAAATAGATTCATTGCTTATTTATCGTTCGTTTTAATCAGTTCCAGCACGGAAGGCAGAAACACTTCCGTCACCAGCAGGGTACCCTGACGACGCTTGTATAAACAGCGCCGTGCATATAATAGTTGCGTCTCCGGGGCCGACAGCCCCAGCGCCGCGCGTGCCCGCTGTGCCAGCGGATGGCCTTCCCGCAATCTTGCAAACTCCAGTTGGCCGCGCCACACCAGCGGATCGCCGAACAGCGTGGTGCCCAGCGAGCGCTCGCCCAGGTGGCTGAACAGCGGCCAGTCCGAGGCGGTGGCCGAGATCGGCACCACCGTATGCCCGAATACCGCAGGCGTATTATCACACCTCAGCAACACCTCCCGCTCCCAGACGCGGCCAGGGCGGTGCATGCCGATCGCCGCCGCTTCGTCGCTCAGGCAGCGCGCGGTGCGCTGGTGCAGGCACTGCACGCGAAACGCCGCACTGTGCGCCTTCAGGCGCGCGGTCAGCGAACCGCCCTCGGTCAGCCACGGCACATAGGCCGGCGGCGGATTGACCGCCAGCACGTGCGGCTGCCACTGCGCCTGGCGCAGCGAGGGACCACGGCGGGCGCTCAAGACCGCGCCTCGATGCCGCAGAAGCCCAGCACTTCGTCCAGGTAGTCCGGAAATTCGGAGATCGCATGGTCGCTGCCTTCGATCACGTGCTGACGCGCGCCGGGGTAGTGGGCCACCATGTCGCGGTAGTCCAGCACCTCGTCGCCGGTGGCGGCAAGCAGGAAATAACGCTCGGGCCGGGTGATTCTATCCACCGCCAGCGCGCGCAGCTCGTCGATATATTCCGGTTTGAATTCGAACGGTTCGTCGGAATGGTATTGCGTGGTGACGCCGACGTGCTGGTCCAGGTCCTTGAGCGGCACGATGGCCGGGTTCAGCAACACCGCCCGACAGCCGAGGCGCTCGGCCAGCCAGGTCGCGTAATAGCCGCCCAGCGAGGAGCCGATGATGCTCAGCGCGTCCGCCGGCACGTCCTCTATTAAAGACAGCGCCAGTTCCATCGCCGCTTTGGGCGAAGCCGGCAGCTGCGGGCAGATCAATTGGTCGGCCCGGCCCAGCGCCGCCATGCGCTCGCCGACCAGGCGCGCTTTCATGGATTTCGGCGAGGAACGGAAGCCGTGCAGATACAGAATCATTTTACGCCAGCGCCTTCAGAATCTTGTCGTGCACGCCGCCGAAGCCGCCGTTGCTCATGACGATGATGTGATCGCCCGGTTGCGCGGCTTGGGCCACGTCGGCCACCAGCTGCTCCAGGTCTTCATAACCGCGCGCGATGGCACCCAGCGGCGACAGCGCTTCGCCGACATTCCAGCCCAGCGCCTTCTCGCTGCCGAAGCCGAACACCAGGTCGGCGTCGGCCAGGCTGCCCGGCAGGGCGTCCTTCATGGTGCCCAGCTTCATGGTGTTGGAGCGCGGCTCCAGCACGGCCAGGATACGGCCGCCCTTGCCGATTTTCTGGCGCAGGCCGCCGACGGTGGTTGCGATGGCGGTCGGATGGTGGGCGAAATCGTCATAAACAGTCATCCCGTTCACCACGCCGCGCACTTCCATGCGGCGCTTGACGCTTTCAAACGTGGACAGCGACTTCACCGCCTGCGCCACCGGCACGCCGACGTGACGCGCGGCGGCGATCGCGGCCAGCGCGTTGGCGCGGTTGTGCTTGCCGGTCAGCTTCCAGTCGACGCGGCCGGCGGTCTCGCCTTTGAAGAGGACGTCGAACGTGCCGTCATCATATTCCTTCAGCATCCAATCGGTGCCCTCGCCGTGGCCGAAGCTTTCCAGTTCGCTCCAGCATCCGCGCTGAAGCACGCGCTGCAGCGATGCCTCGTCGCCATTGACGATGACCCGGCCGATGCCCGGCACGGTACGCACCAGGTGATGGAATTGGGTTTCGATCGCGGCCAGATCGGGGAAGATGTCGGCGTGATCGTATTCCAGGTTGTTCAGGATCGCGGTCTTGGCGTGGTAGTGCACGAACTTGCTGCGCTTGTCGAAGAAGGCGGTGTCGTACTCGTCCGCTTCGATCACGAAGAAGATGGAATCCTTGTCGCCCTGCATGCGCGCCGACACGCCGAAATTCATCGGCACGCCGCCGATCAGGAAACCGGGCGCATAGCCGGCGTCTTCCAGGATCCAGGTCAGCATGGCGGTGGTGGTGGTCTTGCCGTGCGTGCCGGCCACGGCCAGCACCCATTTATCTCTTAATATATGTTCGCCTATCCACTGCGGACCGGACACATAGGGCAGGCCGCGGTTCAAGATTTCCTCGATCAGCGGATTGCCGCGCGAAACCACGTTGCCTATCACGTACAGGTCGGGATTCAGCTGGACCTGCTCCGGGCCGAAACCCTGGATTAGTTCGATGCCCTGTGCTTCGAGCTGGGTGCTCATCGGCGGGTAGACGTTGGCGTCGCAGCCGGTGACGCGGTGGCCGGCCTCTTTCGCCAGGACCGCCAGGCCGCCCATGAAGGTGCCGCAAATACCGAGGATATGAATGTGCATAGTAAATAATACGACCAGTGAATACGCGATTTTACCCGACCCGCCGCGCTTTTCCCGGTTCAGAGTATTATCTCGTCCATGACGCCGAATGTTAATGATGAACTCCAGCTGCTGCGTGCCGAGATCGCCGCGGCCGCCGCGCGCCTGATCGCCGAGGATGGGGCCGACTACAACACGGCCAAGCGCAAGGCCGCGCGGCAGATCCTGGGCGACACCCAGCCGCCGCTGAACCTGCTGCCGGACAATGCGCAGATCGAAGCGGAAGTGCGCATCTACCAGTCGCTGTTCCATGCCGACACCCAGCCGGCGCGGCTGTTCCGGCTGCGCACGCTGGCGGTCGACATCATGGAAGGATTGCAGGCTTTTAATCCTTATTTAACCGGCGCCGTATTAAATGGCACCGCCGGCCCGCACGACGATATCCACCTGCAGCTGTTTGCCGACAGCGCCAAGGAGGTGGAAATCTTCCTGCTCAACCGCAACCTGCAGATCGAGATTTCCGAAACGCCGCACTTCAAGGGACCGCGCCATGGCATGGTCGAGACCGTGAGCTTCATGTGGCACAAGGAAGGCGTGCACGCCGCCCTGTATGAGCTGGACGATCTGCGCGGCGCGGTCAAATCGAAAGATGGCAAACTGGCGCGCGCCGACCTGGCCGCCGTGCGCGCCCTCTTAGTTAACAGTACCCACCCAACCGAACCTCCAGCACCATGATCAATCCGAAACACATGCGCGCCTATATTGTTGTCGCCCTGGTCTTTGCCGCCGCCGGCGCCTATATCGGCTATCAGAAGAAGCAAAAAGAACAACCGGCCGCCGCGCCGGCCGCCACCGTGACCACTTCCGCCCAGCCCGGCGCCGACGCCGGCCCGGTGGCCGCGCTGTTCAGCCAGACGCTGCCCGACGCCCAGGGACGGCAGATCGCCCTGTCCCAGTATAAAGGCAAACCGATGCTGGTGAATTTCTGGGCACCGTGGTGCGGCCCCTGCGTGCGCGAGATGCCGGAGCTGTCCGCGCTGGCCGCCGGAGAAGAAGGCAAGAAGCTGCAAGTTATCGGAATCGGGATCGATTCGCCGTCGAATATCACGGAATTTAACGACAAATATAAAATCAGCTATCCGGTCTTCGTGGCCGGCATGAGCGGCACCGACCTGTCGCGCCAGTTCGGCAATGCCCAGGGCGGCCTGCCGTTCACGGTGCTGATCGGCGCTGACGGCAAGATACTCAAGACCTACCTCGGTCAACTGAAGTTCGACCAGCTGCGCAAAGATCTGGCAACCCTATAAGTAGTTTTATAAGTTTTTTTCTCTTGCCAAATGTCCGCAGTTAGCGGCAAAATGCGGAACTTTCGCGGAGAAGGCTCAAGAATCATGGCAAAAAACCTCCTACTGCTCAACGGCCCCAACCTGAATTTGCTGGGCACCCGCGAGCCCGAGGTCTACGGCGCCGGCACGCTGGCCGACATCGAAACCGCTGCCCAGGCCCAGGCCCAGGCGGCGGGCGCGAGCTTGTCCTGCTTCCAGAGCAACCACGAAGGCGCACTGATCGACCGCATCCACGCCGCCAGAACCGAAGGTGTGGACGCCATCGTCATCAATCCGGGCGGCCTGACCCATACCAGCGTTGCCCTGCGCGATGCGCTGGCCGGTGTGGCGATTCCGTTCGTGGAAGTGCACATTTCGAATATTTACCAGCGCGAGTCGTTTCGCCACCACTCTTTCCTTAGCGCGATTGCAATAGGCACAATTTGCGGACTGGGTATCGAAGGATATCGGTTTGCCATCGACTTCGTTCTTAAAAAGCGATAACCTACGCGATCTGCGCGCATTTTAGCCCGGCTGCGTCCACAAGACGCCACCGCTCATACTGACAAAACAAGATATTCCTGGGGGTTACATGGATCTACGCAAGCTGAAGACCTTGATTGATTTGGTCGCGGAATCGGACATCGCCGAGCTCGAAGTGACCGAAGGCGAGAGCAAAGTCCGCATCGTCAAATCGTCGGCCCTGCCGCAAAATCAGATGGTCATGATGCAGCCGCAAGCCATCCCGCAATACACCGCGCCGGCCGCCGCCGCACCAGTCGCAGCACCTGCCGCTGCCGCCGCCCCGGCCGCCGCCGCCGAACCGACCGGCCACGTGGTCAAGTCGCCGATGGTCGGCACCTTCTACCGTTCGTCCGCTCCAGGCGCCGCCGCGTTTGTCGAAGTCGGCCAGTCGGTGAAAGAAGGCGACACCCTGTGCATCATCGAAGCGATGAAGCTGCTGAACGAAATCGACGCCGACAAATCCGGCACCATCACCCAGATCCTGGTCGAGAACGGCCAGCCGGTCGAGTACGGCCAACCGCTGTTTGTGATCGGCTAAGACCGGCCTGCGCCCTCCCCCATCCGGTGACGGGCGCGCCTCTCTTGGTCCGCATTCCCTCCTTACCTGACGCAGCCACGGATCAGTAGACCCCGGCGCTCACAGACATAGCGAACCTATCATGTTTGAAAAAATCCTCATTGCTAACCGCGGCGAGATCGCCCTCCGCATCCAGCGCGCCTGCCGCGAACTGGGCATCAAGACGGTGGTGGTCCACTCGGAAGCAGACAAAGACGCCAAATACGTCAAGCTGGCGGATGAATCGGTGTGTATCGGCCCGGCCGCCTCCTCGCTCAGCTATCTGAACATGCCGGCCATCATCAGCGCGGCCGAAGTGACCGACGCCGAGGCGATTCACCCCGGCTACGGCTTCCTGTCGGAAAACGCCGACTTCGCCGAGCGCGTGGAGAAATCCGGCTTCGTTTTCATCGGCCCGCGTTCCGACTCGATCCGCCTGATGGGCGACAAGGTGACCGCCAAGCAGGCCATGATCAAGGCCGGCGTGCCGTGCGTGCCGGGCTCGGACGGCGCGCTGCCGGACGATCCGAAAGCCATCGTGCAGATCGCCCGCAAGGTCGGCTATCCGGTGATCATCAAGGCCGCCGGCGGCGGTGGCGGCCGCGGCATGCGCGTGGTGCATACCGAAGCCGCGCTGATCAACGCCGTGCAGATGACCAAGGCCGAAGCCGGCGCCGCCTTCGGCAATCCGGAAGTCTACATGGAGAAGTTCCTGGAAAATCCGCGCCACGTGGAAATCCAGGTGCTGGCCGACGAACACAAGAACGCCGTCTGGCTGGGCGAGCGCGACTGCTCGATGCAGCGCCGCCACCAGAAGGTGATCGAGGAAGCGCCGGCGCCGGGCATCCCGCGCAAGCTGATCGAAAAGGTCGGCGAACGCTGCGCCGAAGCCTGCCGCAAGATCGGCTACCGCGGCGCCGGCACCTTCGAATTCCTGTACGAAAACGGCGAGTTCTATTTCATCGAAATGAACACCCGCGTGCAGGTGGAACACCCGGTCACGGAGATGATCACCGGCATCGACATCGTGCAGGAGCAGATCCGCATCGCCGCCGGCGAAAAGCTGCGCTTCCGCCAGCGCGACGTGATGCTGTCCGGCCACGCCATCGAGTGCCGCATCAACGCCGAAGACCCGTTCAAGTTCACGCCGTCGCCGGGCCGCATCGTCTCCTGGCACGTGCCGGGCGGCCCTGGCGTGCGCGTCGACTCGCATTCGTATGCGGGGTATTATGTGCCACCGCACTACGATTCCATGATCGGCAAGCTGATCGCCTACGGCGCCACCCGCGAGCAGGCCATCCGCCGCATGCAGATCGCGCTGTCGGAAATGGTGGTCGAGGGCATCCAGACCAACATCCCGCTGCACCGCGAGCTGATGGTGGACGCGCGCTTCATCGAAGGCGGCACCAATATTCACTACCTGGAACAGAAGCTGGCCGACATGCCGGACCTGCACAAACTGAGCCTGGGCAACAAGGGTTAAACATGAGCTGGACTGAAATCGTCATCGAAGTCGCGCGCGAGCACGCCGAAGCCCTGTCCGAGGCGCTGATGGATGTGGGCGCCCTGTCGGTGTCCGTGGAAGACGCCGACGAAGGCACCGACGCGGAGAAACCGCTGTTCGGCGAGCCGGGCATGGAGCCTTCCGAGACCGCCTGGGACCACAGCCGCGTGGTGGCGCTGACCGACGAGGATGACGATCAGGCCGTGATCGTGGCGGCCGCCGCCAACCAGATTGGCCTGCCGTCGCTGCCCAAATTCAGCACCCGCAAGGTGGAGGAGGAAGACTGGGTGCGCCTGACCCAGTCGCAGTTCGCGCCGATTCATATCGGCAAGAACATCTGGGTGGTGCCGAGCTGGCACGAGGCGCCGAATCCCGACGCCCTGATCCTGGAACTGGACCCGGGCCTGGCCTTCGGCACCGGCAGCCATCCGACCACCCGGCTGTGCATGGAGTGGCTGGAGGCGCATCCGGCGCCGGGCAAGACCGTGCTCGATTACGGCTGCGGGTCCGGCATCCTGGCAATGGTGGCCAAGAAGCTGGGCGCCGGTGAAGTCACCGGGGTCGACATCGATCCGCAGGCCATCGTGTCGGCGGCCGACAACGCGCAGCGCAACCATGTGGAAATCGACTACTTCCTGCCGGACGATTTCGCCGAGTCCAAGCACGCCAACGAGAAGTTCGACACGGTGGTGGCCAACATCCTGTCCAGCCCGCTGAAACTGATGGCGCCCATGCTGTCGGGCCGCGTGGCGCCCGGTGGCGCGCTGATCCTGTCCGGCGTGCTGGCGCGCCAGGCCGAGGAAGTGGCGGCCGCGTATGCGCCATTCATCAAGCTGGGCGTCTGGGCCGAGCACGAAGGCTGGGTGGCGCTGCATGGCCGCCTGGGCAGTGACACCGTTCCGCCGGCGCGCTGAACCCGGCAATGGCCCTTGCCACCAAATGCCCCCACTGCAACACGGTATTCCGGGTCGCTCATGACCAGCTGAAATTACGTGGGGGCATAGTGCGCTGCGGCGCCTGTAATGAAGTCTTCGACGGCAACGCGGCGCTACTGGAGCCGCCCGCGCCGCCTCCTGTCACCTCCCCCCTGCCGGAACCCACCCCGTTCGACCAGAAAATGGCCGCGCTCGACACGCGTGCCGCCGCGACGCTGAGCGCGCCGGAAGCCGAGCCGGCACTGGATCTCGACAGCCCCCCGGTCCTTCCCGCGCAAGCGGAAACCGATACATCGCCGCCGTCCGAGCTCAGCATGGATGCCCGCCCGCGCGGGAATGACGACGAGTCGGCGGCGCCATTCCCGCTGCCCGCCGCACCGGCCATCCCGCCGGTCGACACCGAAGCCCTGTTCGACCTCGATCTCGACATGGACACCGAGCCCGAACTGGAATCCACCATCGAACACGAGCCGAGCGCCGAGCACGCGCTGGAAGCGCTGAACGTCGACAGCATGAGCGACGAGGAGCTGGAAGCCGCGCTCGAGGCCGAACTGGCCGCCATGGAGCAAACCATGGCCGACGTTCAACATGACGCCGATGGCCAGCCGTTGGCCGATGATCCGTTTGCCGCGTTCTCCGACGGCCGCCGCGAGCCGACCTGGGACGAGCCGCCGCTGGACGAGCCGCAAGCCGGCGCCGGCCCGCGCCTGGATGCCGCCTTTGCCGCAGCCGCCGACGCCGTGTTCTCGGCAGAAGATGAAACCGCCGCCGCGTCGCCGCACGCCGGCATCGACGCCGACCTGGCCAGCTTCGCCGCCGGCGACATCGATCACG
>NZ_SPVG01000035.1 GCF_004614165.1 Duganella callida | reverse complement strand
AAGTGTCGTCGTTCAGCACCGCCAACCTGGGCGGCCTGACCACCGACCAGGTTGTCGCGCTGTCGTCGAACCAGCTGGGCGCCCTGAGCACCGCGCAGTTCGGCGCACTGAGCACCAACTCGATCGCCGCGATCGAAACCCAGGACATCGTCGGCCTGAAGACCAACGTCATCGCCGCCCTGAAATCGTCGCAACTGGCGGCGCTGACCACCGACCAGCTGGGCGCCCTGAGCACCACGCAAGTCGCTGCGATCACCACCGCCAATATCTCGGCGCTGACCACCGATCAGGTTGTTGCCCTGTCGTCGAACCAGTTCGGCGCCCTGAGCAGCCAGCAGATCGCCGCCTTCAGCACCAACGATATCGCCGCGATCGAAACCGGTGACCTGGCCGCTCTGAAGTCGAGCGCGGTTGCCGCCCTGACCACCAACCAGATCAAGGCCCTGACCACCGACCAGGTTGTCGCCCTGTCCTCGACCCAGGTTGGCGCACTGAGCAGCGCGCAAGTCGCTGCCATGAGCAGCGATGACATCGCCGCGATCGAAACCCAGGACATCGGCGCGCTGAAGACCTCGGCGTTCGCTGCCCTGAACAGCTCGCAGGTGGCTGCGCTGACCACCGGCCAGGTGACCGCCCTGAGCACCGCGCAAGTGTCGTCGTTCAGCACCGCCAACCTGGGCGGCCTGACCACCGACCAGGTGGTGGCCCTGTCGTCGAACCAGCTGGGTGCCCTGAGCACCGCGCAGTTCGGCGCGCTGAGCACCAACTCGATCGCCGCGATCGAAACCCAGGACATCGTCGGCCTGAAGACCAACGTCATCGCCGCCCTGAAATCGTCGCAACTGGCGGCGCTGACCACCGACCAGCTGGGTGCCCTGAGCACCACGCAAGTTGCTGCGATCACCACCGCCAATATCTCGGCGCTGACCACCGATCAGGTTGTTGCCCTGTCGTCGAACCAGTTCGGCGCCCTGAGCAGCCAGCAGATCGCCGCCTTCAGCACCAACGATATCGCCGCGATCGAAACCGGTGACCTGGCCGCCCTGAAATCGAGCGCCATCGCCGCCCTGAACACCAACCAGATGAAGGCGCTGACCACCGATCAGGTTGTCGCCCTGTCGTCGATCCAGATCGGCGCCCTGAGCAGCGCGCAAGTGTCGGCCCTGAGCAGCGACGGCATCGCCGCCATCGAGACCCAGGACGTCGGCGCGCTGAAGACCGCCGCCATCGCCGCCCTGAGCACCTCGCAGGTGGCCGCGCTGGGCACCGCGCAAGTTACCGCGCTGAGCACCGCGCAAGTGGCCTCGCTGAGCACCAATGCGCTGGCCAACGGCCTGACCACCGACCAGGTTGTCGCGCTGTCGTCGAACCAGCTGGGCGGCCTGAGTACCGCACAGTTCGCCGCCCTGAGCACCAACTCGGTGGCTGCGATCGAGACCGCGGACATCGTCGGCCTGAAGACCAGTGTGATCGCTTCGCTGAAGTCGGCACAGCTGGCGGCGCTGACCACCGACCAGCTGGGCGCGCTGAGCACCGCGCAAGTCGCCGTGATCACCACCGCCAACATCGCGGCGCTGACCACCGACCAGGTCGTGGCCCTGTCGTCGAACCAGTTCGGCGCCCTGAGCAGCGCGCAGATCGCGGCCTTCAACACCAACGACATCGCCGCGATCGAAACCGGCGATCTGGCGGCCCTGAAGTCCGGCGCGATTGCCGCGCTGAGCACCAACCAGATGAAAGCGCTGACCACCGACCAGGTCGTGGCCCTGTCGTCGATCCAGATCGGCGCCCTGAGCAGCAACCAGGTTGGCGCCCTGAGCAGCGACGGCATCGCCGCCATCGAGACCCAGGACATCGGCGCGCTGAAGACCTCGGCCTTCGCCGCCCTGAACACCTCGCAAGTGGCCGCGCTGACCACCGGCCAGGTGACCGCGCTGAGCACCGCGCAAGTGGCTTCGCTGAGCACCAACGCGCTGGCCAACGGCCTGACCACCGACCAGGTTGTCGCGCTGTCGTCGAACCAGCTGAACGCGCTGAGCACCGCGCAGTTCTCGGCCCTGAGCAGCACCGCCGTGGCCGCGATCGAGACCGCCGACATTGGCGGCCTGAAGACCGCGACCATCGCCACCCTGAAGTCGTCGCAACTGGGTGCGCTGACCACCGACCAGATCGGCGCGCTGAGCACCACCCAGGTGTCGGTACTGACCACCGCCAGCGTCGGCGGCCTGACCACCGACCAGGTGGTGGCCCTGAGCAGCAACCAGGTTGGCGCGCTGAGCTCCGGCCAGGTGGCGGCGCTGTCCACCGCTGCGATCGCCGCCCTGGCGACCGAAGACGTGGCAACGCTGAAGACCGCCTCGATGGCCGCGCTGAAGACCGCCCAGGTCGCGGCGCTGACCACCGACCAGGTGGTGGCACTGTCGAGCAACCAGGTGGCTGCCCTGTCCAGCGCCCAGATCAAGGCGATGAGCACCGACCAGCTGGTCGCGATCGAAACCGCGGACCTGCGTGCCCTGAAGACCTCGGCGATCGCCGCCCTGAGCACCCAGCAGATCGGCGCGCTGACGACCGACCAGATCCACGCGATGACCACCTCGCAGGTCTGCTCGATCACCACCGCCCAGGTGCCTGGCCTGACCACCGCGCAGATCGCGGCGCTGCCTTCGCCACTGGGTACCCCGATCGTGCTGGACCTGAACGGCAACGGCATCGAGACCCTGAACCAGTCGGCCGGCGTGCAGTTCGACGTGCTGGATAACGGCAACAAGACCAGCACCGGCTGGGTTGGCGGCGGCGACGGTCTGCTGGTCCTGGACCGCAACCACGACGGCAAGATCAACAACGGTAGCGAGCTGTTCGGTTCGGGTACCACGCTGGCCAACGGTCAGAAAGCCAAGACCGGCTACGAAGCACTGGCCGAGCTGGACACCAACGGCGACGGCGTGGTCGATGCCAAGGACAGCGCCTTTGCGGATCTGCGTGTCTGGGTCGACGGCAATGCCGACGGCATCAGCCAGGCGGACGAGCTGAAGTCGATGAAAGACCTGGGCATCACCAAGCTGAACCTGGACGCCAAGCAGAACGTGTCGGCCAACAACGGCAACATCGTCGGTATCACCTCGACCTTCGAGACCGCCGACGGCGCCAGCCACACCGCGGCCGACGTCTGGTTCGCGATGGGCAGCACGAGCAGCGTCAGCAGCTCGGTCAGCAACCTGTCGAACGCCATGTCGAGCTACAACAGCGCAGCTGCCTCGGCCGCTGAAAACGCGACCAAGCTGGAAATGCCGACTGCCAACAACAGCGCAGTGGCGGCCCTGGCCAGCGCGATCGGCAGCTACGACAACAAGCTGACCGCGTCGAGCCACCAGGTGTCGACCGAGGAAAGCCAGCGTCTGAAAGCGCTGCAAGGCGGCAACCACAACCAGGGCTTCCTGGCTGCCAAGTAAGATCAGCTGCTAAGCAGTAAGACGGCAAGACCTGCGGGTCTTGCCGTTTTTTTTTAAGCGCCGAATAGCGGTCTGAAAGCGACGGTGTTTCTGCAACACAAAATGCCACAGCAAATATCCGCCTGAGTTAGAATCCTCAGGCTGGCACGATAGTGCGCCTACGCAAGCTTTTATCCTTAAGGCCTATGCAAGATAAATTCCCCCACACTGCGATCCAATGCCTGACGGCCATCGCCCAGCACCACGGTCTGCAGATTAATCCTGAGCGCCTGATCGACGAAAACGCGCTGCGCCAGGAGGAACCCAACACCGGCATGCTGTTGCGCATCGCCTCCGATATCGGCCTCAAGGCCAAAGCCGACAACCTGAGCTGGTCGCGCCTGATGGCGCAGGGCGGCGTGTTCCCGCTGATGGCCAAACTGGCGGAAGGCAATTACGTGATCGTGGTCGGCGTCAAGCAGGGCGAGCTCGGCGGCGAAGACCAGGTGGCTGTGCTGAACCCGACCTTGGCCAACGCCAGCGTGATGATGGTCAAGCGCAGCGACTTCCAGCAGCGCTGGCAGGGCGAGGTGGTGTTCGTCAAACGCCAGCACCGCCTGACCGATCCCAACCAGCCGTTTGGCCTGCGCTGGTTCATTCCCGAGATCCTCAAGCAGAAGGCCGCCTTCCGCGACATCTTCATCGCCGCCATCGCCATGCAGCTGCTGGCGCTGGCTTCGCCGATCTTCTTCCAGCTGGTGATCGACAAGGTGCTGACCCACCAGAGCGTGACCACGCTGCAGGTGCTGGGCGTGGGCATCGTGATGGCGCTGGTGTTCGACTCGACCTTCGGCTTCCTGCGCCAGACGCTGACCCTGGCCGCGTCCAACAAGATCGACATGCGCCTGACGCGGCGCGTGTTCGCGCACCTGCTGTCGCTGCCCATCGATTTCTTCGAGACCACCAGCGCCGGCGTGGTCACGCGCCACATGCAGCAGCTGGAAAAAATCCGCAGCTTCCTCACCGGCCGGCTGTTCATGACCGGCCTGGACCTGATCTCGCTGGTGGTGTTCATTCCGATTCTGTTCAGTTATTCCTTCCCGCTGACCCTGGTCGTGCTGCTGTTTGCCAGCATGATCGGCGGCATCGTGATGGCCATGGTGCCGACCTTCCAGCGCCGTCTGAACCAGCTGTACTCGGCCGAGGGCCAGCGCCAGGGCATGCTGGTGGAAACCATCCACGGCATGCGCACCGTCAAGGCGCTGGCGATCGAACCGTCGCAGCGCCGCGTGTGGGACCAGCGCTCGGCCGAGGCGATCACCATGCACTTCCGTGTCGGCCAGATTTCCATCGCCGGCAACTCGGTCACCGACTTCCTCGGCAAGCTGCTGCCGGTCACCATCATCATCGTCGGCGCCTCGCAGGTGTTCAACGGCACGCTGACGGTCGGCGCGCTGATCGCGTTCCAGATGCTGTCCGGCCGCGTGACCCAGCCGCTGATCTCCATCGTCGGCCTGGTCAACGAGTACCAGGAAACCGCGCTGTCGGTGCGCATGCTGGGCGAGGTGATGAACCGCGCGCCGGAAGGCCGCGCCGGCGCCAACGGCATGCGCCCGACCCTGGAAGGCGAGATCAAGTTCGACAACGTGGTGTTCCGCTATCCGGGCGCGCAGAACATGGCGCTGAACAAGGCCAGCTTCACCATCGAGCAGGGCACGGTGGTCGGCATCGTCGGCCGTTCCGGCTCCGGCAAGACCACCCTGACCAAGCTGATCCAGGGCCTGTATCCGGTGCAGGAGGGCATCATCCGCTTCGACGGCATCGATGCGCGCGAGATCGAGCTGTCGCATCTGCGCCGCCAGATCGGCGTGGTGCTGCAGGAGAACTTCCTGTTCCGCGGCACGGTGCGCGACAACCTGGCCGTGACCAAGCCGGACGCCACCTTCGAAGAACTGGTGGCCGCGGCGCAGGCCGCCGGCGCCGACGAATTCATCGAGCGTCTGCCGCAGGGCTATGACACGGTGCTGGAAGAAAACGCCGCCAACCTGTCCGGCGGCCAGAAGCAGCGCCTGTCGATCGCGCGCACCCTGGTGGCGCGGCCGCGCATCCTGGTGCTGGACGAGGCGGCGTCGGCGCTGGACCCGGAGTCGGAAGCGATCTTCATCAACAACCTGTCGAAGATCGCGGTGGGCCGCACGGTGGTGATGATTTCGCACCGTTTGTCCACCCTGGTCGACGCCGACAAGATCATGGTCATGCACCAGGGCTCGCTGGTCGACGCCGGCCGCCATGAAGAACTGCTCACCCGTAGCGAAACTTACCAGCACTTATGGAACCAGCAAACAAGTCACCTTTAAACTTCAAGCGCGGCAAAAAGGACGAGACCGAGATCGAGTTCCTGCCGGACGCCGATGCCATCGAGCGCGGCCCGCTGCCGCGTTCGGTGCGGCTGGTGCTGCACCTGCTGCTGCTGGCGTTCGTCGTGTTCATCGTGTGGGCCTCGGTGTCGCCGGTGGAGAAGATCGTGATCGCCCACGGCAAGCTGGTCAACCCGTTGCCGAACATCGTGGTGCAGCCGCTCGACACTTCCATCATCAAGAGCATCGACGTGCGCGTCGGCCAGATCGTCAAGAAGGGGCAGGTGCTGGCCACGCTGGACCCGACCTTCACCGCGGCTGACGAGACCGAACTGCGGACCCGCCTGGAGTCGCTGGATACCCAGGCCGCCGGCCTGCGCGCCGAATTGAGCGGCGCGGCCGGCGCCAATCCGCAAAGCGGCAGCAGCGCCGACGCCCAGTTGCAGGCGCAGCTGTCGAGCGAACGCAAGGCCAATTACGCGGCGCAGAAGGCCAAGATGGAAGAGAACATCGCGCGCCTGAAAGCCGGCCTGGAAACCAACCAGCACGACCAGCAGATCCTGGCCCAGCGCGTGAAGTCGCTGCGCGAGGTGGAAGCGATGCAGGAGCAGCTGATGGCCGAGCAGTTCGGCGCCAAGATGCATCTGCTGGAAGCGCGCGACCGCCGTCTGGAAGTCGAACGCGACATGGACCTGCAGCGTAACAAGGCCACCGAGATGAAGCGCGAGCTGGCCTCGGCCGAGGCGGAGCGCGCCGCGTTCGAAAAGAGCTGGCGCCAGAAGTCGATGGAAGATTTGCTCAGTGCCAGCCGCGAGCGCAGCAGCATCAACGAGCAACTGGTCAAGGCCGACAAGCGCAGCAAGATGGTGCAGATGGTGGCGCCGTCCGACGGCGTGGTGCTGGAGATCGGCAAGCTGTCGATCGGTTCCATCGTGCGCGAAGCGGAACCGCTGTTCACGCTGGTGCCGCTGGGCGCCGAGCTGGAAGCGGAAGTGCAGATCGATTCGCTGGACGTCGGCTACATCAAGACCGGCGCGCTGGCGCACCTGAAGGTGGATGCCTACAGCTTCCAGGAGCATGGCATGCTGGACGGGAAGGTGCGTTTCATCAGCCAGGACTCGTTCAAGCGCGACACCGCCGACAAGAATGGCGGCGGGCAGGATCAGTATTACCTGAGCCGCATCGCCTACAGCGGCAAGCTGCGCAAGCTGCCCGGCGACGCGCGCCTGCTGCCGGGCATGACGGTGACGGCGGAAATCGTGGTCGGCCACCGCACCGTGATGTCCTACCTGATCTTCCCGCTGACCCGCGCGCTCGACGAATCGATCCGCGAACCTTGATGGCGCCTACAGCGCGTTCATAGCGCGTTGTAGCCGCTGAGCAGGCTCTGGTTGGACCACAGATAGTCCCACGCGCCGAAACGGCCGCAGCTGGCGATGCCGGTGGCGGCGGCCCAGTCCAGCACGGTCTGGCGCCTGGCTTCCATGCCCAGGTCGAAAATCACATTCCCGAACGGCAGCACGCGGTGATCGACGAACAGCACGTCTTCCGGCTGGCCGATGCCCATCTTGACCAGCGCCGCGCGCGTGTTGGCGATCACTTCCTCTTTCGTGTATTGCGACTGCTCGCCGCGGCTGTAGATTTCGAACTGCAGCGAGCTGCAGCCCGCGGGCGCGTTGTCCGGCGATTTCACCGACGGTGAATAGGCGCGGCTGGCCAGGATGTCCTCATCATAGATGTAGAACCACAGGTCCTTGATGATGGCCTTGCTGAAGCCGACCGAGACCAGATCGATGGCGGTGGCCTTGAGCTGCCCGGCCGCTTGTCGCACGTCCAACGGTGCATCGGTGCTGATGCGCGCCAGAACGGGAAGCGGCAGGGTGCTGACCAGCTGCCGGTAGCGCACCACGGCGCCGTTGGCGAAGGTGACGGTGCGCCGCGCCGTGTCGATGGCGCTGGCGCGGTGGTCGAGGCGGATCTCGCTGTCGGCGATCAGCGGCGCGATGAAAGCCTTGTAGCCGCCCTGCCGCGGATAGCGCATCTCCTTGGTGTAGTAGGTGTTCGGCGTTTCGGTGGTCATGGCGCCGTACAGGATCTCGTCGAGCTCGGCGCGGCGCATGCGCTGGCCTATCCAGGTGGTGGACAGGGCGCTGGCCGGCGTGGCCCAGTATTTCTGCGTGTAGCGGATCGGATAACGCCCGGCGATGGCGTCGCCGTACTGGTGGCGCAGCCAGCTTTCGTAATCGTCGCCGGCCAGTTCCGAGGGACGGGCCAGGAAGGATTTGATCAGCGTCACCTTGTCGCCGGCGTCCAGTGGCGCCAGGTTGTTCTGCACCGGGTGCTTGAGCCAGCGATCCTGGTCGAAGCAATACGAGTCCGATGGATGGGTGATGTAGGGCGTGCGGTCGAAGATGGCGCGCACCTTTTCCTCGCTGGCGAAGCTCAGGTGCACCGCGTGGTCGAAGCGGAAGCCGTCGATGCTGAAGTTGTCGAGCAGGCCGCCGGCGGAGCCGCGCGCTTCGAAGATGACGGCGCGCCGGCCGCTCTCGCGGGCTTTCAGTGCGGCGCCCAGGCCGGCGACGCCGCCGCCCAGGATCACCACATCCAGTTCTTCTATCATGATGGAGTCTCAGTAGTCTGCCAGCTCGGTGCAGAGATAGGTTTGCAGGCTGGCGCGCCAGTCCGGCATTTCGGGCCAGCCCAGGGCGCGCATTTTCCAGTTGTCGGCCATCTCGTTGTTGGAGACCCTGGCCTTGCGGTTGAAGCCCGCCGCCGTCGAAGGCTGGACTTCGATGGCGATGCCGGCCGCCTTGACGATGGCCGCGACGTATTCGTAGCGCGAGGCGTTGCCGCTGTTGACGCAGTTGACCACGCCGGTGACGCCGGCCGCCGCCAGGTCCAGCATGCGCATGGCGATGTCGCGGTTCCAGCACGGCACGCCGCGCTGCTCGGCATTCGATTCCAGGTGGCGCCCTTCGGCCAGCGCCTTGCGCGCCTCGTCGATGCGGCGGGCGACGAAGTTCTTGGGCGTCGCCGGCGCGCCGCCGAACAGCCAGCCGGTGCGCACCACCAGGTTATGGGGCGCGGCGGCCAGCACGGCCTGTTCGGCCAGCAGCTTGCCGCGGTGATGGTGCGTGGTCGGCGCGACGGCGTCGTATTCGCGGTAGGGAGCGTCGGAGGCGCTGCCGTACAAGCCGGTGCTGGAGACGAACAGCATGCGCACGCCGGCCAGCGCGGCCGCTTGCGCCAGCAGTTCGGTCAACAGCAAGTTATCGCGGTAGCAGGCATCCGGATCGGTCTCGCACTGTTCGACATTGGTGTTGGCGGCGGCGTGCAGCAGCAGATCATGGCCCAGCATCCGCTGCGCCAGTTGCGCGGCGGCCGAGGCGCCACCATCCAGCGCGGGGCGGGCCAATGGATGGCATGCGTCGCCGCGCGCGGCGGCCGCTTCGATGACGGCGCTGCCGAGCAGGCCGCCGGCGCCGGTCAGCAGCAGCTTCACGGCTGCGGCTCCAGCGGGAAAGTCGTCAGGTCCAGGTTGATGGCCTCCTGCGGATCATGCCCGATGCTGGCCAGGTTCAGCACCTGGTTCAGCTGCTGGCCGACGCCCTCGAACGCCACCCACCATCCCGGCGGCACCGTCAGCCGCGCATACTGCGTGCCCGGCACCGCGCCCGGCTCGTCGCCGAGCAGGAAGGAAAACGCCTGGCCGTCGTCGCCGCGCACGTAGAAGCGCACCGCGCCGCACGGCACCACCAGGTTCAGCTGCATGCGCGTATGCTTCTTCCAGCCTTTCACCGCGCCCGGATGGATGCGTGTGAAATACGCTTCGCCAAAGCCGGCAAAGCCCTCGTCCACCGCCTTCATGCCATGCTGGATATCGCCCAGCGGATGGGCGATGCGGCGCAGCGGCGTCAGGAACGGCGGCGTCAGCGCGTCCATACCAGCCCCCGCTGGCGGGCGCGCTCTTCGTAGGCGCCGATCTGGGTCTGGGTCAGCGCGTACATGTCGGCCGACTCGCGGTAATACTTGTAGTACCAGTCGCTGACAAAGTCCACCAGCTCGCTGTACTGCAGGTTGGCTTCCCACTTCAGGTGGAACAGCGCCTTGTCGCAGTTCAGCTTCAGCAGGCCCGCTTCATGGAAGGGGATGTTGGCGGTGACGCGGTAAGCATCGTCCAGCGACTTGAAATGCCACGCCTTGCTCAAATCGCCGAGGAGGTCGAGCACGGTGCGGTTCTGCTCCGCGCGCGGGCCGAAGTTGAACGATTCGCCGTGCAGCCTGGGATCATGCGCCAGCGCCGCGCCCAGCGTCAGATAGCCGCTCAGCGGCTCCAGCACGTGCTGCCACGGCCGCGTCGCCGACGGGCTGCGGATTTCGACCGGACGGCCTTCCGACCAGCCGCGCATGCAATCGACCACGATGCGGTCGCGCGCCCAGTCGCCGCCGCCGATCACGTTGCCGGCGCGGCCGGTGGCCACGCGCACCTTGCAGTTCTCCGAGCGGAAGAAGGATTCGACATACGAATGGATGACGACTTCCGCCGCGCCCTTGGAGCCGCTGTAGATATCGCGGCCGCCCAGGTGGTCGGTTTCCTTGTAGCCCCACACCCATTCGACGTTCTCGTAGCACTTGTCGGAGGTGATCATCACCGCCACGCAGTCCGGGTTCACCTGCCGCAGCGCTTCCAGCACGTTGGCGGTGCCCATCACGTTGGTGCTGATGGTGCCCAGCGGGTCGCTGTACGAGGTCGAGACGATGGCCTGCGCCGCCAGGTGGAACACAAAGTGCGGCTCGAAGTCCTCGATCAGCTGGCGCACGGTGGCCAGGTCGCGCACGTCGCCCAGATGGTGTTCGATGTTGCCGGCCAGGCCGGTCTTGTCGAACATCGACGGCTCGGTCGGAATGCAGTCCGACAGGCCCGCCACGGTGGCGCCCAGTTTCAGCAGCCAGGTGGTCAGCCAAGATCCCTTGAAGCCGGTATGGCCGGTGACCAGCACGCGCTTGCCGGCATAAATTTGTCCAAACATCAGTCCCATACCTTCCACGGCGCCTGGCCGGATTGCCACAATGATTCGAGATAGGTTTTGTCGCGCAGCGTGTCCATCGGCTGCCAGAAGCCGTCGTGCTGATACGCCGCCAGCTGGCCGCTGGTGGACAGCATTTCCAGCGGCTCGCGCTCCCAGGTGGTGTCGTCGCCCGCGATCAGGTCGATCACCTTCGGTTTCAGCACGAAGAAGCCGCCGTTGATCATGCCGCCGTCGCCTTTCGGCTTTTCCTTGAACGAGCCGACGCGGCCGTTCTGGATGTCCAGCGCGCCGAAGCGGCCGGGCGGATAGGTGGCGGTCAGCGTGGCGTCGACGCCGGCCGCGCGGTGAAATTCGATCACCTTGGCGATGTCGACGTCGCCGACGCCGTCGCCGTAGGTGAAGCAGAAGTCTTCCTCGTCCTTGACGTAATCCTTGACGCGGCGCAGGCGGCCGCCGGTCATCGAGTCTTCGCCGGTATCGACCAGCGTCACCTTCCACGGCTCGGCGTACTGCTGGTGCACTTTCATCTCGTTGTTGCGCATGTCGAAGGTGATGTCCGACATGTGCAGGAAGTAGTTGGCGAAGTACTCCTTGATCACGTAGCCCTTGTAGCCGCAGCAGATCACGAAGTCGTTGATGCCGTAGTGCGAATAGATCTTCATGATGTGCCACAGCACCGGCTTGCCGCCGATCTCCACCATCGGCTTCGGCTTGAGGGTGGTTTCTTCGCTGATTCGGCTGCCCAGGCCGCCGGCCAGTATCACTGCTTTCATGCGGGTTCCTTTAATTGCGTGCGCCGTCTTCCATCAGCATGGTCATCGGCGTCATGATGACGCGATCCCAGCCGTACTGGTCCAGGTGCTGTTGCAGCAGCATCGAATAAAACCGCTCGGCGGCAAAGCCGGCGTTGCGTTTCTGGTTGCCTTCGCGCTCGATGTGCACGGTGTTCATGAATTGTTTCGTTGCCGCCTCCACGCGGTCGATCATGTCGCAGAACCAGCCGACCGGAATGTAGGCGGCGGTGCAGGCCGGCATGAAGGCGTTCTGGCTGAGGAAATCGGCGACGTCGTTCTGATCGACCACACCGGCATCGACGGCGCAGCCGAAGTACATCAGGATGTCGCGCGCTTCGGCCACGGCGGCATACTGGCGCAGCACGCTGCCGGCGAAGGTGACCTTGGACGGTACGATGATCCGGGTGCTGTCGCCGAAGAAGTGCTCGGGCCGCGCGCGCGCCAGCAGGCTCGGATGGGCATAGCTGTTAAAGCCGCGCATCTCGCCCAGCGGCTGGGTCAGCGCGAAGCGGCGGTAGTGACAGATGCCGAACAGGCGGTCCTGCGGCGCGTCGGCCAGCAGGCGGCGCAGGCCGAACATGGCGGCGAATTCGCCCAGGTGCTCGTTCTGGAAGGCCAGGTCGGGCGCCAGCTGGCTCATCGCCAGGCCCTGTGGCGGCACGTAGCCGCCGCTGCCGACGATGGTCAGGAAGTCCGGCAGCGGCCACTCCGGCTCTTTGTGGGTGATGCAGAAAAACAGGGGCGTGGTCATGGCTCCGGTCCGTGGTAAAAGTCGTACTTGCTCACAGTTGCGCCATCGAAACGGGCGAGCCGATTATAGCGCGTTCGTTCCTGCCGCGGCATGGCGATCAGGGCGGCGGCGCCAGCAACAAAGCATAGCCTTCGCGCAGTGCCTGCTGGACGGCGGCGATGTGCAGCTGGTCGCCGGCGGCCACGTGGGCGTAGCGTTCGCCGACCAGCCGCGCCAGCGCGTTCAGGCGCCCGGCCAGCAGCGCCTTGTAGCGCTCAGTGTCGGGCAGGAAGTGCAGCCGCGTGTGGGGTTCGTACAACAGGTGCAGGCGCTCCAGCGCCAGGTCGATGGCGTCGGCCGGCTGGCTCTGGCGTGGCGCGGCGCCGCTGCACAGCGCGGCCGGCAGGTAGGCGCACTGGTGTTCGGCCAGCACGGCCAGCGCGGTGGCGACGCCGGCCAGGCCACGGTAGCGCTTGCCCTGATAGTCGCCGAAGGCCGCGCCCAGGTGCGCGCGCCGCAGCAGCAGGCAGGCGGGCTGGCACAGCAC
>NZ_SPVG01000086.1 GCF_004614165.1 Duganella callida | reverse complement strand
GCGCTGGCGGCCGCGCGCGACCGCGTGCGCGCCACCATCCAGCGCCTGCCGCTGGCGCTGCAGAAGGAGGTGCAGGATCTGTTCGGCCTGCTGGCGCTGGGACCGGCGCGGCGCCTGCTGGCCGGCGTGGCCGGCAGCTGGGAGCACGCCGATCCGCAACAGGTGGCGGCCTTCCTGCAGAACTGGCGCACCCACAGCCTGCAGACGCTGCAGGTGGCCTATCACGCGCTGCATGACCTGATCATCGGCGCCTGGTATGCCGATCCGTCCGCGTGGGCCGCGATCGGCTATCCCGGACCGCTGCCGGAGCTGGCCGCATGAGCATGATTCCCGATCCGATCCAGGCCGGGCTGGCGTCCGGCTGGCAGGTCACCGATTGCGCGCAGCTGACGCAGGACCGCGAGGTGGAGGCCGACGTGGTGATCGTCGGCAGCGGCGCCGGCGGCGGCGTCAGCGCCGAGATCCTGGCGCTGTCCGGCCTCAAGGTGGTGATCGTGGAAGAGGGCGCGCTGCGCTCGTCCAAAGACTTCAAGATGCGCGAGGCCGAGGCCTATCCGTCGCTGTACCAGGAGTCGGCCGCGCGCAAGACGCGCGACAAGGGCATCACCATCCTGCAGGGCCGCACGGTGGGCGGCAGCACCACCGTCAACTGGACCAGCAGCTTCCGCACGCCCGAGATCACGCTGCGCCACTGGCAGCACAAGTTCGGCCTCGACGACTACACGCCGGAGGCGCTGGCGCCGTGGTTCGCCATGATGGAAGAACGGCTCAGCATCATCGACTGGCCGACGCCGCCCAACGAGAACAACGACCTGCTGCGCCGCGGCGCGGCAAAGCTCGGCATTCCGACCGGGCTGATACGGCGCAACGTCAACGGCTGCTGGAATCTCGGTTATTGCGGCATGGGCTGTCCGACCAATGCCAAGCAGTCGATGCTGGTCACCACCATCCCGTCGGCGCTGCAGCTGGGCGCCAGCCTGCTCACCCACGTGCGCGCGGAAAAACTGGTGATCCGCGACGGCCAGGTCAGCCGCATCGAGTGCGTGGCGCTGGCGGCCGACGGGCTGACGGCCAGCGGCCGCCGCGTCACGCTGCGCGCGCGCCATTTCGTGCTCGCCGGCGGCGCCATCAACACGCCGGCGCTGCTGCTGCGCTCGGACGCGCCCGATCCGCACGGCCTGCTCGGCAAGCGCACCTTTCTGCATCCGTCGGTGGCCTCGCTGGCGCTGTGCGCGCAACGCGTCGACGCCTACGCGGGCGCGCCGCAGACCGTGTATTCCGACCACTTCCTGCACACCGAGCGCATCGACGGACCGCTGGGCTACAAGCTGGAGGTGCCGCCGCTGCATCCGCTGCTGTTCGCTTCCACCATGGCCGGTTTCGGCGCCCAGCATGCGGCGGTGATGCGGCAGTTCCCGCACGCGCACGTGCTGGTGGCGCTGCTGCGCGACGGCTTCAACGAGGCCGCCGCCGGCGGCAGCGTGACGCTGGTCGATGGCGCGCCGGTGCTCGATTACCCGCTCGGCGATGCGATCTGGGATGGCGCCCGGCGCGCGCTGCTGACCATGGCCGAGATCCAGTTCGCCGCCGGCGCGCACAGCGTGATGCCGGTGCATGAGCAGGCCACACCGTACACCAGCTGGCGGCAGGCCAGGGCCGCGATCGCGGCGCTGCCGATGAAACTGCTGCAGACGCGGCTGGCCTCGGCGCACGTGATGGGCGGCTGCGGCATGTCGGACGATCCGCGGCGCGGCGTGACCAGTGCCGGCGGCCGCTATCATGGCGTCGGCAACCTGTCGGTGCATGACGGCTCGTTGTTCCCGACCTCGATCGGCGCCAATCCGCAGCTGTCGATCTATGGCATCGTCGCGCGCATGGCCAGCGCGCTGTCGGAGCAGCTCAGCGGCCGGCCGGCCACGCGCCCGACCCGGACCTGAGCCTGCGCCATTCCCGCCTGCGCCCGAATGACATATCATGCGGGCATGATCAAACGACTGTTGCTACTGCTGCTGGTGCTGCAGGCGGCCTGCGCCGGACTGCTGGCGGGCGGCTTGTATCTCTGGTGGCGCCCCGCCTGGCGCGCCGGGCTGGGCGCGCCGGCCATGGCGGCGCTGTGCCTGGTCTGCGGCCTGCTGGCCGTGCTGGCCGTGCGGCTGCTGATCTCGGCCAACAACTTTTACCTGAGCTGGCGCGCCGGCAGCGTCACGCCGCCCGACCATGCGCTCACCGCGCTGCGCGCCGCGCGCCTGTTCTGGCATGAGTTCGGTTCCTCGATGCTGGCCTCGTCCTGGTATATGCTGCGCCCGGTCGGCCTGCGGCTGCTGCCGGCGGCGCGCGGCCTGCCGGTGCTGCTGATCCACGGCTACGCCTGCAACAGCGGCTATTGGCTACCGATGAGCAAGCTGTTGTGCCGGGCCGGCATCAGCCATTACGGCATCGACCTCGAACCGCCGGGCGCCTCGATCGACGATTACGCGCCGCAGGTGCAGGCGGCGGTGCAACGCCTGCGCGCGGCGACTGGCAGCGCGCAAGTGATCATCCTCGGCCACAGCATGGGCGGGCTGGTGGCGCGCGCCTACCTGCGCCGCTACGGCCGCGCGCACATCGCCCGCGTCATCACGCTCGGCACGCCGCATCACGGCACGGCGCTGGCCAGCCTCGGCCCCGGCAGCAACGCCGCGCAGATGCGGCGCGGCAGCGACTGGCTGGGCGCGCTGGCGGCGTCTGAGGCAAATACGCAACGCACGCTGTTCAGCTCCATCTATTCTGTCCATGACAACATCATCGCGCCGCAGGATTCCAGCGCGCTGCCCGGCGCGCGCAACCTGGTGTTTGGCGCCATAGGCCACGTGGCGCTGGGGCGCCATCCCGAAATCCTGGATTGTGCGCTGCGCGAGATCGAAGCGGTGGCGCACGCGTGATTTTGTGTGAATATCTTTCATTCATCGTTGCTGTATGGTTAGTCCTGTAAGCGTGCAAACAAGGCGAGGCGATGACCATCGATTTCGGCACCCTGATCCTGAACGAGAGCCCCGACGCGGTCGTGCTGACCCGGCTGGACGGCGAGGTGGTGTGCTGGTCCAACGGCGCGCAGGCGGTGTTCGGCTACAGCAGCGCGGAAGCGGTCGGCCGGCTGCTCAGTGAATTGATCGTGCCGGCCGCGCTGGCCGGCGAAGAAAACGATGTCATCGCGCGCACCGTGGCCGAGGGCGCCGCCAACTACGATTCCATGCGCCAGTCCAAGGATGGCCGGCTGGTGTACATTGACAGCTCCAGCAAGCTGGTGCGCGATGCCACCGGCGCCGAGTACATTTTATGGAGCAAGAAGGACGTCACCGCGCTGAAGGTGCTGCGCGACGCCAAACTGGTGCAGGCGCGCTACGACGGCATCCTGGAATCGATGCCGGACGCGATCGTGATGGTCAACGCCGCCGGCCGCATCGTGCTGGCCAACGGTCAGGCGGAGCGCATGTTCGGCTATGCGCGCCATGCGCTGCGCGGCATGCTGCTCGAACAGCTGATCCCGGAACGCTTCCGCGGCGACCACATCGCCCACCGCGGCGGCTACGTGGCGCGGCCCGGCATGCGCGCCATGGGCAGTGGCCGCAATCTGTACGGCTTGCGCCACGACGGCGCCGAATTCCCGGTCGAAATCAGTCTGAGCCCGATCGAAACGGAAGAGGGGACGCTGATCATGAGCGCGATCCGCGACATCAGCGAACGCAAGCAGATCGAGCTGGCGCTGCAGGAAAACAATGTCGAACTTGCAAAGGCGGTCGCCGCCAAGGACCGCTTCCTGTCCGGCATGTCGCACGAATTGCGTACGCCGTTGAACGCGATTATCGGATTTACGGGTACTATGCTGATGAAGTTGCCCGGCCCCATCAACGATGAACAAAACCGTCAGTTGCGCATGGTGCAGAGCAGCGCGCGCCAGCTGCTGTCGCTGATCAACGATTTGCTCGATCTGACCCGGATCGAATCGGGCAAGGTCGAGCTGGACGTCGAGCGGCTGCCCTGCAGCCGGCTGATCGATGAAGTGCTGAGCTCGTTCAAGCCGCAGGCGCGCAGCAAGGGGCTGGTGCTGGAATTCGAACCGCCGGCGCAAGAGGTGACCGTGTGCAGCGACCGCCGCGCGGTGCAGCAGATTCTGATGAACCTGGTCCACAACGCGATCAAGTTCACCAACAGTGGCAGCGTGCTGGTGCGGCTGGCGCGCTCGACGGTGGATTGCCGGCCGTATGCCACCATCAGCGTCAGCGACACCGGCATCGGCATCGGCGAGCAGCAGCGCGGTGCGTTGTTCCAGGCGTTTTCGCAGCTGGACGCCAACGCGCTGCGCCAGTTCGAGGGCACCGGGCTGGGGCTGCATCTGAGCCGCAAGCTGGCGACGCTGCTGCAGGGCGAGATTTTGTTTGACAGCGAGTACGGCGTCGGCAGCGTGTTCACGCTGGCATTGCCATTGGAAGATTAAAGCACCACGAAAGGGAGAGATCACGTGTCAGCACGTATCCTGATCATAGAAGACAATGCCACCAACATGGAGTTGATGGTGTATCTGCTGCGCGCCTTCGGTTACACGCCGCTGTCGGCCAGCGACGGCGAGGCGGGCGTGGCGGCCGCCCGGCGCGAACTGCCGGACCTCATCATCTGCGACGTGCACCTGCCCAAGCTGGACGGCTATGGCGTGGTGGCCGCGCTCAAGGCCGACCCGGCGGTGCGCAGCATTCCGGCGCTGGCGGTGACCGCGCTGGCGATGGTGGGCGACCGCGAGAAACTGCTCGAGGCCGGGTTCGACGGCTATATCGGCAAACCGATAGAACCGGACACCTTCGTCACGCAAATCGAGTCTTTTTTACACGGGGTGATGTCGTCCCCGGTTAAAAAAAACGACACCGCCACGATCCTGATCGTGGATGACCACGTGCTCAACCGAGAATTCCTGATGACCCTGCTGAGCTATGGCGGGCATCGCCTGCTGGAGGCGTCGAACGGCGCCGAAGGCTTGAAGATGGTGCTGGCGGAACAGCCGGACCTGGTGATTTCAGACATCCTGATGCCCAACATGGATGGCTACGAATTCGTCACGCGCCTGCACGACAACCCGGACACCGCCAACGTGCCGGTGATCTTCTACACCGCCACCTACCGCGAGCGCGAGGCGATGGCGGTGGCGCAGTCGTGCGGCGTGCGCTGGGTGCTGCCCAAGCCGTCCGACCCGGAAGTGATTCTGCAGACGGTGCACGAGGCGCTGGGCCTGGGCGGCGTCGATGGCCTGGCCGAGCCGCTGCCGGCATTCGCGCCGGAACCGCCGGCCGAGGGGCGCTTCCACGACATCGAGCACAAGGTGGCGGAATACCTGGACGAGCTGGAATCGAGCAGCCAGATCATCAGCAAGATCGCCAGCGACGCCGAGGAGGCCACGCCGGACGACTTGTCGCGCATGACGCAGCGGCTGTCGCATTCGCTGTCCAGCCTGCAGGCGGTGAGCCTGCGCCTGACCGCGCTGATCGAACTCGGCATCGAACTCTGCGCCGAGCGCGACCCGGGCGCGCTGGTCGAGATCGGCTGCCGCGTGGCGCAGAACATCTGCGTGTCCAAGTACGCCTGCATCGGCGTGCTGGAGCCGGGCGCCACCGAGCTCAGTTACTTCGCCAGCTGCGGCGCCGGCGTGCCGATCCGCCAGATCGCCCACACGCCGCGCGCCGGCGTGCTGCGCGGCCTGCTCGACCAGCGGCTGCCATGCCGCATCAACGACCTCAACGGTGACCCGGCCACGGTCGGCCTGCCGCCCACCCATCCGCCGGTGCACAGCTTTCTCGGCGTGCCGATCTATTCGCGCGAGCGCACCCACGGCTGGCTGTACCTGGTCGACAAGCTGGGCGCCGACGGCTTTTCGGAAGTCGACGAGCGGGTCGCGGCCACGGTGGCGGCGCAGGTCTCGGTGGCCTACGAAAACCTGCTGCTGTACGAGGAAATCAAGCGCAACCATGCGCAGCTGACGCTGGACATGAACGCCCGCATCCGCCTCGACGAAGACTTGCGCCGCTTCCGGCTGGCGATGGACGCCACCGCCGACGCCATCTTCCTGGTCGACCGCGCCGGCATGTGCTTTGTCGACGTCAACGCCACCGCCTGCCGCATGCTCGGCTTCGAGCGCGAGGAATTCCTGCGGGTCGGCCCCAACCGCTCGCTGGAGGGCGAGCTGCACAAGCTGGAAGAACTGTACGACAAGCTGCTGGCCGGCGATCAGAGCGGCGCCATGGCCGAGCTGCTGCTGCACTGCAAGGACGGCACGCCGTTGGCGGTGGAAGTGCAGCGCCGCACGCTGCGCTCGGGCGCGAGCTGGATCCTGGTGGCGGTGGCGCGCGACATCACCGAGCGCAAGGAAGCCGAGCAGCGGCTGCTCAAGCTGGCCCATTTCGATACGCTGACCGGCCTGCCCAACCGCAGTCAGTTCTACGATTCGTTGCTGCACTCGCTGCACCAGGCCGCGGAGCACAAGTGGTCGCTGGCGGTGCTGTTCCTCGACGTCGACCGCTTCAAGAACATCAACGACACGCTGGGCCACACCATCGGCGACGAGCTGCTGCGCCAGTTCTCGGGCCGGCTGGTCGATTGCCTGCGCGTGCGCGACACCATCGGCCGCTTCGGCGGCGACGAGTTCGCCGCCATCCTGATGCTGCCGGAAGGCGCGCAAAACGCCGTGGTGGTGGTCGACAAGATCCGCGACGCGCTGCGCCGGCCGTTCGACCTCAAGGGGCACGAGGTGACGGTCACAGCCAGCATCGGCATCGCCGTGTTCCCCGACGACAGCGCCGATGCCGACACCTTGATCCAGTATGCCGACACCGCCATGTACCGCGCCAAGGAAGCCGGGCGCGATGCCTTCCGCTTCTTCACCGCCGAGATGAACGCGCAATCGCTGGCGCGGCTGGACCTGGAAAACGCCCTGCGGCGCGCCATCGACAACGAGGAATTCGTGCTGCATTTCCAGCCCAAGGTGCACATCGACACCGGCCGCATCAGCGGTGCCGAGGTGCTGATCCGCTGGCAGCGGCCGGGCCACGGCATGGTGTCGCCGGCGCTGTTCATCCCGCTGCTGGAAGAAACCGGCCTGATCGTGCGGGTCGGCACCTGGGTGATCCATGAAGCCTGCCGCAAGATCGCCCACTGGCAACAGGCCGAGGTCGGCGCGGTGCACCTGTCGGTCAATGTGTCGGGCATCCAGTTCTTCGTCGGCGGGCTGGAGGAGGAAGTGCTGAAGGCCATCCGCCAGCACAACATCGCGCCCGAGCTGCTGGAGCTGGAGCTGACCGAGAGCTCGCTGATGTCCAACGCCGAGGAAACCATCAGCGTGCTGAAGAACCTGAAGGCGCTCGGCATCCAGATCTCGATCGACGATTTCGGCACCGGCTATTCCTCGCTGGCCTACCTGAAGCGCTTCCCGATCGACAAGCTGAAGATCGACATGGCCTTCGTGCGCGAGGTGACCAGCAACCCCGATGACGCCGCCATCGTGCTGGCCATCATCAACATGGCGCACAGCCTGAAGCTGAACGTGATCGCCGAGGGGGTGGAGAAGGAAGCGCAACTGGCCTATTTGCGCCGTCACAACTGCGACGAGATGCAGGGGTATTTCTTCAGCCGGCCGCTGCCCGAGGCCGAGTTCGAGGCCATGCTGCGCGAGGGCCGGCGCCTGCAGGCGCCGGTCGACGACAGTCCGGCCGACCAGCAGACCCTGCTGATCGTCGACGACGACGCCTTCATGCTGGAAGTGCTGACCGATTTCCTGGCGCAGGACGGTTACCGCATCCTGACCGCGCAGACGGCGGCCGAGGGCTTCGATGTGCTGGCGCGCCACCGCGTGCAGGTGATCCTGTGCGACCAATGCATGCCGCAGATGAGCGGCACCGAGTTCATGGAGCGGGTCAAGAACCTGTGCCCCGACACCTTCCGCATCATGCTGTCGGCCTACGCCGACCTGACGCCCATCATGGCCGCCATCAACCACGGCGCCATCGACCGCTTCTACACCAAGCCGTGGAAGGGCGCCATCCTGCGCGAAAACATCCGCGAGGGCTTCCGCATCCAGGCGCAGACCTTCGGCGCCGTCCGGCCTTTGGGAGAGGTCGAACCGCAGTCCGCCTAGAGTGAAAGTAGGTTACTATCGTGGCATGCGAGCGCGACTTTCATCCTGTCTGCTGAGTGTTCTTCTGCTGCTGTGCGCCAGCGCGCCGGCGGCCGGGCCGCTGAAAATTTACGGCATGGAGAGCCAGCCGATCAGCTTTCTGCACGGCGCCAGGGCCGACGGTTTCGCGGTGGAGCTGACGCGCCATCTGCAGCAACGGCTGGGCCGCCATGAACCGATCGAGATCGTGCCGTGGGCGCGCGCCAGCGCGCAGGCCGAGCTGGCGCCGGACGTGCTGCTGCTGTCGATCGTGCGTACGCCCGAGCGCGAGCGCCATTTGCAGTTCGCCGGTGCGCTGTTCACCTCGCAGGTGGTGGCGTACGCGGTGAAGGGGCGAGCCGAGCGGTGGCGTAGCCAGCATACCGATCTGCATACCCTGCGCGGCGGCGCGCGCCGTGGCAGCATTTTCGTCTCGCTGCCGCGCGCGCAGGGTTACAGGATCCTCGATGAAACCAATACCTCGGCCACCGCCGCGCGCATGCTGATGAACGGCCGTTTCGACCTGTGGTTCGACAGCGAGGAACTGGCGCGCGAGGCCGTGCGCCAGGCCGGCTACCAGCCGGCCGATGTCGAGGTGGCGCTGCGCCTGGACCAGGTGGAGGTGGACTTCGCCTTTTCCCGGGGCACGCCGGCCGCCACCGTGCAGGCCTGGGCCGACGCGCTGCGCGAGGCCAAGCGCGACGGCAGCTTCGGCAAAATCTTCCTGAAATGGCTGCCGCCGGCCCAGCTGCCGGCCGACGCGGCCTTGCCGCATTAGTAACCGTTCTCTAGTCCGAGTCGCTTAGAATACGCTATCGGCGCAATGGAACTCACGGGAAGCACATGGCTAAGAAGTTGAAGAAAGTCGACGACCAGCAGCTGGCGGACGCGGTCCGCATGTCGTCGCAGGAGATCTGGCAGGCCGGCCTGGCCGCCTTCGCCAAGGCGCAGGAGGAGGAGGGCAAGTTCTTTTCCATGCAGCTGTTCGAGGAGCGCGTGCTGCGCGCGCTGAGCTCGATCGGCGTGCCGACCCGGCAGGAGATCGATGCGCTGCAGCAGCGCATCGACGCGCTGGGCGCGCAGGTGGCCGCGCTGTCCGGCCAAGCCGCGCCCCGACACGCCGCAAAAGCCGCGAAAGCCGCCGCGCCGGCCAAGGCGAAGGCCGCGGTGAGCAAGCCGGCCAAAAAAGCGGCACCCAAAAAAGCGGCCGCCAAAAAGGCCAGGTAAGCTATCTGCCGCCATCCGCCCGGCATGTGCGCGCAAACCGCCGCGTTTGTGTTCCGCTGCCGTGCGCATCGGTGTTATGCTTGCACCAGAATAAACAGAGGTTTCCCCTGCCATGCTACAAAAAGCCCCCCGCCGTACCCGCGAACGCATCCTGGAGCTGTCGCTGCGCCTGTTTAACGAATTCGGCGAACCGAATATCACCACCACCGTGATCGCCGAGGAAATGAACATCTCGCCGGGGAATCTGTACTACCACTTCCGCAACAAGGACGACATCGTCAACTCGATCTTCGTCCAGTTCGAAGCCGAGATCGAACGTATCCTGACCGTGCCCAACGGCCGCCGTTCGAACATCGAGGACGTCTGGCTGTATTTGCACCTGATGTTCGAGCTGATCTGGCGCTATCGCTTTTTCTACCGCGACCTGAACGACCTGCTGTCGCGCAACCGCAAACTGGAGCTGCACTTCAAGCAGATCCTGGCGCACAAGATCAAGGTCGCCCGCCAGCTGTGCGAAGACCTGCGCAGCGAAAAGTCGCTGGAGGCGTCCGACACCGCGATCGAGGCGATGGCCACCAACATGGTGGTGGTGGCGACCTACTGGCTGTCGTATGAATACGTGCGCAATCCGCGCAAGTACAGCGAGCAGCAGTCGATGGCCGATGCGCTGGCGCGCGGCTGCTACCAGGTGCTGTCGCAGATCGGCCCCTATCTGCGCAATGAGACGGCGCTGCTGTTCCAGAAGCTGTCCGAAGAATACCTGAAGAAGTTGAAGTAGAACCGCAACGGAGACCTCATGGCGTGGACCCCTTTTCCGTATCCTGAAGCGAGCTTCCGCTACACGCAGGAGAGCCTGCGCGCGGCCTGGCCGGAACTGCACGGCGGCGACCGTGAGCCGTTTCCCACCCATCCGGCGCTGGTGCAGGCCTGGATCGCCTTCCACGCCGGCGAGTTCGAACGGGCCGCGCGGCTGGGGCTCGATGTGGGCGTGAACGGCTATGCCGTGGCGCACAAGGCGATCTGCATGTACGCCAACTACCTGGAAACCAGCGACAAGAAAAAGCTGGCCACCTTCGAGTGCGTGGCCGAGCGCTGCGAACGCCAGCAGCTGGAGCAGCCCGACAATCCGGCCGGCTACTACTGGCACGCGTATGCGCTGGGCCAGTATGCGCGCGGGATTTCGGTGGTGAAGGCGTTGGCGCAGGGGCTGGGCGCGAAGATCCGCCACAGCCTGGACAAGACCATCGCCCTGGCGCCGCAGCGCGCCGACGCGCACGTGGCGCTGGGCGTGTACCATGCGGAGATCATCGACAAGGCCGGCGCGGTGCTGGGCGGCCTGACCTACGGCGCCAGGAAGGAAGAGGGCTACCGCCAGTTCGAACAGGCGCTGGCGCTGAATCCCGATTCGTCGATCGCGCGCATCCAGTATGCGCGGGCGCTGCTGATGTTGGAAGGTAAAAAGAAAATGGCGCAGGCCGTGGATTTGTACCGGCAGGCCGCCTGCTGCGATGTGCGCGACGCCACCGAGCGTCTCGACCAGCAGGTGGCGCAGAAGGAACTGGAAGAGGAAAAGCAGAGTGGTTAAGTCGATTTGTGTGTATTGCGGCGCCAATGCCGGCGTCTCGCCGCGGTTTGCCGCGCAGGCGCGCGCGCTGGCGGCGGCGCTGGTGGAGCGGAATCTGTCACTGGTCTACGGCGGCGGCAACGTCGGCCTGATGGGCATCATCGCCGACGAGGTGCTGCGTTTGGGCGGCGAGGTGACCGGCGTGATCCCGACCGCGCTGGTGGAGCGCGAAGTCGGTCACACCGGCCTGACGCGCCAGTTCATCGTCAAGGATATGCATGAGCGCAAGGCCATGATGTCGGAACTGGCGGACGGCTTCATCGCCATGCCGGGCGGCCTGGGTACGCTGGAAGAACTGTTCGAGATGCTGACCTGGTCGCAGCTGGGCATCCACGCCAAGCCGATCGGCGTGCTGAACGTGGACGGTTATTACGACCACCTGGTGGCGTTCATCCGCCACGCCACCGCACAGGGGCTGGTGCGGCCGCAGCACGCGCAGCTGATGATGGTCGAGAGCGAGCCGGAGGCGCTGCTGCGCCGCTTCCTGTGATTCAGAGCCGGGCCGGCGTCCAGCGGCCCTGCAGGCGCGCCAGCGCTTCCAGATAGTAGTAATCGCCCCACAGGTTGGATTCGTCCACGCCCAGGCTGGCGGCGCGGTGGTACACGCCGTGGCGCAGCAGGCCGCCGCTGTCCGGCTGGCGGCCGGCGCAGTGTTGTGTCAGCGCCTGCAGCAGTTCTTCCGCCGCCTGGCGGTAGCGCGGGCCGGCGTGTCCCGCCTGCTCGGCGATCTCCAGCAGGCCGCACACGGCGATGGCGCAGGCCGAGCTGTCGCGCGGCTCGCCGCTGTCGTGCGCCAGGCTCAGATCCCACAGCGCGATGCGGTCCGGCGGCAGCTGGGCCAGGAAATAGTCGGCCAGGCGCATGGCCACCGCCAGCAGTCCCATGTCCGGCAAATGGCGGTGGTTGATGGCAAAGCCATAGATGCCCCAGGCCTGGCCGCGCGCCCAGCAGGAGTCGTCGGCCAGGCCCTGGTGGGTGGAGGGCCTGAGCGCCGCGCCGGTGCCGGCATCGAAATGGTAGGTGTGATAGGTGGCGCCGTTGGGCCGCACCAGGTGGTCGCGCGTGCGCTGCAAATGGCTGCGCGCGGCGTCGCTGTAGGCGTGGTGGCGGCTGGCGCGCGCGGCCCAGTGCAGCAGCGGCAGGTTCATGATGCCGTCGATGATGACGCGGCCGCGCTGCACCGGATCATCCATGCCGCCCCAGGACTGGATCACGCCGGCGCCGGGCAGGAAGCGGCCCAGCAGGCGTTCGGCCGCGCCCAGCGTGGCGGCGTAGGCGCCGCGGTCGCCGGTCAGGTGATGCGCGGCCGCGCAGCTCAGCATGTACAGAAAACCCAGGTCGTGGTGTTCCAGGTCGACGCCCTGCGACAGCCGGGTGATGAAGCCCTGCGTCTGCCGTTGTGCCGCCTCGCGCATCGCCGCGCTGCCGCCGAGGGTGTGCCCCAGCCACAGCTGGCCGGTCCAGAAGCCCGTGGTCCAGCCGACGTTGGCGCCCGGCGCGGCGCCGTTCAGGCGGCGCGGCGCATAGTGCTGGGCTGCGGAAGTGTCGCCGGGGAAGGCGTCCGGGCCGAGCGTAGCAAGGGTGCGCTCCAGTTGGCGCAGGGCGGATTCAAGGCTCATGGGGCGATTTTATGTTGGCGATAGTTAACGTTACCATGCGATATGAAGGTTTTCAAGTCGCGCCGGGCGAAGCACAACAAAATGATGTGCCGGCGCGATATCGTATGGTATCGTTAACCTATCGATGACATTGACAGGAGAAGGTTACACATGAAGACTTCCGGATTGACCCTGGCCGGCCTGTGCGTCGGCGCCCTGCTGCTGGCGGACGCCGGCCTTGCCGCCGCCGCGCCGGTCGCGGCCTCCACGGCCTCCGCGGC
>NZ_SPVG01000102.1 GCF_004614165.1 Duganella callida | reverse complement strand
CAAAGACGCCAATATATTGGTCTGTGTTGGGGGGAGGGCGGCCCGGGCGGCGGTGGTGACGCCGGCGCATCAAAGCCCGCTGTGCGTGTCGCTGTCGCTGCCGCGCCGTCTGGCGCTGCTGGACTGGGCGCGCCAGGCGGGCGCCTGGGTGATCGAAGACGATTATGACGGCGAATACCGCTACGTCAGCCGTCCGCTGCCGGCGCTGCAAAGCCTGGACCGCGACGGCCGCGTGCTGTACTCGGGCACCTTCAGCAAGGTGATGTTCCCGGCGATACGGCTGGCTTACCTGGTGGTGCCGCCGGCGCTGGTGGAGCGCTTCGACGCCATCACCCGCACCTTTTCCGCCAGCGGCCCGGCGCTGATGCAGCACATCGTCGCCGACTTCATGAACGAGGGCCACTTTGCCCGCCACATCCAGCGCATGCGCCGCTTGTACGCGGAGCGGCGCCAGATCGCCGCCGATGCGCTGTCGTCGGTGCTGGGCGCGCATCTGCAGGTGGAACCGCAGCCGGGCGGCATGCATCTGGTGCTGCGCATGAAGGGGCATCACACCGATCGTGCGCTGATCAGACGCATGCGCGAACATGGCATGTCCGGCCTGGCGCTGAGCGAACGCGGTACGCTGCCGCACGCGGTGTCGGCCCTGCTGCTGGGATTCACCAACATCGACACATCGGCCAGGGCCAGGGAGCTGGCCCGGCGGATACTGCAGCTGATCTGAACATGGCCTAGTTCAAATCACCATTCATGGCCCTTCAAGGCTGATCCATGTCGGCGCACAATGATCCCATCGTAACCCACTAAATGAGGACATCATCATGAGCAACCGTCTCCAATGGACCAAACTGGCACCTGAAGCCTACAAAGGCTTTGGCGCCGTCCACGAATACGTCAACTCCTCGCTGCCGGCCGAGCTGGTGCACCTGATCTACCTGCGCGTATCGCTGATCAACGGCTGCGCCTACTGCATCGACATGCACACCCGCGACCTGCTGAAATGCGGCGTCAGCACCGACAAGGTGGCGCTGGTGCCGGTATGGGAAGAAGCGCCATCGCTGTTCAGCGACAAGGAACGCGCCGCGCTGGCCTGGGCTGAATCGGTGACCCGTATCCCGCAAAGCAATGTGCCGGACGCCGACTACCAGAAAGCCCTGGCCGTGCTGGGCGAGCAGGAACTGGCCGACGTCACCGTGGCGGTGGCGCTGATGAACGCCTTCAACCGCTTTGGCGTCAGCATGCGCATGACCCCGGCCGCCGTCAAATAAGAGGTCTTTAGCGTGAGTGTGCTACCCTCGGCCTTTGCCTGTTTTTTCGCCAAGGAGCCCCTCACGCATGCCCCACAATATCAGCCTGATCACCACCATCGCCGCCGCACTGGGTTTCGGCCTGCTGTTCGGTTATATCGCCACCCGGCTCAAACTGCCGGCGCTAGTGGGCTATCTGGCTGCGGGGATCCTGATCGGCCCGGCCACGCCGGGCTTTGTCGCTGATACCGCGCTGGCGGGCCAGCTGGCCGAAATCGGCGTGATGCTGATGATGTTCGGCGTCGGCCTGCATTTTTCCCTCGATGACCTGTGGGCGGTGCGCAAGGTGGCGCTGCCCGGCGCCGTGCTGCAGATTGCCGTCGCCACGGCGATGGGCATGGCGCTGGCCCACTTCTGGGGCTGGAGCCTGGGCGGCGGGCTGGTGTTCGGCCTGGCGCTGTCGGTGGCCAGCACGGTGGTGCTGCTGCGCGCGCTGGAGGAACGCGGGATACTCGACAGCTTCAACGGCCGCATCGCGGTCGGCTGGCTGGTGGTGGAAGATCTGGTCACCGTGCTGGTGCTGGTGCTGCTGCCGGCGCTGGCCGGCTCGCTCGGCGGCGCCGCACCCGACGCCGCGCATGGCGCCCATGGCGGCGGCGGCGACAATCTCTGGGCCACGCTGGGCCTGACGCTGGGCCAGGTCGGCGCCTTCATCGTGCTGATGCTGGTCGGCGGGCGCAAGCTGTTCCCGTGGATCTTGTGGCAGGTGGCGCGCACCGGCTCGCGCGAGCTGTTCACGCTGTGCGTGATCGCGGCGGCGGTGGGCATCGCCTATGGCTCCACCCACTACTTCGGCGTCTCATTCGCGCTGGGCGCCTTCTTTGCCGGCATGGTGCTGCGCGAATCGGCGCTGGCGCACCGCGCGGCGGAAGAGTCGCTGCCGCTGCGCGACGCCTTCGCGGTGCTGTTCTTCGTCTCGGTCGGCATGCTGTTCGAGCCGGCTATCCTGGTCGAGCAGCCGCTCAAGCTGCTGGCGGTGGTGGCCATCATCGTCATCGGCAAATCGGTGGCGGCCTTCCTGCTGGTGCTGCTGCTGCGCTACCCGGCCAAGACCGCGCTGATGGTGTCGGCCAGCCTGGCGCAGATCGGCGAATTCTCGTTCATCCTGGCGGCGCTGGGCCTGTCGCTGAAGCTGATGCCGGCGGAGGGCCAGAGCCTGATCCTGGCCGGCGCCATCATCTCGATCGCGCTGAATCCGGTGGTGTTCAGGCTGACCAAACCGCTGGAGCGCTGGCTAAGCAAGAACGCCGGCCTGGCGGCCAAGTTCGAGCGCACCGCCGATCCCCTGGCCGAGCTGCCGATGTCGGTGCCGCACGAGCACCTGCGCGGCCAGGTGGTGCTGGTCGGTTACGGCCGCGTGGGCCGCCGCATCGCCGCGGCATTGAAAGCGCAAGGCATACCCTACGTGGTGGCGGAGCAGAACCGCGAAGTGGTCGACCAGCTGCGCAAGGACGGTGTGCACGCAGTGGCCGGCAATGCCGGCGAGCCGGCGGTGCTGATCCAGGCCCATATCGCCCACGCGGCGATGCTGGTGATCGCCACGCCGGACACCTTCCACGTGCGCGCCATGATCGAAACCGCGCGCGCGCTCAACCCCAACATCAAGACCGTGGTGCGCACCCACAGCGACGCCGAAGCGGACCTGCTGCGCAGCGAACGCGCCGGCGAGATCTTCATGGGCGAGCAGGAACTGGCCAAGGGCATGACGGCCTACGTGCTGTCCAACATCGACAAGGACCATCACGCATGATCAAGCCCGCTTTGCTGGCCTTCCTGAGCGCCGCCACGCTGGCATCGGTTCCCGCCCGCGCCGCCGACGTGGCCCTGCCGGCCGTCTCGCCGGCCGGGGTGCCGGCTTTCAGCGACGCAATGCTGTCGCCCGAATTCTGGATACGCCGCGCCGCCAGCCCGGACGCGGTGCTGATGAACGCGCGGCAGACCGCCGCGCAACGGCGGCTGGTCTACGCCAAGGGTGGCGGCCTGACCGATCTGGCATCCATCCCCGCCATGCTGACGCAATCCCAGGTGGCCGGCTGGATCAGGGAGGCGGAGCAAACGCCGATCAAGCCGGTGGTCGACGAAGCCGGCCGCCCGCTGCCGGCATCGCTGCTGCCCGCGCTGCGGCAGAACACGGCCGTCGCGCAGATCCCGGCGAAGACCGCCGCGCGCTATGGCCTGAGCGTGCGCCGCACCTTCCTGCGCGCGCTGCCTTCCGCATTGGCGCTGTATGCCGCCGCCGACGCGCGCGATTACGAAAGCCTGCAGGCCGGCGTGCTGTTCCCCGGTGAAGCGGTGCTGATCGCGCACGCAAGCGCGGACCGCCAATGGCTGCTGGTCCTCAGCGCGCAGGGACCGGGCTGGGTACAGGCCGGCGACATCGGCATCGGTTCAGCCGACGCGGTGTTTGCCTATATCGGCCAGGCGCCGGGCCGCGTGATCACCGGCGACCAGGTGCGCACCGTGTTCACACCGGAGGCGCCGGCCGTCTCGCGGCTGGAGCTCGACATGGGCGTCAGCCTGCCCGCCGCCGACGTGGCGCCGGCGCAGACGGTGAATGGCGCCAGCAGCTATGCTTCCTGGGCGGTGCGCCTGCCGGTGCGCAGGGCCGACGGCACGCTGGACTTCAGCAGCGCGCTGATACGGCGCAGCGCCGACACGGCGCCCGGCTACCTGCCGCTGACGCGCGCCAACATCATTCGCCAGGCGTTCAAATTCCTCGGCGAGCGCTATGG
This sequence comes from Duganella callida, assembly GCF_004614165.1. GTDB lineage: Bacteria > Pseudomonadota > Gammaproteobacteria > Burkholderiales > Burkholderiaceae_D > Rugamonas > Rugamonas callida. The sequence goes on along the minus strand of NZ_SPVG01000102.1, from coordinate 8,912 downwards.
CTGGGGGCACCAGTTCGATGCACGCGATTGCAGCGGCCTGACCAGCGAAGTGTATCGCAGCATGGGCGTGTTCCTGCCGCCGAACTCGGGCCAGCAAGGCAGCAGCGCGGCGCTGCGGCACCGCGGCTTCACCGCCGCCGACAGCCATGCGGAACGCGTCAAGGCGCTGGCGCAGGCACAGGTGGGCGATCTGGTGGTGGTGCCGGGCCACGTGCTGATGATCATCGGCCACGTCGACGGCCAGCCTTACGTGATACAGGACGTGCCCTACGCCGTATTCAAGGATCCGGCCAGCGGACAGCTGCGCAAGACCAAGCTGAATCAGGTTGCCGTCACGCCGCTGCTGCCCCTCTACGCCGACGACAACACCCTGTACGTCGACGCGATGACCAGCCTGGTGCACGTCGCCCAGCCGCTATAGGCGACGCCGACCACCGACACACGCGCCCGGCGCTCAAAGCCTGGATGCCACTTCCGCGCCTTCCCTGATGGCGCGCTTGGCGTCCAGTTCCGCCGCCAGCGCGGCGCCGCCGATCTTGTGGAAGCGCGGTACCGCGCTGGCCTTGGTCTGCTCTTCGGACGGCATCAGCTCCGCCAGGCTTTCCTGGCCGGCGCAGATCACCACGTTGTCGACCGCCAGCAGGCGCTGCTCGCCGCCCACCGTGATGTGCAGACCGTGATCGTCGATGCGGTCGTACTGCACGCCCGCCATCATCACCACGCCGTTGCGCGCCAGGACCGCGCGGTGCACCCAGCCCGACGTCTTGCCCAGGCCCGCGCCCGGGCGCGTGGTCTTGCGCTGCAACAGATACAGCTGGCGCACCGGCTGCGGTTGCGCCGCCGGCACCAGGCCGCCCGGCGTCTCGACCTTCATGCCCACGCCCCACTCCCTGGCCCAGACATCCAGCGCCAGCGGCAGCGGATACTTCGGATCATGCAGCAGGAATTCACCCATATCGAAACCGATGCCGCCGGCGCCGATGATGGCCACGCGCTTGCCGACCGGCTTCTTGTCGCGCAAGACGTCCAGATACGACAGCACTTTCGGATGGTCGATGCCGTCGATGGCCGGCCGCCGCACCTTGATGCCGGTGGCGACAATCACATCGTCAAATCCCTCGGCCAGCAACTGCTCGCGCGTGACGCGCGTGTTCAGTTTCAGCTTCACGCCGGTCAGTTCGATCTGCCGGCCGAAGTAGCGGATGGTCTCGGCAAATTCCTCCTTGCCCGGAATCTGCATGGCGATCCTGAACTGGCCGCCGATGCTGTCGCTGCCTTCGTACAGCGTCACATCGTGGCCGCACTCGGCCGCCACCGTCGCCGCCGACAGGCCCGCCGGACCGGCGCCCACCACCGCCACGCGCCGCCGTTTCGCGGCCGGCGCATACACCAGTTCCGTCTCGTGGCAGGCGCGCGGATTCACCAGGCAGCTGGCGCGCTTGTTGGCAAAGGTGTGATCCAGGCAGGCCTGGTTGCAGCCGATGCAGGTGTTGATCTCGTCCGCCCGGCCCTGCGCCGCCTTCTGCACCAGATAGGCATCGGCCAGGAACGGGCGTGCCATCGAGATCATGTCGGCCTCGCCCCGCTGCAGTACGCCCTCCGCCTCGGCCGGCATGTTGATGCGGTTTGAGGCCACCACGGGAATCGTCACCTCCAGCCGCAGCCGCCCGGCCAGGCTGCTGAAGGCCGCGCGCGGCACCGAGGTGACGATGGTCGGCACCCGCGCCTCGTGCCAGCCGTAGCCGGTGTTCAGGATCGACACGCCGGCCTGTTGCAGCGCCTTGGCCACCGCCGCCACATCGGTCCAGGTATTGCCGCCTTCGACCAGGTCCAGCAGCGAGTGACGGTACATGATGATGAAGTCGTGCCCCACTTCCTGGCGGATGCGCTTGACGATTTCCACCGGCAGCCGCATGCGGTTTTCGATGCTGCCGCCCCAGCGGTCGGTACGCAGATTGGTGCGCGCGCACAGGAACTGGTTGATCAGATAGCCCTCGCTGCCCATCACCTCGACGCCGTCGTAGCCGGCCTCGCGCGCCAGCCTGGCGCAGCGCGCGTAATCGCGGATGGTCTGCTCGATGCCGGCCTCGCTCAGCGCGCGCGGCTTGAACGGCGAGATCGGCGATTTCTTGTCCGAGGCCGACACCACCAGCGGCTGATAGCCATAGCGGCCCGCATGCAGGATCTGCATCAGTATCTTGCCGCCCTCCTCGTGCACGGCCCTGGTCACGCGCCGGTGGTTGATTACGTCGCCCTTGAAATTGAGCGTACCTCCAAAGGGTAACAGCCATCCCGACCGGTTGGGCGAAATGCCGCCGGTGACGATCAGACCCACGCCGCCGCGCGCGCGTTCGCGATAGAATGCCGCCAGTTTGCCGTAGTTGTAGAAGCGGTCTTCGAGACCGGTGTGCATCGACCCCATGACCACGCGGTTGCGCAAGGTGGTGAAACCGAGATCGAGTGGGGCCAGCAGATGTGGATAGGGGGTTGTTGTCATCATGGCCGCATTTAATCCCAATTCTCTAGACCTGGGGTTCTAAAGTCCGTGCGTGCTGCTCTTGTATTCTGCCACCCTTTCCCGTACGCTGGCCAAATGATCCGATTCCTTTTGTTTTTGTTGTTAGGTGTGACCGCCGCAGCGATGGCGCAGACACCCAGGCTGGAATTACCCAAGCTGGAGGTTTCGGTAAACCGCATGGAGCAGGACGGACGCCATCTGTACGAGGTGGACGCAACCGGCACGGTGGCCGCCAGCCTGCCCAAGGTGTGGCGCATCCTGACCAACTACGAACGCATGACGGAGTTCGTGCCGGACATGGAATCGTGCAAGATCCTGTCCCGCAACGGCAATGAGGTCATCATCGAGCAATTCGGCGTGGCGCGCTTCCTGTTCATGTCGCGCACCATCCACCTGATCGTGCGGGCGACGGAACAGCCCATGTCGTCGATCGACATCGCGCTGATCTCGGGCGACATGAAACAATATGAATCGCGCTGGGAACTGGTGCCGGTGCCGGAAACCGGCGGCACCAGGATCATCTACCACGGCAAAATGCTGCCGAATTTTTACGTGCCCGGCATCCTCGGGACCAAGATGGTGCGCAGCGACATCGAGCGCATGATGAGCGCCGTGCTGGCGCGCCTCGACCGCCGCGACGAGCCGCGGGTCGAGGCGATTCCCAAATAAGGCTCAAGCCAAGTAGGTGTCGCGCGCGCGCAGCTCGGCGAAGTTCTCCAGATTGCCGACGCGGATCGCCACCGGATTCAGGCTCAGATTGGCCTGCATCGCGCGCCAGGCGAACTGCCATTCCTGTTCATGCGCCTCGGCCGCCGTCTTGGTGAAGGCCGCGCCCAGCGCCGCGCGCTGGCCGTATTCGACCGCGCCGTCGATGCCCGCCCAGCTGGGCAGGGTGCGCTGCACGGCGCGGTGGATGCGCTCGCCGAATTCCTCGGTGTTGTGGATGATCAGGCAGGCGTCGGCGTTGAACTGCTCGAACAGCTTGGCGTCCCACACCTGCGAAAAGCTCAGCGTCAGGCAGTTGGACGCCGGCACCAGGATGAACTGGCCCTGGCTCAGCGCCAGCTCCAGGTCTTCGCGCACGCCGTAGCGGTACAGGGTGGGCGGGCGTTGGTAGTCGTGCATGATGGTCTCACATAAAAAGTTAACGCGTCCGGCGCCGGTGGCGCTGCGTACGCATGAAGGCCGACGCAATGTAAATCTCGCGCAGCAGCGCGACAAAACTGCCGACCAGGCACAGCACCGCCACCACGAACATCCCGGCCACGTACTTGTCGAGGCCAATGTTGGTGACGTCACCGAGGAACAGCAACGCGACGATCAGGCACACCATCAGCCCGCAGGCGGTGGACAGGAAGATCGCCATGTTGATCAGGTGCGAGCGGCGGTACAGCACATCCAGCTCGTTCAGATACGGATCGCTGTAAGCCACGTCCAGCCGGTCTTCCAGCACGCGCGAGCGGTCGATGATGCGCGCCAGCCGGTTGGTCAGCACGATCAGGTTGGTACAGACACCGGAAAGCAGGAACACCGGCGCGATCGCCAGCTGGATGATGTGACCGATATCGCCGGTCTGGAAGTTCATGATGGCCATGCGTTGTTGGTCTTATCGATTAGGCATAGTGTAACAGCCCGCGTCGGCCGCGGGCCGTTTTTCAGGCAAACGCGCGGCGGCGCTTGAACTGCTCGGTGGCGCCGACCAGCGCGCGCGAGATGCCCTTCTCCATCGCGCCATGACCGGCGTCCGGCACCATCTCCAGCACGGAGCCGGGCCAGGCGCGGTGCAGCCGCCAGGCCGACACCGGCGGGCAGATCACGTCGTAGCGGCCCTGCACGATCACCGCCGGCAGATGGGCGATGCGCGCCACATTGGCCAGCAGCTGGCCGTCGCTGAAGAAGCCCAGGTTGGCCATGTAGTGCGACTCCAGCCGGCCGACGCCGAGGTCCAGCGTGTCCGACGGCGGCTCGTCGGGCTGGGGCAGCAGGAACACGCGGCGGCCCTCGAAGCGGCTCCACGCGCGCACCGCCGGCCAGTGCACGGCCGGGTCATCGCTCATGATGCGCCGCACGTACGCCTGCAGCAGATTGCCGCGTTCTTCCGCTGGAATCGGCGCCACGAAGTCGTCGTACACCTCGGGGTGGAACCATTGCGCGCCGTCGAGGAACCAGTCGATTTCCTGTTGCGTGCAGAGGAACACACCGCGCAGCACGAAGCCGAGGCAGCGCTCGGGGTGGGCCTGACCGTAGGCCAGCGCCAGCGTCGAGCCCCAGGAACCGCCGAACACCAGCCATTGCTCGATGCCGAACATCATGCGCAGGCGTTCGATGTCGGCGATCAGCAGCGGGGTGGTGTTGTTGCGGCACTCGCCCAGCGGCAGCGACTTGCCGGCGCCGCGCTGGTCGAACAGGATCACGCGGTACTGCTGCGGATCGAAGAAGCGGCGGTGCTGCGGCGACAGGCCGGCGCCCGGGCCGCCGTGCAGGAAGATCACCGGAATGCCGTCCGGATTGCCCACTTCCTCCCAATAAATCGTGTGCAGGTCGTCCACCGCCAGCAGGCCGTGGCGCAGCGGCGTAATCGGGGGGAACAGCTGGGAGGTCGGGTCGAACATGGCTATCCTTTAAGCATCTGATAGCCGATTGTACAAAAAAAGGGGACAGACCACGATTTTGCAAGAACTTGCCAAATCGTGGTCTGTCCCCGGGGCGTTACGACATGTGCTGGCCGCCGTTGATGGCGATATTGGCGCCGGTCACGAACGCCGCTTCATCGGACGCCAGGTAGGCCACCAGGCCCGCCACTTCGTCCGGCTTGCCCAAACGGCCCATCGGGATCTGCGGGATGATCTTGCTGTCCAATACTTCCTGCGGGATTTCCTGGACCATCTTGGTGCCGATGTAGCCCGGCGAAATGGTGTTCACCGTCACGCCCTTCTTGGCCACTTCCAGCGCCAGCGCCTTGGTGAAGCCATGCATGCCGGCCTTGGCGGCCGAATAGTTGGTCTGGCCGAACGCGCCCTTCTGGCCGTTCACCGACGAAATATTGATGATGCGGCCCCAGCCGCGCTCGACCATGCCGTCGCACACCGGCTTGGTCATGTTGAACACGGAATCCAGGTTGGTCTTCATCACCGCGTCCCAGTTCACCTTGTCCATCTTCTTGAAGGTCATGTCGCGCGTGATGCCGGCGTTGTTCACCAGCACGTCCACCGGGCCGATATCCTTTTCAATCGCGGCGATGCACGCCTGCGCCGACTCGTAGTCCGACACGTCGCAGGCATAGGCGCGGAAGTTATAGCCCTGGTCGCGCGTCGTCGCCAGCCACTGCTCGACCTTGGGATTGCCCGGGGAATAGGTGGTGACCACGCAATAACCGAGCGCGGACAGCTTGTAGCTGATCGCTTCGCCCAGACCGCCCATGCCACCGGTAACCAATGCAACTCTTGCCATGTTTTGTCCCCTCGTCAATTAGTACAGTATTCGCTGAACCCGCCGGCCGCGTGCGGTCCGGCGTCGTCTCATCATCGTTATTATCAGGCGCGTTCGATCGCCAGTGCCACACCCATGCCGCCGCCGATACACAGCGAGGCCAGACCCTTCTTGGCGTCGCGGCGTATCATTTCGTAGATCAGCGTGACCAGGATGCGCGCGCCCGAGGCGCCGATCGGGTGGCCGATGGCGATCGCGCCGCCGTTGACGTTGATCTTGCTGGTGTCCCAGCCCATTTCCTTGTTGACCGCCACCGCTTGCGCGGCAAACGCCTCGTTGATTTCCATCAGGTCCAGGTCGTCCGGGGTCCAGCCGGCCTTTTTCAGGCACAGACGGGTGGCCGACACCGGGCCCATGCCCATGATCGCCGGGTCCAGGCCGGACGACGCGTACGCCTTGATTTTGGCCAGCACCGGCAGGCCCAGTTCCTTGGCCTTGGTGGCGGTGGTCATGATCACCGCGGCGGCGCCGTCGTTGATGCCGGAGGCGTTGCCGGCGGTCACGCTGCCGTCCTTGCTGAACGCCGGACGCAGACCGGCCAGCCCTTCCAGCGTCGAACCGGGCTTGACGTATTCGTCGCTGTCGAACACGATGCTGCCCTTCTTCTGCACGATTTCCAGCGGCAGGATCTCGTCCTTGAACTTGCCTTCCTTCTGCGCCGCCTCGGCCTTCAGCTGCGACTGCAGCGCGAACTCGTCCTGCTCGGCGCGCGAAATCTCGTATTTCTTCGCCACGTTCTCGGCGGTGATGCCCATGTGGTACTGGTTGTAGGCATCCCACAGGCCGTCGACGATCATGCTGTCGATCATCTTGACCTCGCCCATGCGGAAGCCGTCGCGCGAGCCCGGCAGCACGTGCGGCGCCGCGCTCATGTTTTCCTGGCCGCCGGCGATGATGATCTGGGCGTCGCCGGCCTTCAGCGCCTGCGCCGCCAGGTGGGTGGCCTTCAGGCCGGAACCGCACACGTGGTTGATGGTGAAGCCGGGAATGGTGTTCGGCAGGCCGGCCTTGATCACCGCCTGGCGCGCCGGGTTCTGGCCGACGCCGGCGGTCAGCACCTGGCCCAGGATCGCTTCGCTGATCTGTTCGGGGTCGATGCCGCTCTTGGCCAGCAGGCCCTTGATCACATGCGCGCCCAGTTCCGACGCCGGCGTCTTGGCCAGGCTGCCGCCGAATTTACCCACACCGGTACGGCCGGCGGCCACGATTACTACGTCATCCATTTGATTCTCCAGTACACGCCGGCCGCAGCCAGCTTAGTTGAGCAACAACGTTGAGCACAACGCGAACAAATATCATACGCCCTTCTCCGCCAACCGACGCGCGGCGTCCGATCGTGCGCCGCGCGCCACCGGCCGGGACCCATCGTATGCGCAGGTTTCAGCGCAGACATTGATGTGCATCAAATCCCGCCTCTTGCATTTTGAACAAAGAATAACTTTTTGTCACGACAATAATCTGATACCGTCGAGCGAGGCGGCGCACTGCTCGCGTATCACGTTGACGAAGTCGAGGACGTAGGCCTTGTGTCGCTGCGCCTCGGGCACGGCGGCGTGGAGCTCGCTCCACAGGCCCTGCTCGCCGACCGGGCGCGCGCTGACGTAGTCGTAATCGAGGTACTGCTTGACCGCCCACGCCGGCAGCGCGGCGATGCCGCGGCGGCTGGCCACCAGCTGCAGCAGCGCCACCGTCAGTTCGGCGCTGCGGCGCTGGACCTGGATGCCGGCCGGCCGCAGCACTTCGCGGATCAGGTCGATGCGGGCGTCCGGCAGCGGATAGGTGATCAGCGTCTCGCCGGCGAAATCGGCGGCCTGCAGGCGCCGCAGCGCGGCCAGGCGGTGCTTGTGCGCCATCACCACCAGCGTTTCATAGCGGAACAGCGGGAAGCTGGCGAATTCCGCCCCGCAGGCGGCGCCGATCACCAGGTCGGCCGCGCCCTCGCGCAGCAATGCGGCCGGATCGCCCTGCAGATCCGGCACCAGGTCGATCTCCACCTCCGGCCAGCGCTTGCGGAACGCATCCATCACCGGCATCAGCCAGTCGAAACAGGTCGGACATTCGAGCGCCACGCGCAGCTGGCCGGTGTCGCCCTGCATCAGCCGCGCCACCTCGCGTTCGGCGGTTTCGATTTCGGGCAACAGCAGGTCGGCCAGCTTGAGCAGGCGGGCGCCGGTGGCGGTGAAGCCGATCGGCACCGACTTGCGCTCGAACAGCGGGCCGCCATAGCGGTCTTCCAGCAACTTGATCTGATGCGACAGCGCCGACTGCGTCAGGTTCAACAACTGCGCGGCGCGGACCAGACTGCCGGCCGAGCGCAGCGCACTCAGGGTGCGTAAGTGACGGATTTCTAGCATGGCCTATGAGGGATTTTCACGTGTGCGAGTAAAATCTTGCTTTTTAATTATAAATAAGTGTGCCGCACACTTTAGCGTAGCAATGTGAAATGCGCATGACAGCCGCGCCCCGCGGGGCCGGCGCACGCTTGCAAGTCCTCCACAGTTGCCGTTTTCCACAGTAAAATGCCGTAGCCTGCGCATGCGCGCGTGGATAACCCTGATACTGTCGCCATGTCCAAGAGCCTGTTTCAAAAGCCCATCGAAATTAAAATTTCCACCGTCGTTGCCGTTTCCGCCATCCTGACCACCCCGGACCGCCTCGCGCTCGATGCCGCGCTGGCGGAAATGACCGGCGGCACCGCCGACTTTTTTGAAGACGACCTGACCGTGATCGACGTCGGCGGCCTGCCGCCCGGCTGCGCGCCGGTCGACTGGCCCGGCCTGATCGGCCTGCTGAAGAAATACCGGCTCAACCCGGTCGCGGTGCGCAACGCGCCGCCGGCCTGGGCCGCCGAGATCGCCGCCCACGGCCTCAGCCTGGAAACCGCCGCCGCCAAGCCGCGCGAGCC
>NZ_SPVG01000118.1 GCF_004614165.1 Duganella callida | reverse complement strand
ATGCCGGCGCGGGGCGGCTGATGACGGCGGCGCCGCGCGTCACGGCCGCGCCGTTGATCTTGAACACGCCGACCGCCTGCGCCAGGTGCGAGGCCTGCTCCTGCAACGCTCCGGCCGCGGCGGCGGCTTCCTCGACCAGCGCGGCGTTCTGCTGGGTGGCCTGGTCCATCTGGCCGATGGCGCCGTTCACCTGTTCGATGCCGCCGGTCTGTTCCTGGCTGGCGCTGGTGATCTCGGCCATGATGTCGGTCACGCGGCGGATGCTGTCCACCACCTGTTCCATGGTCACGCCGGCGGTGTCGACCAGGCGCGCGCCGGCATCGACATTGGCCACCGAGGTGGTGATCAGTTCCTTGATTTCCTTGGCGGCGGCGGCCGAGCGCTGGGCCAGCGTGCGCACCTCGCCGGCCACCACGGCGAAGCCGCGACCTTGCTCGCCCGCGCGCGCCGCTTCCACGGCGGCATTGAGCGCCAGGATGTTGGTCTGGAAAGCGATGCCGTCGATCACGGTGATGATGTCGACGATCTTCTTCGACGAATCGTTGATGGCGCTCATGGTGGTCACCACTTCGCCGACCACGGCGCCGCCCTTGGTCGCCACTTCCGAGGCGGCGATGGCCAGCTGGTTGGCCTGGCGCGCGTTGTCGGCGTTCTGGCGCACGGTGGTGGTCAGTTGCTCCATCGACGCGGCGGTTTCTTCGAGCGCGCCGGCCTGCTGCTCGGTGCGCGAAGAGAGGTCGAGGTTGCCGGCGCTGATTTCCTGCGAGGCATTGGCGATGGTGTCGGTGCCGACGCGGACCTGGCTGACGATGTCGACCAGGCTGTCGTTCATGTGGCGCAGAGCGCGCAGCAGGGCGCCGGTCTCGTCGCCGGTGCGGCCGTCGAATTCGTGGGTGAGGTCGCCGCTGGCGACGGTTTCGGCCACGGTCACGGCATCCCGGATCGGCCGCACGATGCCGCGCGTCAGCAGCCATGACAGGACGGCGCCGATCAGCACCGCAATCGCGCTGAGCACGATGATCAGTTGCGTGCTGGCGGAGGTGTTGCCGTCGATGGTGCGGGCGGTGGCGTCGATGCTGCTGCGCTGCAGGACCACCAGTTGCTGCAGCAGATCCTGATACTGCTGGGCGGCCGGGGTGAACTTCTGATCGAGGATGCGCGCCGCTTCCTCGGCATTGCCGTCGGCCTTGGCCTTGACGGCGCCGTCGCGCGATGCGCTGTAGGCTTTGCGTTGTTCCAGGATGCGCGCGAACAGTTCATGTTCCGGACCGGTTTCGGCGATCAGCGGTTCGATACCTTTGAGCAGCTCGGCGGCTTTCTTGACCGAATCGGCCGCGTCGTCCTTGAAATACGCGCCCAGCGACGGGTCCGAACTCTTGACGATGGCGGCGGTGCGGCGGATCGACGCGAAGTTCAGGCTGTACCAGTCGGTGATCATGCGTTCCTTGGTCAGCGGCGCGGCCATCATGGCGCGGGTGGAGCTGCCGACTTCCAGCAGACGCCAGACGCCGACCGCGGCGATGAGCACCGTCATCGCCAGAATAAGCGAAAAGCCCAGCCCGAGGCGCTTTCCGATTTTGATGTTGGAGAATAAACCCATGACAAGTTCCCTTGATTTATGGCAATACAAAGGTATGGGATTTTATCTCAATAAGTGCGCCAAAGAAATATTTATTTTCATTGTGAAATATTCACCTGTAAAATGTCACGGGAATTCCTTCCTCAACCCTGAAGCGAGTAGCCATGAAAACTTTACGCCATACCCTGCTGATTGCCGGCCTGAGTGCCGGTCTGCCCGCCATCGCCGCAGCGCTGCCGGCGCCGATCGTCGCCCAGCTGAATGCCGACTATCCCAAGCTGGAAAGCTTTTACCAGGACTTGCACGCCCATCCCGAACTGGGCTTCAACGAGCACGAGACCGCCGACAAGCTGGCCGGACGCGCGCGCGGCCTCGGCTTCGAGGTGACCACCGGCGTCGGCGGCACCGGCGTGGTGGCGCTGCTGCGCAACGGCCCCGGCCCGACCGTCATGCTGCGCACCGAGATGGACGCGCTGCCGGTGCTGGAAAAGACCGGCCTGTCGTTCGCCAGCCAGGTCACCACCAAAAACGCCGCCGGCGACACCGTGCCGGTGGCCCATGCCTGCGGCCACGACCTGCACATGTCGGCCTGGTACGAGACCGCCAAGCTGCTGGCGGAAAATCGCAAGGCGTGGAGCGGCACGCTGATGCTGGTCGGCCAGCCGTCGGAAGAACCGCTGACCGGCGCCGCCGCCATGATCAAGGACGGCCTGTTCACGCGCTTCCCCAAGCCGGATTACGCGCTGTCCATGCACGACGATGCGACCATGCCTTCGGGCACCATCATGTGGCATGCCGGCCCGTTTCGCGCCTCGGCCGACACCGTCACCATCACCATGTACGGCCAGGGCGGCCACGGCGCCGTGCCGCACGAGACGCGCGACCCGGTGGTGATGTCGGCGCGGCTGGTGATGGCGCTGCAAACGCTGGTCTCGCGCGAGAACAACCCGCTCGATCCGGTGGTGATCACGGTCGGCAGCATCCAGGGCGGCACCCAGGCCAACATTGTGCCGGACCAGGTCAAGCTGGCGCTGACGGTGCGCACCTTCCGTCCCGAAGTGCGGCAGCGCGTGCTGGCCAGCATCGCGCGCGAAGCGCAAGGCGAAGCGATCGCCGCCGGCGCGCCGAAGCAACCGCTGGTGGAGATCAAGCCGGGGCCGGATTCGGTGTACAACGATCCGCAGCTGATGGCGCGCGCGGTCAAGGCGGTGGAGCAAGCGGTGGGCGCCGACTTCGTGAAGGAAATGCCGGCCAAGATGACGTCGGAAGACTTCGCGGTCTACGGCCAGCAGCCGGGCGTGAAGGCGCTGCTGATCCACGTGGGCGCGGTCGATGCGGGCCGGCTGGAGGCGGCGAAGAAAGCCGGCCAGCCGCTGCCGGGCACCCACTCGCCGCAATGGGCGCCGGACCTGAAGCCGACCCTGACCAATACCGTCAAGGCCGAGACCGCGATCCTGCTGGACCTGATGCCGGCCAGGCACTGACCGCTCGTCCTGAGGACGCGCAGCGACGCGGCAAGGCGCGGCGGCGGCAGCCCCTGGCTGTTGGGAACGGAGAGCCGAACGGGGAGCGTGGCCACGAAGCGGCCGTGCGCCGAAGTTATCGGCGGCGGAATGGTGGCGGCGCCGAGCCCGGCGCGCGCTTTTCGATATGGCGGAACACGATGCGTCCCTTGTTGAGATCGTAGGGGGACAGTTCCAGCGTGACCTTGTCGCCGGCCAGGATGCGGATGTAATTCTTCTTCATCTTGCCCGCCGCGTAGGCGATCAGTTTGTGGCCGTTGTCGAGGTCGACGCGGAAGCGCTGGTCGGGCAAGACTTCATTGACCACGCCATTCATTTCAATTAATTCTTCTTTCGCCAAGGGACTCTTTCTGTGCGGTTGCCGGGAGTGGCCGATCGGGAGGAGCGAAAAAAAAGCCCGCTGACATGCGGGCTTCGTTTCAATGTAATGCCAATGCTTCAATCGCGGCTCCAGCCCGGGCTATCTGCCAGGTGCGGAGCGCTCGGCCGATGCTATCTGCAAGGTGCCGAACTGTGACCAACGTATGTGGTGCTACAACGGGGAGGCACTCGAGAACCTCACCACAGAACGTAGTGTAACACAGTTTTGTGCGGCGCACAAACCGATTCAGCTCAGCCGATCCCAGTACGGCGGCGCGCCGATCCCGGCCAGCAGAAAGTCCCACACGGCGCGCACCTTGTGCGAACGCAGCCGGTTCTCGGGCGAGATCAGATACATCTGGCTCGGCGCCGCATTCATCGCGCCCTGCCAGGCCGGCAGCAGCAGCTGCAGCTGGCCCTTGCCGATACTGCCTGCGGGCAGCAACCAGGTCGGGAAAAAGCCGATGCCCTTGCCGGCCAGCGCCGCTTGCAACAGCACCTCGCTGTTGTTGCTGCGCAGCGTACCGGTGACATCGACGGCGTTCACCTGGCCTTCGGCTGGATGGCGGAAAAACCAGCGCTCGGCGCCGCCATTGCCCTTATGTATCAGACAGCCATGCCCGCGCAGCGCCTGCGGCGTGTCGGGCTCGCCGTGCCGCTGCAAATACGCGGGACTGGCGCAGAGCACATAACGCTGCTCGCAGATTTGCCTGCCGATCAGGCCGGAGTCCTCGAGCTGGCCGATACGCAAAACGATGTCGGCGCCATCCATGACCGGGTCGATGTAGCGGTCATCGAGTATCAGCTCGGTCGTCAGGGCCGGGTAAGCGGATTGCAATTCGATCACCAACCGTCCGAGATGGAGACGGCCGAATGCTGCCGGCGCATTAATGCGCACCACGCCGCGAATGCTGCCGGCGTTGCCGGCGATCTCTTCGTTGGCGGCATCGAGCAGTTCCAGCACGGTGCGGATTTGCAGGTAATAGCGCTCGCCGGCATCGGTGAGCGTGACGCCGCGCGTGTTGCGGTAGAGCAGTTGCTGGCCGACGTCGACCTCGAGCGCCGCGATGAAACGCGAGACCGACGAGGCGGGCACCTGGAAGTGCCGCGCCGTCGCGGAAAAGCTGCCGGTGCTGGCGACCATGGCGAAATAGCGGTGTGCCTTCAGATGCATGGTGTCGGTTGGCTATGCTGAAATCGCAATAGTGTTTTGTCGGAGGGGTAGATTGTATCGGATTTAGCATGGCCTTATTCTTCCTCCATCGTAAATTTTTCTGGAGGAAACCATGAAACGCATCTTATCCGCCGTGGCCGCCGCTGTGCTGTCGCTGGCCGCCATCGGCGCATCCTACGCTGCCGCGCCCGACGTCAAGATGTACCGGCTCGATTGTGGCCAGATGACGCTGGGCGACAAGTCGCTGATGTCGGACGCCGGGCTGTACAAGGGGCAGTCTTACGACATCGTCATGTCGTGCTATCTGATCAAGCATGGCGATGACTGGCTGCTGTGGGACGCCGGCCTGCCGAAAAAATACCTGGCCGGTCCGCTCACCGAGGGCAGTTTTGTCACGAAGATGGACCGCACGATCGTCGAGCAGATTGGCGAGCTCGGCTTGCGTCCGGCCGACATCAAGTATGTCGCCGTGTCGCATGCCCACTTCGACCATGCGGGCCAGGTCAACGACTTTCCCGCCGCCACCCTGATCATCCAGCGCGCCGAGCTCGACGCGATTGCCGACAGCGACAAGGCCTCGCGGCACTATATCGACGGCAGCCTGTTCAGCTCGCATATCGCGGGCGGCAAACTGCAGCGCGTGTGGGCGGTCGATGGCGACGTCGACCTGTTCGGCGACGGCACGCTGAAGACCATCCAGACCCCCGGCCATACGCCGGGCAGCATGGCGCTGCTGCTCAATCTGCGTCAAGCAGGCGCTTACGTGCTGTCGGGCGATCAGTGGCACTTCACCGAGAACCACGAACGGCAACAGGTGCCGACCTGGAACTACGATCACGACCAGACCGTGCGCTCGGGCAACAAGCTGGACGACGTCATCGCCCGTGCGCACGCGACGCTGGTCATCCAGCACGAACCGGCCGACAACCGCAAGCTGCCCAAGTGGCCGCGCGCGCTGAATTGAGCGGCGTCCCCCGGCTCAGGCGGCAGGACGGATGTTCTGGTTGGTGCGGAACAGATTGGCGGGATCGTATTGCCGCTTGATCTGCGCCAGGCGCGGATAATTCGTCCCGTAGGCGTCGGCGCTGCGTTCGCTTTCGTCCTGCGTCAGGAAATTGACGTAGACGCCGCCGGTCGCGTGCGGTGCGGCGGCGCCGAAGAACTCGCGCGCCCAGGCGATGCAGCGTTCATCGTCGGCCGGGTCTTCCCAGCGCGTGTGGACGTTCATCACGTACAGCGCGTCGCGGTGCGGATAGGCGGTGTCGCCCGGCGCCGGCCGGCTGGCCCGCGCGCCCAGCAGGCCGATGAAGATCTCGCAGTGCGGCGTCGGCAGCGTGCCGGCATAGCGGATCACGGTATCGATGGCGGCATCGCTGAGCTGGGTGAAATTGTGCGATTTCCAGTAATTGCGCGCGCCCGGCGTCAGCAGCGGATCGAAGGCTTGCTGCCAGGCGACATAGGGCATGGCGCCGACGTGCATGCCCAGCGGCGTGCCGAAAGCGGCGATGCGGTCTATCGTAGCCTGCACCGCATCCGGCGGCTGGCGCGAGAACAGCGGCAGCACCAGCGCCTCGCGGCCGTGCGCCGCGGGCGGCAAAAAGGGCAGCGGCGGCGCCTTGCGCAGAACGGCCCAGGCGGTAAAGTCGTCCGGCATCTCCGCCACCAGCGCGCGGTACTGCGTCAGCACGGCGGCGGCCTCGGCGAACGGGAACACCATCAGTCCTGCCGTGACTTCCGGCCCGACCGGATGCAGCTGGAATTCAAACCGCGTGATCACGCCGAAATTGCCGCCGCCGCCGCGGATGGCCCAGAACAGGTCGGGGTGCTCGCCCGCGCTGACGTGCAGGTGCTGGCCGTCGGCCGTGATCAGCTCGGCCGCCAGCAGGTTGTCGGCCGTCAGGCCCAGCATCCGGCTCAGCCAGCCGAAGCCGCCGCCCAGCGTCAGCCCGGCGACGCCGGTGGTGGAGTTGATGCCCAGCGGCGTGGCCAGGCCGTACGCCTGCGCCTCGTGGTCGAAGTCGTGCAGCGTGGCGCCGCCTTCCACGTAGGCGCGGCGCAGCGCCGAGTCGATGTGCACCGACTTCATGGCCGACAGATCGATCACCACGCCATCGTCGCACAGCGCGCTGCCGGCGATGTTGTGGCCGCCGCCGCGCACGGCCAGCGGCAGGCCATGGTCGCGTGCCCAGGCCAGCGCGGTGCGCACGTCGGCGGTGCCGGCGCAGCGCACGATCGCGGCCGGACGGCGGTCGATCATGCCGTTCCAGACGGCCCGCGCGGCGTGGTAACCCTCATCGTGCGCAAGCAATAGCTGTCCGCGCAGCGCGGTCCGCAGTCCTTCCCATTCCTGATTCGTCAAAGTATTCATCGTGCCGCTCCATGTGATTGACACCGGTTGATGGTTTCGACACGCACGCCGGCACTGACACGGCCGGGCGGCGCATGCTTCAGGATAGGAAGTCAGGTAGCGTTCACGCAAGCACAGGCGCTGTGGTTGAGGTGCGTGAAGCGGAAACAAAAAGACTTAATTGGAGGATTCAAGGATTTGCATGATGACGGGATCATGCTTATATTTTCGTTTTAGTTTTGGCAAAAGGCGCTGGGTTCTTTGGCACTGACCAGCGAGTTCACAGTCGTTGCGCCACTGGATCAGATACCTTACGTCGGCAGGTAGCGCATTTTTTTCTTGGTCCGCTCCCCGTTCGCGGCATTCGCTGGACCAGCGATCAACTTTCATCAAACGGATCTGCTCACCTTGCGTTTGAAGGCGTAGGCAGGCGCCGCCTTTGACGTATTGGAAAATGCAGAAAGACAAACCTTCGCTACAAGAATCGACCTCGGCGTACCCATTTTCCACAAGCTGCCTTTCCAATCCCATGTGTTCACCCGAGGCCAAATGGGCTGGCGGGTCTGCGCGCCATCCGGCAGCATAGAGTTGCTTTCTCGCTGTGATAAAGGGGTCCCCAATTTTTAGCGCAGCTGGTGCGGCATGGACCAGTGCAGCGGAAAGGAGCAATGCAACGACGACGACAGTCTTGCTCATTTGGTCGTACCCCCTTCGGATTTATAAACTGTCTCAAAATGCTCGAACTCAACATAGGGCTGATGGTAATGGCCAGGCTTGCCTTTCCCCATTGGAAGCGCAGCCTTTGCAGCGATGCCTCAGCTACGCCAGCCTCGATATCGCCTTCTTTAATTTTCTCGATAACACCAGCGGCAGTTGTGGTGCCGCCCGTTCCCGGGCCGGGGTGGGTCGAAAAGTCAGTAAATCGCCAAGGATGGTTTTTCCTGCCTTTGACTGCACCGAACTTAAAGTCATAGCCACCGCCTTCTGCCTCTCCGATAGCTGCTAGGAAAGCCCGAACGTTCGCGTTTTTTAGGAATTCCTTGTTTTCCGCCACACGCTGTTCTTTTGTTGCCTTGATTCGTACTTTTTTCGCTTCACTGTCCTCGTGAGGCGTAGTCCGTTTGGTTGCGCGATGATGAAGAACGCGCCTGGATGGCGATGTCACCGTGTCAGCCATATGAGCCCTCACGCGTAAAGTTGAATGGATTCAGCCTGGGCCGCTGCTGTTAGCAGATGTGCATGCCCTTGGGAATCTGTCGTCCCAAATTCGACCTCCCCGTTCTCACGCCTCAGGGCGTACTCGGTTTTTGGAAGTGGATCGCCAGTCTCTTCGTCGATCAGGACATATCTGTCGTCGAACATCATGATTGTGCCGTTTGCGGTCTCAGCTGCTGCCGAGGCTGTTGCCTGCGACATGTCGGCGTCTGTTTCGCCAATGACCTGGCATCTGATAGATTGGTTGGGCACAAGCCGGGGAGGACTAGGGCAGCCGCAGACACACAAATCGTTTTCCAAGGCGACATTCTTGCCGTTCCATGTCTCGGGAATTCGAGGACCGACGCACTGGATCTTCCCTTCTGAATTACATGAGGGGCAGAAAATTACATCGCCTTCGAGTGCAATCGCGACGCCGTTGATGCTGCCGTGGCTGCTGGCTGAGATAACCTTGCCACCGCAAGCAGTCGAAGCACCTAGCGTGATTGTGTGACGTTTCATCTGAAGTCCCTTGTTTGACATCGACGGGCGCGTAGACGGCTCATTTAGCAAATAATTGATTGGATGATTTATTCGCATATTGCGAAGACTCAAGAAACGTGCAGTATATTTACATCAACGCGGTTGATTTGGCAGATGGCCGCTATTTGTTCGTCGCCATCGACCGCGCCACGCGCTGGGTCTTCCTGCACATTTGCCACGACATGAGCGACACCAGCAGCATTGATTTCCTGCGCCGGCTCAAGGATGCTTCGCCCGTCAAAATCGCCAAGATCGTGACAGACACGGCTCACAGTTCACGGACCGTTTCAGGACCAAGGACATAAAGCCCAGTGGCCGCCATGTATTCGATAAGGTATGTCGCGGCATGGACATCGAACACCGCCTGGCCCACCGCGCCATCCGCAAACGGACGACATGGTCGAGCGCTTGAATGGTCGCATCAATGAGCTTTTGTAGCAGACCCGCTTCGACAGCCAGGCTGATCTGGAGACGACGTTGAAAAATTATCTCAAGCTATACAACCACCATATTCCGCAGCGAGCCATCGGCTCCAAAACTCCGATTCAGGCCCTCAAGGAATGGCAGCAACAGAAACCGAAGCTGGTTGTAAAACGGGTTTCTGAACAGACGGGACTGGACAGCTAATCCAGAAAAGGGGCGATCCGAGGAAGAGTCGAAAAGGAATTCGATTGTTGTGGCTGTTAAGGAGGCAGGGAAGAAGTCGGAAATTGACCGACACACGGACTTTGTGTTTTTGAAACAAAAACGCCAACCTGCATGGGTTGGCGTTCTCTTTCAAGCATTCTTGGTGGCCCGGGGCGGAATCGAACCACCGACACAAGGATTTTCAATCCTCTGCTCTACCAACTGAGCTACCAGGCCAAGGCGCGCAATTATAGCAGTCCTGTTTCGAAACGCCAAGTCCAGAGTGCATGATATATCTGGTCAGCGCGTCTTGCAAGGATGGCAACAAGCGGCCGCGCTCGCTGTCGAGGGCGCTGAAGTGGGGATGGGCCGTGGTCAGGCCGCACTCGACCGCCGGGCGCGGCTCCAGGCTGGCGGTCGGGATGCCAGCCAGCCCGGCCGCCTGTCGCGCCAGTTCCGCCCAGCTGAGCGCGCCGCCATTGCTGAGGTGCCAGATGCCGCTCTCGCCGTCGATCAGCAGGTCGAGGCAGGCATGCGCCAGGTCCGGCACGTGGGTGGGCGACACCACCAGATCGGTGGCGGCGCGGAACGGCTGGCCGGCCGCCAGCGCCGCCAGCGCGCGGCTGATGAAGTTGTGCCGGTCCCACGGTCCGAAGAAGGCGCTGCTGCGCACCATCAGCGCCTGCGGCAGCACGGCCAGTACGCGCCGTTCGGCCTCGGCCTTGCTGCGGCCGTAGGCGTTGAGCGGCGCCACCGGGTCGCTTTCGACGTACGGGCTGCGCTTGCTGCCGTCGAACACCAGGTCGTTGGAAAAGCTGAGCAGGCGGATCGCGTGGCGGCTGCAGGCGGCCGCCAGAATGGCAGGGCCGAGGGCGTTGTCGCGGCGGCAGCGGCTGCCGTCGTATTCGGCGCGCTGCGGCTGCACATAGCCGCTGGCGTTGATGATGGCCCATGGCCGGTAGCGCTGGATGGCCGCTTCCACCGAGGCCGGATCGGCGATGTCCATGTCCTGCCGCCGGAGCAGCCGGCAGGCCAGGTGGCGTTCGGCGCACAGGCGGGCGAAGGCGCTGCCCAGGGTGCCGCCGGCGCCGGCGATCAGCACCGGCTGCGCCTGTGTATGGTCTGGCGCCGCCGTTGCCGCGCCCGTCGCATACAGCAGCCGTTGCGGCCGGCGCCACCAGCCCAGGCCCTGCAGCACCGGGTTGGATGGCGGCCGGGCGGTGGCCAGTTCCCGCATCAGCGTGGCCAGCGCGGTCGGGCGCGGCTCCGGGCAGCGCAGGTCGTAGGCGCCGTTTTCGTAATAGCCGTGGCGCTCGGTGACCAGTTTGTTCCAGTCGAAGGAGCCCAGCAGGGACCAGACGGTGACGGCGCGCACGTCGGCGCCATCCTGGCGTGCCTGCTGCGCCGCCTGCCAGATTTCGTGCAGCCAGCGCAGCTGGTCTTCGCGCCGGGCGTCGATGTGCGCTTCGGTGACGGCCAGCGGCAGGCCATAACGTTGCCACGCTTGCTGCAACAGCGGCGCGACTCCCGGCGCCGGCTGTGGCAGGGCGCGTGCTGCCACCAGGTCGATGTAGCCGCCGGCGCCGGCCGCCTGGTCCGGATACAGGTGGGGACGGTGGTCGAGCCAGCGGTCGCTGGTCACGTAGTAGTTGATGCCGATGATGTCGGGCGGGCAGGGATGGTCGCGAAACCACAGCAGTTCTTCCACGCTGGCGCCGCTGGCGGTCAGGTAGTCCCATAGCGCGTGGTTGCGGTCGACTCGGCCGCATAGCAGGTCCCACGGCAGCCAGCGCCGCTGGTTGTTGAAGCGCACCTGGGCCGCCATTTCGGCCGTGCCCCAGGTTTGCCCCAGGTCGTCGGTCTGCACCAGCTTCGCCTGCGGGTTGACGGCGCGTATGGCCTGCATCGACAGCGCCACTCCCTTGCACTGGTTGAGCAGCGCGCGCACGAAGCCGCGGTCGCTTTGTTCGTGCGGGTACCACAGGCCATAGAGGCAGGCAAAACGGGCGGTGGTGCAAGGTTCGTTGACCGGGGTGTAGTCAGTCAGCCACGGATAACGCGCAGCCACGGCGCCGGCGTAAGCGGCCAGCTTTTCGGGAAAGCCCGGATCGACCAGGCTGGTGTCGCGCGGTCCGCTGCCGTGGTGGACCAGGCCGGCGATCGGGGTGATGCCCAGCGCGCGCAGCGCGGCCAGGCGCTCGTCCGGCCAGGACCAGTCGGCCTGAGCGAGGCCGTCCGGCGCCACCAGTTCCCACAGCACCGGATAGCGCAGCGCCTGTATGCCGAGGGCGGCGAAGCGGTCGAGGTCGGAAATGCGGTCAGCGTGGCCATTCTGCTCCATCTGACTGAAATAGCGGTCGCGCACGCGGTTGACGGTGGCTTCCAGGCCGCCCCACAGTGCCAGGGCAGCTGCTTCTGTATGTAAAGTCATGGACTGGCTGGCGAGTCGAACTGGCAGCAGTATGCATAAAAAAATCTCGACCGTGCGCCGCCTTGCCGTGAATCCATTTTATTGACAGCATCACCAGACGGGGTATAGGGTTAGCTTATCCATGGACACTGAGGGGCGATATGAAGAAAGCGGCGGCGGTAGTGGTGGCGGGATGGGCGATGGCAGGAGCGGCGCACGGCGCCGAGCTGACGCCGGTGCAGAAGCAGATGCGCGCGATTTATCAGGAACTGGTGGAAACCAACACCACCAATTCGGTCGGGTCCTGCACGGTGGCGGCGCAAAAGATGGCCAAGCGCCTGAAAGCCGGCGGCTTCAAGGACAGCGAACTGCAGATCATCGTGCCGCCCGGCGGCCCGGCCAAGGGCAACCTGGTGGCGCGCCTGAAGGGCAACGGCAGCAAGAAGCCTTTGCTGCTGCTGGCCCATATCGACGCGGTCGAAGCGAAGCGCGAGGATTGGGAACGCGATCCGTTCAAGCTGGTCGAGGAAAACGGCATGTTCTACGCGCGCGGTTCGTCCGACGACAAGGCCATGGCCGCCTCCTTCGTCAACAACATGCTGCTGTACAAAAAGGAAAAGCTGCCGCTGAAGCGCGACATCATCATGGCGCTGACCTGCGATGAGGAACTGGTGCCTTCCGACTTCGACGGTGCCGAATACCTGGTCAAGCATCACCGTCCGTTGATCGACGCCGAGATCGCGCTCAACGAGGGCGGCGGCGGGCTGCTGGACAAGGATGGCAAGCCGGTGCGCCACGGCATCCAGGCCGGCGAGAAGATCTACCAGAGCTTCCAGCTGGAAGTGACCAATCCGGGCGGCCACAGCTCGGCGCCATACAAGGACAATGCGATCTACCATCTGGCCGAAGGGCTGGCGCGGCTGGGGCAGTTCTCGTTCCCGTTCAAGCTGTCGCCGGTGACGCGCGCGTATTACGAGCGCATGGCGCAGATCGAAAAAGGCCAGGTGGCGGCCGACATGAAAGCCATCCTGCAAGACCCGCCCGACCCGGCGGCGCTGGACCGGCTGTACGCGGTGAGCCCGGTGCACAATTCCACCGTGCGCACCACCTGCGTGGCGACCAAGGTGGACGCCGGCCATGCCGACAACGCGCTGCCGCAGCGCGCGCGCGCCACCGTCAACTGCCGCATCCTGCCGGGAGAGCCGATCGCCGAGGTGCAGGCCACGCTGCAGCGCGTGGTGGCCGACGACAAGATCAGGATCACCCGCATCGGCGACGGCGTCGACGGCCCGATGCCGCCGATGACGCCGACGCTGATGAAGGCGGTGGAAGAAATCAGCAACGACATGTGGCCGGGCGTGCCGGTGATCCCGACCATGTCCACCGGCGGCACCGATGGCCGCTTCCTCAACAACGCCGGTATCTGGACCTACGGCATCAGCGGCATGTTCCATGGCCCGGAAGGCAGCGGCGCGCACGGCCTGAATGAGCACATCCGCGTGAAGTCGCTGTACGACGGCCAGGAATACCTGTACCGCCTCGGCAAGCGCCTCGCCACGGATTAAAGGTGCAAAGTCAGGGTCAGGTCTTTCATTGCGTCACGGGCTCTACCGTAGCGATCGCTACGGTAGAG
>NZ_SPVG01000009.1 GCF_004614165.1 Duganella callida | reverse complement strand
GGCCAACATCGCCATGCTGTTCCTGCTGGTGGTGGTGCTGGTGGCGGTGCGCTTCGGCCGCGGGCCTTCGGTGATGGCCACCTGCGTCAGCGTGGCCTGCTTCGACTTCTTCTTCGTGCCGCCGCGCTTCACCTTTGCCGTCACCGATTTCCAGTACCTGATCACCTTCGTGGTGATGCTGGCCGTGGGCCTGATCACCGGCCACCTGACTGCCGACCTGCGCTTCCAGGCGCGCGTCGCCTCGCACCGCGAACGCCGTTCGCGCGCGCTGTACGAGTTCGCCCGCGAACTGTCGGGCGCCCTGCAGACCGAGCAGATCTTCGACACCACCCAAAGCGTCATCCAGCGCGCCTTCCGCGCCCGCGCCACCCTGCTGGTGCCGAACGATGACGGCCGTCTGCAGCCGCCGGCGCCGGCCGCCGGCAGCGCCGATGCCGATCTGCTGGCCCACCTGGCGCGGCTCGACCAGGGTATCGCCCAGTGGTCGTTCGATCGCGCCGAGCCGGCCGGCCTGGGCACCGACACCCTGCCGGCCAGCCCGATCTTCTACCTGCCGCTGGTGGCGCCGATGCGCACGCGCGGCGTGCTGGCGATCGAGCCGGAACAGCGGCGCTGGATACTGATCCCCGAACAACGCCAGCAACTGGACACCTTCGCCGCGCTGGCCGCCATCGCCCTGGAGCGCGTGCACTACATCGAAGTGGCGCAGAACGCCCTGGTCAGCATGGAATCAGAGCGGCTGCGCAACTCGCTGCTGGCGGCGCTGTCGCACGACCTGCGCACGCCACTGACCTCCCTGGTCGGCCTGTCCGAATCGCTGGCGGGGTCGAAGCCGGCGCTGAGCGACACCCAGCTGGACACCGCCACCGCGCTGCACGACGAGGCGCTGCGCATGAGCACCATGGTCGCCAACCTGCTGGACATGGCGCGCATCCAGAGCGGCGAAGTCAAATTCAACCTGCAATGGCAGCCGCTGGAGGAGGTGGTGGGCAGCGCGCTGCGCGCCGCTCGCGCGCTGCTCAAGGACCACATCGTCAGCACCCGATTGCCGCCCGACCTGCCGCTGCTGCGCTACGACGCCGTGCTGATCGAACGCGTGCTGGCCAACCTGCTGGAAAACGCCGCCAAATACACGCCGCCCGGCGCCCACATCGACATCAGCGCCGCCCTGCACGGCGCCTGGATCAACATCATGGTTCATGATGACGGTCCGGGTCTGCCGGCGGGGCGCGAAGAAGCGCTGTTCGAAAAATTCACCCGCGGCGAGCGCGAATCGGCCAAGCCGGGCGTGGGCCTGGGGCTGGCGATCTGCCGCGCCATCGTCGAAGCCCACGGCGGCAAGATCGGCGCCACCGCCTCGCCGCTGGGCGGCGCCGCCTTCACCTTCACGCTGCCGCTGGGCACACCGCCGGCCATGCCGGAACCGGAACAGGAATACCGCAATGAATGACGCCACCCCATCGCCGACCGCGTTGCTGGTCGAAGACGAACCGCAGATCCGCCGCTTCGTGCGCGCCGCGCTGGAAGAGGAGGGCTGGCAGGTGTTCGAAGCGCCGGGACTGCAGCGCGGCCTGATCGACGCCGGCACGCGCAAGCCCGACCTGATCGTGCTCGATCTGGGCCTGCCCGACGGCGACGGCATCGACTTCGTGACGGACCTGCGCAAATGGTCGACGGTGCCGGTGATCGTGCTGTCGGCGCGCGTCAACGAGACCGACAAGATCCGCGCGCTGGACGCCGGCGCCGACGACTACCTGACCAAACCGTTCGGCGTGGGCGAACTGCTGGCGCGCGTGCGCGCCACCCTGCGCCGCCAGCGCCAGCCGGCGGCCGACAAATCGGGCCTGATCCAGTTCGGCGACGTCGCGGTCGACCTGCAGAACCGGCGCGTCACGCGCGGCGGTGACAACGTCCACCTGACGCCGACCGAATACCGGCTGCTGGCGGTCCTGGTCAGCAATGCCGGCCGGGTGATGACCAATCCGCAGCTGCTGCGCGCCGTGTGGGGGCCATCGCAATCGGAGAACGGCCACTACCTGCGCATCTACATGGGCCACCTGCGCCACAAGCTCGAAGCCGACCCGACCCAGCCGCGCTACCTGCTGACCGAAACCGCGGTCGGCTACCGCCTGCAGCTGCCCTGAGATCGGGGTCAGAACCGATCTACTTGCTGAGCAGGCGCATCGCCTGTTCGAGGCCGCTCATGGTCAGCGCGTGCATGCGGTGGTTCATCAGCTGGCGGATGATGCCGACCGACTGGCGGTACTGCCACAGTCCTTCCGGCTCGGGATTGAGCCAGACGAATTTGGGAAAGGCGGTGGTGAAGCGCTGCAGCCAGACGCTGCCCGCTTCTTCGTTGTTGTATTCGACCGAGCCGCCGCGCTGCAGGATTTCGTAGGGACTCATGGTGGCGTCGCCGACGAAGATCAGGCGCGTGTCGGGCGGGTATTTGCGCAGGATGTCCCAGGTCGGGAAGCGCTCCGAATGGCGCCGGCGGTTGTTCTTCCACATGTAGTCGTAGACGCAGTTGTGGAAGTAGAAGAATTCCATGTTCTTGAATTCCGAGCGCGCCGCCGAGAACAGTTCCTCGGTGCGTTCGATGTGGTCGTCCATGGTGCCGCCGACGTCGAACAGCATCAGCACCTTGATGTTGTTGCGGCGCTCGGGCTGCATCCTGATATCGAGGTAGCCGGCATTGCTGGCCGTGGCGCGGATGGTGTCGTCCAGCGCCAGTTCCTCGGCCGCGCCCTGGCGCGCGAACTTGCGCAGGCGGCGCAGGGCGACCTTGATGTTGCGCGTGCCGATTTCGCGCTCGTCGTCGTAGTCCTGGTAGCTGCGTGCTTCCCACACCTTGACGGCGCTGCGGTTGCCGCCCTTGCCGCCGATGCGCACGCCCTCGGGATTGGTGCCGCCGTGGCCGAACGGCGAGGTGCCGCCGGTGCCTATCCATTTGCTGCCGCCTTCGTGGCGTTCCTTCTGTTCCTTCAGCAGTTCCTGCAGGCGCTCCAGCAGCTTGTCGTAGCCGAATTTTTCCAGCGCCGCGATCTGCTCCGGCGTCAGTTCGCGCTTCATGCGCTGCACCAGCCAGTCCAGCGGCACGCTGGCATTGTCGGCGAAGGCGCCGTCGATACCCTTGAAATACTGCGCGAAGGCGCGGTCGAATTTGTCGAAGTGGGCTTCGTCCTTCACCAGCGTCAGGCGCGACAGGTAGTAGAAGTCGTCGAGCGAGGTGTCGATCACCTGCTTCTGCATGGCTTCCAGCAGCGTCAGGAATTCCTTGATCGTGACCGGGATTTTGGCGTCCTTCAGCGTGAAGAAGAAATCGATCAGCATCTCAGGCTCCGCGGCGCGCCAGCTTGTATTGCAGGTGTGCCTTGATCTCGGGCCATTCGCCGGCCGTGATGCTGTACATGACGGTGTCGCGCACGGTGCCGTCGCGGCGTTTGGCGTGGTGGCGCAGCACGCCGTCCCTCTTCGCGCCCAGACGCTCGATGGCGGCCTGCGAGGCGTGGTTGAAGTTATCGGTGCGCAGGCCGACCAGGGCCGCGTCCAGCGCTTCGAAGGCGTGCGTCAGCAGCAGCAGCTTGCAGCTGGTGTTGACGTGGGTGCGCTGCCAGCGCTTGGCGTACCAGGTGTAGCCGATCTCCATGCGGCCGATGTCGGCCACGATGTCATGGTAGCTGGTGGTGCCGATCACCGCGCCGCTGGCGGCGTCGATCACGGCGAAGGCCAGGCGGGTGGGGCGCATCTCCATGCCCTTGAAGATGTAGGCATCCACCTCGTGCGGCTCGGGCACCGAGGTGACGCGCAGGTTCCACAGTTCGCCGTCCGACGCGGCCGCGCGCAGGCCGTCGGCGTGGTGCGGCGCCAGCGGCTCCAGGCGCACGCCGTTCAGCTCCAGGGTGACGGGGAAGATCGGCTGCATTATCGGTTGGTCCGCGACATGAACACCAGGCGCTCGAACAGGTGCACGTCCTGCTCGTTCTTCAGCAGCGCGCCGTGCAGCGGCGGCACAATGGCCTTGGTGTCCTGGCTGCGCAGCGCCTCGGGCGGGATGTCTTCCGCCATCAGCAGCTTGAGCCAGTCGAGGAACTCCGAGGTCGAAGGCTTCTTCTTCAGGCCCGGCACCTCGCGCACCTCGTAGAAGGTCTGCAGCGCCTGCGCCAGCAGTTCCTGCTTCAGCCGCGGGTAATGGACCTGGACGATCTGCTGCATGGTGTCGCGGTCCGGGAACTTAATGTAGTGGAAGAAGCAGCGGCGCAGGAAGGCGTCCGGCAGCTCCTTCTCGTTGTTGGAAGTGATGATCACCAGCGGCCGGTGGCGGGCCTGCACCATTTCGCGCGTCTCGTAGACGTAGAACTCCATGCGATCCAGCTCGCGCAGCAGGTCGTTGGGGAATTCGATGTCGGCCTTGTCGATTTCATCGATCAGCAGCACCACCGGCTCCGGCGCGGTGAAGGCCTGCCACAGCACGCCCTTGACGATGTAGTTGTGGATGTCGCGCACGCGCTCGTCGCCCAGCTGCGAGTCGCGCAGGCGCGAGACGGCGTCGTATTCGTACAGGCCCTGTTGCGCCTTGGTGGTCGACTTGACGTGCCACTGCAGCAGCGGCATGTTCAGCGCGGCCGCGACTTCCTCGGCCAGCATGGTCTTGCCGGTGCCCGGTTCGCCCTTGATCAGCAAGGGCCGCTGCAGGGTGAGGGCGGCGTTGACGGCCAGTTTCAGGTCATGGGTGGCGACGTATTGGTCGGAGCCTTCGAAGCGTTGCATATGGTCGATTCCGGGGGGAGAAAAGATAAAACAGTATAGGTGAGATCCCGATCTTGGGTTAGAATCCCTGCACAAATAGCGTAAAAGTCAACATGATTGACACCGTGGTCGTAGTATTTGAGATAGCCGTATCCGATTACTTACTTAGAGACGCCATGAAAAAAATCACCGCACTCCTCGTGCTCGCAGGCCTGGCCCACGTCGCCGTCGCTGCGGAAGTGGTGGGCAATGCCCAGAACGCCAAAGCCAAGATCGAAATGTGTATCGGCTGCCACGGCATCCCCGGCTACAAGGCCACCTTCCCCGAAGTGTTCCAGGTGCCCATGATCGGCGGCCAGTCGGCCAGGTACATCGAGAGTGCGCTGCAGGCGTACAAGAAGGGCGATCGCAAGCATCCGTCGATGAAGGGCATCGCCACCAGTCTGTCCGACCAGGATATCGCCGATGTGGCGGCATTCTATTCGCAGCAGACCCGTACCGCCGACCCGAAATGAGGACCGAATACATGAAGAAGCTGATCGCTGTAGTGAGCTGCACCCTCATCTCGTCGGCCGCGCTGGCGGGCGGGAATGTTGAAGCGGGCAAGGCGCTGACCGAGAAATACGCCTGCTTCAGCTGCCATGGCAAGGACTTCAACACCCCGATCGACCCCAGCTATCCGAAGCTGGCCGGCCAGCACCGCGACTATCTCGAGCACGCGCTGACCGCCTACAAGCGCGGCGACGCCGCCAACGGCCGCAACAACGCCATCATGACCGGCCAGGTCAAGCCGCTGTCCAACCAGGACATCAAGGACCTGGCCGCCTACCTGAACAGCCTGCCAGGCAGCCTGGCCACCCACCGCTAAGATTCGGGGTCAGAGCCGACTTTTACAGGCGGCGCCTGATGGCTTCGAGGTAGGCCACGGCGTCCGGCGGGGTGCCGCTGCGCTGGGCGTTCCAGATCATCTCGCCCAGGCATTCCATGATTTCATGCTGGGCGGCGTGGGCGTCGTCCAGCTTCAGCGTCAGCTCGGTCGCCAGCGCGCGGATGCCGGGCGGCTGGTCGATCGAGATCTGCTCGTCGATCGACAAATGCATGGACAGGTGCAGGAAGGGATTGGCCTGCGCGCCTTCGACCTGGTAGTCGCGCGTCAGCGCCGTCTCGACGTCGCCCAGCACGTCGTGGTATTCGGGATGGTGGCGGATCCAGTCGGCCGCCATGGTTTCGATCGGCGTCAGGATCTCGTGCGCCTGCTGCTTGCGGTACGCCTCGCAGAAGAAGCGGCGCACATCGTCGGAGGATGGATTAAACATGGGCGTCATTGTACTCCCGCCAGCCGGTCGGCGTGGCGGGAGTCATGATCAGGCGCTGTTCTTGGCGGCGGTCTCGTTGGCCGGCGCCGCTTCGCCGGATGGCAGCGCCAGCTTGGCCGCCTCGGCCGCCGCGCCGCCCTGGCCGTTCTGCGCCGCCGCCGGATTCGGGCGCGGCTGGCGCAGGTAGCGCGAACCGTGGTGGCGGCGCTCGTGGCCGTTCGGCGGCCAGGTCAGGAAACGCGACAGTTCCTGTAGCGCGCGCTGGTAGACCTCGCGCTTGAATTCGATCACGACGTCGAGCGGCACCCAGTAGTCATGCCAGCGCCAGGCGTCGAATTCCGGATGGTCGGTCAGGCGCAGGTTGACATCGTTGTCGCGCGCGCACATGCGCAACAGGAACCAGATCTGTTTCTGGCCGCGGTAGTGGCCGCGGATCTCGCGCTTGATGAAGTGGTCCGGCACCTCATAGCGCAGCCAGTCGCGGGTGCGACCGACGATCTTGACGTGCTCGGCACGCAGACCGATTTCCTCTTCCAGCTCCCGATACATCGCCTGTTCCGGCGTTTCTCCGTATTTGATGCCGCCTTGCGGAAATTGCCATGAGTGCTCGCGCACCCGCTTGCCCCACCACACCTCGTTATGGGCGTTCAGCAGGATGATGCCGACGTTGGGGCGAAACCCTTCCCGATCGAGCATATTGCACCTCAAACTTTCTGCGGCTGAGCTCCTGTCTTATATTTTTGCCTACAAAGTGGGGCGCCGGCAGCGTTTTCCGGGTAAGAAAACGGTCGGAGGCCCTTGATTTGAACGCATTTGTATAAAGTATGGACGCATCAGCCAGCTAATCCTTTAAAATTAGGTTGATTATAACTCTCTCTTTTTAAAAAGAATTCACCGTATGCGCGCGTCACGTTTTTTTATTTCCACGCTTAAAGAAGCGCCTTCCGATGCCGAGATCGTCAGCCATCAGTTAATGATGCGTGCCGGCATGATCAAACGTCTGGGCTCCGGCATCTATACGTACATGCCCATGGGGCTGAAAATCATCCGCAAGGTCGAGGCGATCGTGCGCGAAGAGATGAATCAATCCGGCGCGGTCGAGCTGCTGATGCCGCTGGTGCAGCCGGCCGAGCTGTGGCAGGAAACGGGCCGTTGGGACAAGATGGGTGCCGAACTGCTGCGCATCAAGGACCGCCACGGCCGCGAGTTCGCCTTCCAGCCGACCGCCGAGGAAGTGATCACCGATGTGGTGCGTTCGGAAATCAAATCCTATCGTCAACTGCCGTTGAATTTTTACCACGTTCAAACCAAGTTCCGCGACGAGCGTCGTCCGCGTTTCGGCCTCATGCGCGGCCGCGAGTTCACCATGAAGGATGCGTACTCGTTCGACCGCGACCTGGCCGGCATGCAGGCGTCGTACAAGGTGATGTATGACGCCTATGTGCGCATTTTCAACCGCTTCGGCCTGAAGTTCCGTGCGGTGGCAGCCGATAACGGCGCCATCGGCGGCACCGGTTCGCATGAATTCCACGTGATCGCCTCCACCGGCGAGGACGCGCTGGTGTATTGCCCGACCTCCGACTACGCGGCCAACATGGAAGCGGCCGAGGCACTGCCGCTGAACGCCGCCCGTCCGGCCGCCACGCAGCCGCTGGTCAAGGCCGCCACGCCTGACGCCACCAAGTGCGAGCAGGTGGCCGGGCAGCTGAAGCTGCCGCTGGCGCAGACCGTCAAGACGCTGGCGCTGACCGTGGAGAGTGACACCGACGGCAAACCGACTAAACAGTATTTCATGTTGCTGTTGCGCGGCGACCACGAACTCAACGAAGTCAAGGTCGGCAAGGTGCCGGGCCTGGCGGCGCACCGCTTCTCGACCGAGCAGGAAATCCTCGAAGTCTACGGCTGCGTGCCGGGTTACCTGGGGCCGATCAACACCAAGCTGCCGGTGACCGTGGTGGCCGACCGCACCGTGGCCAACATGGCCGATTTCGTCTGCGGCGCCAATGAAGCGGGTTACCACTACACGGGCGCCAACTGGGGCCGCGACTGCGCCGAGCCGAACCTGGTGTGCGACCTGCGCAACGTGGTCGAGGGCGATGCCTCGCCGGACGGCAAGGGCGTGCTGGCGATCGAGCGCGGCATCGAAGTCGGCCACGTGTTCCAGCTGGGCACCGCCTATTCGGAAGCGATGAAAGCCACCTTCCTGGACGAAAACGGCAAGCCGGCGCCGCTGCAGATGGGCTGCTACGGCATCGGCGTGACCCGCATCCTGGGCGCGGCGATCGAGCAGAACTTCGATGACAAGGGCATCATCTGGCCGACCGCGATCGCGCCGTTCGAGCTGGTGCTGTGCCCGATGGGCATGGACCGCAGCGAAGCGGTCAAGGCGGCGGCCGAGCAGCTGTATGCGGACGCCAGCGCGGCCGGCATCGACGTCATCCTCGACGACCGCGGCCTGCGTCCGGGCCAGATGTTCGCCGACTGGGAACTGATCGGCGTGCCGCACCGGGTGGTGATCGGCGACCGCGGCCTGAAGGAAGGCAACCTGGAATACCAGGGCCGCCGCGACAGCGAGGCCAGCGCCGTGCCGGTGGCCGAGATCCTGTCCTTCATCAAAGGCAAAATGGCGCAGTGATGAGGCGCTTGTGGCGCTGGTGCGAGGTGATGCTGCTGGCGCTGCTGGCGGCAGCCGCGCCGCTGGCGCTGGCCGGCAACCAGAAGGAAGAAGCGCTGGCCGACTCGGTGCGGCTGGCGCTGTCGAACGCCATCAAGGACGCGCGGCCGCCGGTGCCGAGCTTCCGCAATCCATCCGACCAGGCGCGTTACCAGAACTGGCTGGAAACCATGTCCGACCGGCTCAAGCGCCGGCTGCCGGATCAGCAGACGCGCAGCGAATTCCTCGCCACCGTGTGGTACGAAGCGCGGCGCGCCGGCCTCGATCCGGGCATGGTGCTGGGATTAATCCAGGTGGAATCGGCGTACCGCAAATACGCGGTGTCGCTGGCCGGCGCGCGCGGCTACATGCAGGTGATGCCGTTCTGGACCAATGTGATCGGCGACAGCAACCGCCGCGCGCTGTTCGACATGCAGACCAACCTGCGCTACGGCTGCGCCATCCTGCGCATGTACCTCGACATGGAGGCGGGCAACCTGTACCTGGCGCTGGGCCGCTACAACGGCAGCCGCGGCAAGCCCGAGTACCCGAACGCCGTGCTGGCCGCCTGGAACAACTGGAAATAATCCGGGGTCAGTTCTGCCAATCGCACACGAGCCCTGCCGTAAGCGACGCTTACGGCAGGGCTCGTGTGCGATTGGCAGAACTGACCCCGGAGTGTTATTGCAGGTGGTCGGAAATGAGCTTGGTCATTTCGAACATGGAAACCTGGGCTTTGCCGCCGAACACGGCTTTCAGCTTGTCGTCGGCATTGATCATGCGGCGGTTGGCTGCGTCTTGCAGGTCGTGCTTTTTGATGTAGTCCCACACTTTTTTGGTCACTTCGGTGCGCGGCAGGGCTGCTGCGCCGACGACGGCGGCCAGGGAGGCGGATGGCGTCATCGCTTTCATGAAGGCGGCGTTCGGTTTGCGTGCTGCTGGTGCTGCTTTTTTCACTGCTGCTGGTTTCGCCGCTGCCTTTGCAGGTGCTGCTGCTTTCTTCGCGGCCGGTTTGGCCGCGGGTTTCTTAGCCGGTGCTGCTGGGGTTTTTTTGGCTGTTGCCATATTCGAGCCTCCTTAACGAACACATAGAAAATTGCGCAATAGATCGCACCGGCTAATATTGGTGGGGATTTAAGCCGCGTGCAAGTGTTTTTCGCGTTTTTTCCCGGAAACACCACGTAAACATGGGGCAAGGCCCGTGTTTACTGGGTTTCCGCCGTGTTTCAGAGGGAAAAACCGGCGCTTAGCGCAGGCCCGGCATCATGCCCTTCATGGCGCGCATCATCTTCATCATGCCGCCGCCGGACAGCTTTTTCATCATGGTCTGCATCTGCTCGAACTGCGCCAGCATGCGGTTGACTTCCTGTACCTGCACGCCGGCGCCGGCGGCGATGCGACGCTTGCGGGTGGCCTTGATCAGTTCCGGCTTGGCCCGTTCGGCCGCGGTCATCGAGTCGATGATGCCGACCATGCGCCGCACCTGCTTGTCGGCCTGGTCCATGTTGGCGTTGCCGGCCGCCTGCTGGAATTGCGCCGGCAGCTTGTCGACCAGGCTGGCCATGCCGCCCATTTTCTTCATCTGGCCCAGTTGCGCCTTGAAGTCGTTCATGTCGAACTTGCCGCCGGACTTGACCTTGTTGGCCAGCGCCGCCGCGGCCTTTTCGTCGACGCCCTTGCGCGCTTCTTCCACCAGCGCCAGGATGTCGCCCATGCCCAGCACGCGGTTGGCCATGCGCTGCGGATCGAACGCTTCCAGGCCGTCGAGTTTTTCCGAGACGCCGGCAAATTTGATCGGCTTGCCGGTAACGTGGCGCACCGACAGCGCCGCGCCGCCGCGCGAGTCGCCATCCAGCTTGGTCAGCACGATGCCGGTCAGCGGCAGCGCGTCGTTGAAGGCCTTGGCGGTGTTGATCGCGTCCTGGCCCAGCATGGCGTCGACCACGAACAGGGTTTCGATCGGCTTGACCGCGCCGTGCACGGCGGCGATCTCTTTCATCATCTCTTCATCGATGCCCAGACGGCCGGCGGTGTCGATGATCAGCACGTCGTGGTAGTGCTTCTTGGCCCAGTCCAGCGCGTTCAGGGCGATGTCGACCGGCTTGTCCTGCGCGGTGGACGGGAAGAAGTCGGCGCCGACCTGGGCCGTCACCGATTGCAGCTGGGCGATCGCGGCCGGACGGTAGACGTCGGCCGACACCGTCAGCACTTTCTTTTTCTTTTGTTCCTTGAGGTACTTGGCCAGCTTGCCGACGGTGGTGGTCTTGCCCACGCCCTGCAGACCGGCCATCAGGATGATGGCGGGCGGCTGCTGGGCAAAGCTGAGCTGCGCCGCGTCCGGGCCGAGATCGGCGCCCATGATGGCGGCCAGTTCCTTCTGCACCACGCCGACCAGGGCCTGGCCCGGCGACAGCGAGGAAATCACTTCCTCGCCCAGGGCTTTGTCCTTGACCCTGGCGATGAATTCGCGCACGGCCGGCAGGGCGACGTCGGCCTCCAGCAGCGCCATGCGCACCTCGCGCAGCATTTCGGCGGTGTTGGCTTCGGTCAGGCGGGCCTCGCCGCGCATGGTCTTGACGACCTTGGCGAGGCGTTGAGTCAGGTTATCTAGCATGGTGATCGATCAGTGGGATAAGCGTAACGCGCCATTTTACCGCATCGTCCTGCTCATGCGCCGCCTGATCAATGCGGCAACACCAGCCGCAACACCGCCGCGCCGGAAATCACCACCAGCGTGTCCGGTCCCGCCGGCGCCACGGCTTGCGGCCGGTCCAGGCCGCCGGGCAGGGCGCCAAGGCGGGTGCCGCGCACGCCGGGTATGCCGGCCGCCACTGTTTTGCTGCCGTCGGCGGCCAGGCGGTACACCACCGAGGCGGCGGCATCGGCGCTGTAGATCTGAGCGTCGGGCGCCCGCTTGAGGCCGGCCGGCAGGGCGGCAATGGTGCTGACCACGCCTTGCGGCGTCACCTGGCGGTAGGTGGTGGTGGCCGGGGTGACGTAGGGGTTGACGTCGGTGAGATATAAATTGCCGCTGCTGTCGATGCCCTCCAGCGTCGGCTGCGTGAAGAAGGCCGCGGTGCCGACGCCGTCGACCGGCGCCGGCGGCGTCACCGCTTTGCCGCCCGCCAGTTGGGTCAGCACGCCTTGCGGCGAGATCTTGTAGACGATGCCGCTCGGCGCCGCGCTGGCCAGCGTGGGATTGGGATAGCGCATCGAGACATAGATATTACTGTCCGCATCGGCAGCGATACCGGTGGGCGTCAGCTGGCTGTCGGTCGCCAGCACGGTGCTGACCTGACCGCCGGGGCTGATCTTGCGCAGCCACAGCCCGGTCGGCACCGGCGTACGGGTGGACAGCGAACCGGCCTGGTCCAGAACGAATACATTTCCGCTCAGGTCGGCGGCCAGATAGGACGGACTGACAAAGCGCGCGTTGGCGCCCGGACCATCTTTTTCCTCGCCGCTGTCGCCTTCCAGACCGGCCAGCAAACTGGCGCCGGTGGCGTTTTGCTGCCGCAGCAGCTGGCCGCTGCTGGCCAGCACGATGGCGCCGCTGCTGGTCACGGTCAAGCGTCGGCTGGCGGTGGTCACGCCGGGTGGCGGCAGCAGGCCGTAGGATTTCGGGTCGGCGCCAGTGTAGGGCGTGGTGACCACGCCGGCGCTGCTGACCTGGCGGATCAGGTAGCCGCTGCGGCCGCCGGGCTCGCGGTCCAGCACCAGCAGGTTGCCCTGGTTGTCGAGCGCCAGCGAGGTCGGGTCGCCGAAGCGCGCGCTGTTGCCGCTGCCATCGATCGCCAACTGCGCGCCGGCCGGCGCCATCCCGGCCAGGGTGCTGACCGTGCCATCGGCGGCGATCTTGCGGATGCTGAAGTTGTCGATCAGGTAGATGTTGCCGGCGCTATCGGCCACGGCCTCGTTAATGTAGCTGAAACGGGCCGCCGGGCCGACGCCGTCCACGCTGCCGTTGCCGCCGGTGTCGTCGCCGGCCAGCAGCGTGAGGACGCCCGCGGCCACGCGGTAGGCCGCAAACGGCGTCAGCACGCTGACCGTGCCGCCGCCATCCACCACCACGCGGGCGCTGGTGAAGTTGATGGCGGGCGCCAGCGTGGCGATCGTGCTCAGGCTGCCGGCACGGGTCAGGCGGCGCAGATAGTAGTTGCTGGTGTCATTGTCGATCAGGATGATGCTGGCGTCGGGCGCCACCGCCAGTGCGGTGACGGTCCCCAGCCGGGCGGCGGCGCCGCTGCCGTCGGCGTGGCCGAAGGCCGGCGCCGCCAGGGTGGTGACCACGCCGGTGGCGCTGATCTGGCGGATGGCGCTCGGCGTCTGCGCCGGGTTGCTGCCGGCGATGATGTCGCCGCGGTCGGCGACGATGGTGGCGCCATTGCTGTCGGCCGCCAGCGCGCCGATGTCGTTGAAGCGGGCAGCGCTGCCGTCGCCGTCGATGATGGCGCGGCTGCCCAGCGATCCGGCCAGCAGGCTCAGGCCCGGCGCGCCGGCGTCCGGATACAGCGCCAGGCGCACGCTCTGGCTGACGCCGGACGAGGTGGCGGTGATGGTCACCGGCGTGATGGCGCCGACGCGCGTGGCCGGCGGCGTGTAGGTGACGTTGGCGCCGCTGGTGGCCGACAGTGTACCCGGATTGCCGCTGCCCAGGCTCCAGCTGACCTCGGCGCTCCGGCCCAGGGTGGCGCTGACGCCGACCGGCGCGCTGCCCAGCATCGGGCTGGCGGACAGGCCCAGGC
>NZ_SPVG01000068.1 GCF_004614165.1 Duganella callida | reverse complement strand
CGCCGCCGCCGCCCGCCAGACCGCCCAGCAACTGGCCGAGGCCGAGGCCGAGGCGCTGGAGCTGACCAAGCAGCGCGAACGCGCCGACCAGATCGCGCTGGAATCGGCCTTCAACCGCGCCGCCGCCGAAGTGCGCGCGCTGGAAGAGGCGCGCGCGCTGGCCCACCTGGAACAGGAGCGCGAACAGATCGCCTTGGCCAAGGCCGAGTCCGAACACAGCGCGGCGCAATCGCTGCGCCTGCGCCTGCAGACCGAAAAGGAAATCCGCGACGCCGCGATTCACCGCGAGCGTCTGGAACAAGTGGCGGCCGCCAGTGCCCAGGCGCGGCGCGAGGCCGACGCCCGCATCATCAGCGCCACCGAAGCCCGCATCGAGGCCGACAGCCAGTTGCGCGCCGTCGCGCTGGCGCGCGTGCACGCCGAGGAAGAAGCCGAACTGGCGACCCACGCCAAGGTCGAGGCCGAAACGCAAGCGCTGGAGCAGGCCAAACTGCGCAAGGCCGCCGACGCGGCGGCCGCCGATGCCGCCCGCGCCGACAGCCTGGAACAGCAACGCGCCACCGCCCTGGCGGCCGAGCGTGAAGCGCAGTCGCGCGCCGCTGCCGAACTGCTCGCCAGCCGCAATGCCGCCGAGCAGCAGGAAGTCGCGCTGCTGGCACAACAGGTCGAAGCCCAGCGCGCGGCCGACGCCGTCGCCCGCGACAAGGCCGGCCACGCCGCCGCGCTACTGCAGGCCGAGCAGGAGCGCGCCGTCGCGGAGCAGCACGCCATCGCCGCACTGAAGGAAAAACTGGAAGCCGAACAGCTGGCCAGCGCCGCCGCGCGCCAGCGTGTCGCCGCCGAACAGGCCCAGACCGAGGCGCTGCGCCAGCAGCGCGCAGCCGAGCAGGCGCTGGCCGACGCCGCCAGCCGCGAGGCGGACGCGGCGCGGCTGATGGCCGAGCAGGTCACGGCCGAAGCCGAACAAAAAGCCATCGCCGCCCAGGCGCTGGAAGCGCAGGCGCGGCTGGCGGTCGAACTGAGCGAAGTCCACAGCGAGCGCGCCCGTGTCGAACAGCAAAAGGCCGGGCAGGCCGCCGCGCTGCTGCAAGCCGAACGCGACTTCATCGAGACCGAACGCCAGTCGCTGGCATTGATCGACCAGAAGCTGACCCAGCAGCGCATCACCAACGCCTCCGAAGTGCGCGCCTCGCAAGCGATCGCGGGCCGCCTCGAGGCCGAGCGCAATGTCGCCGCCAGCGCCCGCCAGCGTGCCGCGCAGGAGCAGTCCGAAGCCGACCTGATGCGCCAACGCGAAGCGGCCGAGCAGGCGGCGGCCGCGGCCGTGGCCGAAAAAGTCGCCGCCCAACAAGCGCTGCTGGAAACCGCCCAGGCGCACGCCGCGATGCAGCGCAAGGTGGCCGACACCACCGCCGCGCTGCTCGCGGCCAAGCAAAAACTGCTGGCGCTGGAAAGCCGCCGCTACGGCGCGGCGCAACAGGTGCTGGCGGCGGTGCAAGCCAAAGTCATCGCCGCCGAGGCCCAGCAGGCCGCGGAATCGGGCGTGGCCACCCTGGACGACGCCCGCGCGCGCAAGGAAGCCGCGCGCCTGAGCCAGCCGGCCGAAGCCGGCAAAGCCGTCTGGCGCGCCCGCTGACCCCGACTTTAAAAGCTGTAGCCGACGCCCAGCAGGAACAGGTCGGCGTCGCGGTGGTAGTCGCTGATCACGCGGTTCCACAGCGCTTGCGCGGCGATGCGGCGGGTGATGTGGTAGCGCCCGCCAATGCTGACCAAGCCGGCCTTGTGCGAGCGCTGGCCTTCCCCATCCGGCACCTTGCCGTTGAAGTACATGCCGGCGCCCATGCCGATTTCAGTCTTCGGCGTGATCGAACGGATCAGCCACAGCTGGGTGGCAACGCCGTTACGCTTGCTCTGCGGGCTGTCGCCCTCGTTGATGGCGGTCACGGTCCAGTCGACATAGCGCCCCACCGCGCGCCGGTATTCGATCGCGCTGATCGGTGAACGCTCGGAATCCAGGCTGTTGGTGATGCCCTGGCCCGCCATCACGGTGACGGCCTGGTCGATGTTGGCGTCGTCGATGTGCAGCTTGTCGCCGCGGATGCCGTCGAACTGGTAACCCACCCCCAGCAGCAGTGAGGTGGTGGCGTTCTTGCCGCCGGTCGGGGCGATGTAGTTGAGCATCGCCTGGCCGTACCAGCGGCTGTCCGGCAGGTGGTAGGTGGCCTGCAGGCTGCCGATCGGCGCCCAGCCGTGGTCATTGGTGTACTTGGCCGGGCCCGCGCTGTGCAGCTCGGTGGTGTCGAAATAGTAATAGGCGCCGACGCCCGCCGCAAACGACCAGCCCGGCTGGTTGTAGCCGCTGCGCAGCCACGCCTGCGCGCCGACACCGTCGCGGTGATGGTCGTCCGGATGGCCTTCATTCTGGTACATCAGGCTGGCCGCGACGTGCTGGTTGACCGACTGGGAGTACGAGACGACGCCGGTGAAGGTGGTTTCGCGGGTTTCATCGACGCGCAGCGCGCCGGCGTAACCGGTCAGCTCCTGCGCCTGCGCGCCGGCGGCGACCGCTGCCGCCAGCGCGGCCATGCCCAAGGTTAGACGTTTCATTGCGGTTTTATTTCTGGCAAAACACTGAGTTTACCGGAAATAAGTGAAACCCGTAGGACGCCTTGCAAGTCGTTAAGGCTGCACGACCACCTTGGTGATGTAATACTCAGTTTCGCCAAAGCACTGGGTCGGCACACCTTTATGCTGGGCGTAAGTCAGGATCACCCGTTTGCCGGTGGCCGCGGTCAGGTCGCCGGCCACTTTTTCATCGCGTACACTGAACTCAAATTTCTCGGGGATGGCGCCCGGCATCGACGTCAGCAGGATTTCGCCTTCCCAGGTCTTGCATATCCAGCCGCGGGTGGAAAACTTTTGCAGATAGCCGGCGCGCTCGCCATCGGAATAGGAAATGTGCAGCATGGCCCAGGTGTAGGCGGCCATCAGCAGCGCGGCGGCGATCAGCAAACCGAAGCTGTACACGATGATACGTTTGGTGGTGGTCATAGTCTCTCTGGCTTTAGGTACTGTTGTTTATCTTATCACGCGGCGTGACGGCGCTTGTACCGCACCGACGACCACAGCGATACGGCAATGAAGGCCACGCCCGACAGGCCGGTGAACCACTCGGGGATATGGTATTGGACGCTGGCCAGCATGATCAGCGCCAGGATGCCGATCGCGTAATGGGCGCCGTGCTCCAGATACACGTATTCGTCCAGCGTGCCCTTGTGCACCAGGAACACGGTCAGCGAGCGCACGAACATGGCGCCGATCGCCAGCCCCAGCATGATGATCACCACGTCGCTGGTGATGGCGAACGCGCCGATCACGCCGTCGAAGCTGAACGAGGCGTCCAGCACTTCCAGGTACAGAAAGCCGCCGATGCTGCCCTTGGCCATGGCGGCCGCCACCGGCGCCACGCCGGCCTCGGTGACG
Organism: Duganella callida; assembly: GCF_004614165.1. Lineage (GTDB taxonomy): Bacteria > Pseudomonadota > Gammaproteobacteria > Burkholderiales > Burkholderiaceae_D > Rugamonas > Rugamonas callida. Next base: position 10,035 of record NZ_SPVG01000068.1, on the reverse strand, counting down.
TCGACGTCGTCCTCGTCGGGCTGGTCCTCTTCCAGCAGGCCGCTGATCCAGCCCACCGCCAGGTAGACGATGACGCCCACCACGCCGGCCGTCAGCACCTGGTAGCGTTGGTCGGCGCCGACCAGCGAGATGCAGCCGAACACCGCCGCCAGGGTCAGCAGCACGGCCAGGCTCTCGGTGCCGTGCTGGCCCAGCTTTTCCTCGATCCAGCCCAGCCAGTGCAATTCCTTCTGGTCGTCGAAAAGAAAATTCAGGAACACCAGCAGCAGGAAGGCGCCGCCGAAGGCCGCCACCTGGGCGTGGGCGCCGGTCAGGTAGCGCGCGTACTGGTCCGGCGTGGTGGTGGCCATGTGCCAGACGTCCAGCAGGCCGAGGCCGGTGGCGACCGCGACGATCAGCAGCGGGAACAGCAGGCGCATGCCGAACACCGCCACCAGGATGCCGACCGTCAGGAACAGCTTGCGCCAGAATTCGTTCCAGTGGCGCAGCACGGAGGCGTTGACCACCGCGTTGTCGAACGACAGCGAGACTTCCATGATGCCCAGCACGGCGGCGATCCACAGCGCCCGCACCATGGCGGCGGCGCCGCCATGGGCGTAGCCCCACCAGCCGGCCAGGGCCATGAGGACAAGGGTGACGGCAAACGAGATCCGGAAGTGTTGCATGGTTGACTTTGTTGAAAGGTGAGCAATGGGCTGAATTTTATATTACTTGCTTCCGCCGCTGGGGGGCCATCTGCCATAATGGCGCCACAAAAATGTTAAGGATATAACGATGGACCTCGCTTACCTCGTCACCCCGCTGCTTACCTGGATCACGGTGGGGCCGATCAAGTTTCTGATCAACAGCGCCAAGGCGCGTAAATGGGCGTTCAATCTGGTCGGCAACGGCGGTTTTCCCAGCAACCACAGCGCCGTGGTGTCCAGCATGGCGACCCTGATCGCGCTGCGCGAAGGCATCGGCCACCCGGCCTTCGGCGTGGCGGTGACGCTGTGCTTCATCGTGATCATCGACGCCAACAGCCTGCGCCAGCACGTCGGCAAGCAGGCGGCCGCGATCAATCGGCTGGCCGAAAACGATAGCCGGCACAAATGGTTGCGCGAGCGCATGGGCCACACCCTGGTCGAGATCGCCGGCGGCCTGGCCACCGGCATCGCCATGGGCCACATCGTGTTTGCCCTGTTCGGCCGCGGCTGAGCCCCTGTCCGCCCGCTGTCCGGCGGACCGTCCGCGTCCGCCCGCCCATCCCCGATTTTTTTACCGTTCATCCCCGTATTTGGCGTTTCAGCCACAAATACTGCCGTCCGTCGCACTATGATTGACCTGACAAGGCTGCTCGCGGATACTCTGCGCCCTGTAGTCTGGAAAAAACTTTTATAAGCTTCGGCACCCCTTTCTCGGAGAACTGTATGTTGCGCAAAACCCTGCTCGCTCTTGCCATTGCCTCTGCCCTGGTCGCATGCGGCAAATCAGCCAAGGAGCCTGAAAAAGCCGCAGGTAAGGAAGAGCAGAAAGTGGCCCTGCAGATGGCGCCCGAGGATGTGCTGACCATCGAGTCGAATGCGCTGGCGTCCGGCCCCATCATCACCGGTTCGATCCAGCCCGAGCGCCGCGCCGACCTGCGCGCCGAGGTGGGCGCCATCGTGGTCCAGGTATTGAAGGAAAACGGCGAGGCGGTGAAGAAGGGCGACGTGCTGTTGCGCCTGGATGAAACCTCGATCCGCGACAGCCTGACCTCGTCCGAGGAAGCCACCCGCGCCGCCGAGCAGACGCTGGCCCAGGCCCAGCGCATGTACGAGCGCCAGAAAACCCTGCTGGCCTCCGGCATGGTCTCGACCATGGCGATGGAGGACGCCGAAGTGCGCCGCAACAATGCCCAGAGCGACCTGGCGGCCGCCAAGTCGCGTTCGGTGTCGGCGCGCCAGCAGCTGACCCGCACCATGGTGCGCGCGCCGTTCGACGGCATCGTCAGCGACCGCAAGGTGTCGAACGGCGACACTGCCCAGGTCGGCAAGGAATTGATCAAGGTGATCGATCCGGCCAGCATGCGCTTCGAGGGCATGGTCTCGGCCGACAAGATCGGCGTGGTGAAGGTGGGCCAGCCGGTGCTGTTCCGCGTCAACGGCTATCCGGGCGAACAGTTCAACGGCAAGGTCAAGCGCGTCGACCCGGCCGCCAACGCCGTCACCCGCCAGGTCGAGGTGCTGGTCGATTTCGCCGAGGCGCGCCAGCCGCGCGTGGCCGGCCTGTACGCCGAAGGCCGCATCGAGTCGCAGAGCAGTTCCTCGCTGATGATCCCGCCGTCGGCGCTGGTGCAGGCCGGCGACAACAATTATGTCTGGCGCGTCAAGAACGGCACCCTGGCCAAGGTGCCGCTGACGATCGGCACCAAGGATGAGCGCAGCGGCCGCTGGCAGGTGCTGAGCGGCCTGCAGGCCGGCGACATGGTGGTGCGCGTGCCCGCCTCGGGCTTCAAGGATGGCCAGAAAGTGCTGCTGAGCGCGCCCAAGGCCGTGGCCTCGGCCGCCACCGCCGCCCCGGCCATGACCGACAAATAAAGGATAGCCACCATGTTCCTCTCGGATTTCAGTATCAAGCGGCCGATCGCCACCATCGTGCTGATCGTGGCCATGATGTGCCTGGGCCTGATGGCGCTGAACAAGCTGCGCGTCAACCAGAACCCGGACGTCGAAGTGCCGTTCATCGTGGTCAACATCCCGTACCCGGGCGCCTCGCCGGAGACGGTCGAGCGCGAGATCATCAACCGCCTGGAAAAATCGCTGCAGTCGATCACCGGCGTGACCGAAACCAACAGCACCGCCTCGGAAGGCACGGCCAGCATCTTCATCAAGTTCTCGTTCAACAAGAACCTGATCGAAGCGTCGGACGAGATCCGCAACGCCATCGCGGCGGTGCGCTACAAGCTGCCGACCGAGATGCGCGAACCCATCCTGCAGCGCATCGACCCGTCGGCGCAGCCGGTGATGCAGCTGGCGCTGTCGTCCAACAGCCAGAGCCATGCCGAGATTTCGCGCCTGGCCGAAGACAAGCTGGCCGACCGCTTCCGCGGCATCGACGGCGTGGCCTCGGTCAACGTCGACGGTTCGCTCAAGCGCGAACTGAGCGTGCTGCTGAAAGCGGAAAAGCTGCGCGAGTACAATGTCTCGATCAACGACGTGGTCAACGCGCTGCGTAACCAGAACACCAACGCGCCGGTCGGCAAGGTGCGCGGCGAGCTGGATGAAAAAAGCATCCGCCTGGTCGGCCGCATCGAGCGGCCGGAAGAGTTCCAGGCGGTGGTGGTCAAGCGCAACGGCGACGAACTGATCCGTCTGGGCCAGGTCGCCACGATCGCCGACGGTTTCGCCGAAACCAACAGCCTGAGCGTGCGTTCCGGCAAACCCAACGTCGGCATTTCCATCACCCGCTCGCGCGACGCCTCGACCGTGACCGTGGCCAAGAAGATCCGCGAGATGGCCAAGGAAATGCAGAAGGAAATGCAGCCCGGCACCAAGTTGGACGTCACCGAGGATGACGGCGAAAACGCCGAGTCCAGCCTCAACAACGTGATCGAGGCGCTGGTGTTCGGCGCCGGCCTGACCATCTTCGTGGTGTACGCCTTCCTGAACTCGTGGCGCTCGACCCTGATCACCGCGCTGTCGCTGCCGACCTCGGTGCTGGCGGCCTTCATCGGCGTCTGGCTGTGCGGCTTCACCCTGAACTTCATGACCCTGCTGGGGCTGTCGCTGGCGATCGGCGTGCTGATCGACGACGCCATCGTGGTGCGGGAAAACATCGTGCGCCACATGCAGATGGGCGCCGACCGCCGCACCGCGGCGCTGAACGGCACGGCCGAGATCGGCATGGCGGTGGCCGCCACCACCTTCTCCATCATGGCGGTGTTCATTCCGGTGGCGTTCATGCCGGGCATTACCGGCGAATGGTTCCGCCCGTTCGCGCTGACCGTGACCTGCTCGGTGGCGGTGTCGCTGCTGATCTCGTTCACCCTGGACCCGATGCTGTCGGCGTTCTGGGGCGACCCGCCGGGCCACCATGACGCGCCGCGCAAGGGCATCGAGAAATACTTCGCCAAGTTCAACCACTGGTTCGACCACCAGGCCGACCGCTACGGCCACGTCATCGCCTGGGCGCTGCACCACCGCCTGTCGATGGGCGTGATCGCGGTGGCCACCTTCGCCGGCGCGATCTACCTGCAGGTGGCCTACGGCGGCGCCAGTTTCGTGCCGTCGTCGGACTGGGGCACGATCGCCATCGACGTGCGCACGCCATCGTCCAGCTCGCTCGAATACTCGCGTCTGAAGCTGGAAAAGGCCGCCGTGATCGCGCGCTCCATCAAGGAAACCAAGGAAACCAACAGCTACGTCAACCTCAGCGGCGGCCGCATCTACGTCGACCTGGGCAAGAAGACCGAACGCAAGCGTGGCGCCGTCGAGATCGCCAAGGAACTGCGCCAGAAGCTGGCCGGCCTGGTCGGCGCCGAATACACGGTGCTGGACGACCTCAGCAATGGCGCCCGCAAGCCGGTGCAGATCGAGTTCACCGGCACCGATTCGCGCAAGCTGATGGAAATCACCAACGCCTTCATGGACCGGCTGCGCAAGGTGCCGGGCGCGGTCGACGTCGGCCTGTCGGAGATGGACCCGAAAGACGAGCTGCAGATCGAGCTGAACCGCGGCCTGGCCAACTCCATGGGCATTTCGGCCGGCGACGCGGCGCAGGCGCTGCGGGTGGCCTTCGCCGGCATCGAGGTCGGCGACTGGGTCGACCCGACCGGCGAGTCGCGCGACGTGGCGGTGCGCCTGGCGCCCGAAGACCGCACCGGCGCCGAGAACATCGAGCGCCTGCCGATCGCCGTCACCGGCACCAACCAGATGGTGCCGCTGGACCAGATCGCCGCCGTCACCATGGGCAAGGGCCCGTCCACCATCAAGCACAAGGATGGCAAGCGCGTGATCTCGGTCAGCGCCAACGTCGAGGGCCGCTCGCCGGGCGAGGTGACCACCGACGCCATGAAACTGGTCAAGGATATCGACTTCCCGCCCGGCTACGGCCTGGCGCTGGGCGGCGCCGGCAAGGACATGAATGAGGTGTTCGGCGCCATGGGCATCGCGCTGGTGGCCGGCGTCGGCCTGATGTATCTGATCCTGGTGATGCAGTTCGGTTCCTTCACGGCGCCGATCGCGGTGATGCTGTCGCTGCCGCTGTCGCTGATCGGCGTGGTGCTGGGCCTGCTGGCCACCAACAGCACCATCAACCTGATGAGCCTGATCGGCGTGATCATGCTGATGGGCCTGGTGGCGAAAAACGCCATCCTGCTGCTGGACGCCGCGCGCAAGCGCCAGGAAGAGGGCTTTGGCCGCGAGGATGCGCTGATGTACGCCGGCCGCATGCGTCTGCGCCCGATCCTGATGACCACCTTCGCGCTGATCGCCGGCATGTTCCCGGTGGCGCTGGGCCTGGGCGAGGGCGGCGAGTTCTACCGCCCGATGGCGATCGCGATCATCGGCGGCACCATCACCTCGACCCTGCTGACCTTGCTGATGGTGCCGACCTTCTACGACAGCATCGAGATCAAGAAAGACAGCGCGCTGCTCAAACTGGAGCGCCGCGCGGCCCGCTTCGGCATGGTGCTGTCGGTGTTCTCGCTGGTGATCGAAACCATCCTGTTCGTGCTGCTGATCCGCTTCATGTTCCGCATGGTGATGCTGGGCGTGCGCAAACTGCTGGGCAAGCACACCAAGCCGCCGGCCGCGGCGCCGGAAGAGGAACGCAAAATTGCTTAAAAGTATTTTTAATTAAGCATGAGAAAGGGCCTGCGGGCCCTTTTTTACGTCCAGGAAGCAGAGCAAATGCTCGGTTTCAAGGTCTTAATTAGTGTTCAGCCTCTATTGTCGCGGCGTTTGAGAAATTTCATTTGTGTAGTATGCTGCTGGCCTTCTTGCACCGAACCGCAGGCTGCGGTGCTCGACTGGACAAAAAACCATCTATAAAGCGAGACTTCATATGCAGCGTAAATACCTCCCCCTGATCATTGCCGCCGCCCTGAGCGCGGTTTGCGCCGGCGCCCAGGCGTCCGGCTACCGTTTCGGTTCGCAGAGCATCGCTGGCCAGGGCACGGCCGACGCCAACGCCGCCGAGGCCAACGACGCCTCGACCATCTTCTACAACCCGGCCGGCCTGTCGCGCCTGGACGGCACCCAGCTCAGCGTGGGCGCCACCGTGGTGGTGCCGCATTCGAGCTTCAACGACAGCGGCTCGACCCACTTCACCGGTCAGCCGGCCGGCGGCACCGCCGCCAAGGACTACGTGCCGGATTCGGTTACGGCGCCGTCGCTGTACCTGAGCAGGAAGCTGAACGACCAGTGGACCGCCGGCCTGGGCGTGTTCGTCCCGTACGGCACCAAGATCAACTACGGTAACAGCTGGACCGGCCGCTACGCGCTGACCAACGTCAAGCTGGAAGCGGTGACGCTGAACCCGTCGGTGGCGTTCAAGCTGAATGAGCACCACGCCTTCGGCTTCGGCATCGACGCCGAATTCATGAAGGCCGAGCTGGGCCAGGCCGTCGACGTGCCGGGCACCGTGGCCGCACTGTCGAGCGGCGCCGGCGCGGCCCAGGGCGCGCTGCTGATCAAGCAGATCGCCGCGCTGGGCGGCAACCCGGCGCTGCTGCGCACGGCCGCCGACGGCCACGGTTCGAACGACGGCAAGGACTGGGGCTGGGGCTTCAACCTGGGCTATCTGTACACCCTGGATGAAAACACCCGTTTCGGCGTGGCCTACCGCTCGTCGATCTCGCACCAGCTGCGCGGCAGCACCGTGTGGGACTTCTCGACCGCCACCAGCGATCCGATCGTGAACAAGGTGCTGCAGGCCGCCTCGCACAGGGCCAACTCGGCCGCGCTGGTGGCGCTGCGCACGCCGGAAACGCTGTCGGTCAACGCCTTCCACCAGTTCAACCAGAAATGGGCCGGCATGGCCGACGTGACCTTCACCCGCAACAACCGCATGGGCGACCTGGACATCCAGTTCCCCGGCACCAGCGAAGGCGCGGAAGTGATCCGCCAGCAGTGGAAGAACACCGTGCGCGTTTCGCTGGGCGGCAACTACGCCTACAACGACAATCTGACCCTGCGCGCCGGTATCGCCTACGACGAATCGCCGGTCAAGAGCGCCGAGCTGACCCACCCGGCATTGCCGGACAGCGACCGCATGCAGTATTCGGTCGGCGCCAACTGGAAATTGAACGCGCGCTCGTCGATCGACTTCGCCTACAGCTTCCTGGACTTCAAGGACGCGAAGATCAACTACACCAACAACTGCAACACGCTGCAGACCAGCTGCACCGGCAACGGCGAAACCACCCGCGGCCTGTACCAGACCCATTTGCAGCTGCTGGGCGTCGCCTACAACTACAAGTTCTAAGCCGGTCATTCCGGCGCAGGCGGGCATCCATGCCGAGTGGATGACGCACGGAACGCATGCTGTGTATGGATTCCCGCCTGCGCGGGAATGACATGCCGGCGGAACTCAGAAAGGGCCTGCGGGCCCTTTTTTTTCGTCCCTACTGGCTGGGCGACGGCGTGGGCGCCTGGCCAGGCGCGGGTGTCGGTGTCGGTGTCGGCGTTGTGGCGCCGCCGCTCGGCGGCGTGGTGGTGTCCGGTGCGGGCGTCGGCGTCGGCGTCGGCATCGGCGCCGGCGCGGCAGGCGTCACATCGGGCGCCGGCGCGGGGACGGACTCATTGCGCTTGTTGCAGCCGGCCAGCAGCGCGACCGACAGCGCCGCGCCGACCAGGGTGATTTTGGTATAAGTCATCATGGTTCCTTTCATACGGAGGGAACCGGTTAGACCGCGCCGGCCTGCCGGCGGTTCCCCGTCAGGCGGCCTGACGGCTGCTGTCGATGGTGGCGTCGGCGTCGCTGTCGAACACGGCGCGGTCGGTTTCGCCCAGCACGCGGCTGGTGACGGCACCGGCGGTCACCGAGCCGCTGACGTTGAGCGCGGTGCGGCCCATGTCGATCAGCGGTTCGATCGAGATCAGCAGCCCGGCCAGCGCCACCGGCAGATTCATCGACGACAGCACGATCAGCGCGGCAAACGTGGCGCCGCCGCCAACCCCGGCCACGCCCACCGAGCCGAGCGTGATGATGGCCAGCAGCGGCGCGATGAAGCTCACCGTGAACGGATCGATGCCGACGGTCGGCGCGATCATCACCGCCAGCATGGCCGGATAGATGCCGGCGCAGCCGTTCTGGCCGATGGTGGCGCCGAACGAGGCGGCAAAGTTGGCGATGCCTTCCGGCGTGCCCAGGCGCTGGGTCTGGGTCTGCACGCTCATCGGAATCGCGCCGGCGCTGCTGCGCGAGGTGAAGGCAAAGGTCAGCAGCGGCAAAATTTTGCGCGTCCAGCGCAGCGGATTCAGGCCCAGCCCGGAGACGATCAGCAGGTGCACGCCGAACATCAGCAGCAGCGCGCTGTACGAGGCGGCGACGAAATCGACCAGGCGCAGGATGTCGGCGTAGCTGGAGGTCGACACCACCTGCGCCATCAGCGCGAACACGCCGTACGGCGTCAGCCGCAGCACCAGGGCAACGATGCGCATCACGATGGCATGGGCGACCTGGATGAAGCGCTCGAAGGTGGCAAAGATCTCGGGCTGCTTGCCATGGATGCCGCTAGCGGCAACGCCGATGAACACCGAGAAGATCACCACCGCGATGGTGGACGTCTTGCGGCCGCCGGTCATGTCGAGGAAGGGATTGGCGGGGATAAAGCTCAGCAGCATGCTCGGCAGCGAAATCGCCTGCGCCGCCTCGACCTTGCCCTGCAGATAAACGCCACGCGCCACGTCGGCGGCAGAGGCCGTCAGGCCGACCGCGCTCAGATGGAAGGTCTTGGCCATGACGATGCCGATCACAGCTGCGATCAAGGTGGTCGCCATCAGCGTTCCGATAGTCAGTGCACTGATCTTGCCGAGCGCGTTGATACCCTTCAGCTTGAGAATGGCGGAAATGATGGACACCATAATCAGCGGCATCACGATCATCTGCAATAGTTTGACGTAGCCGGAGCCGACGATGTCGAGATAGTCGCCGGTGGTCTTCACCTCGGCCGCGCCGGCGCCGTAGAGCGCTTGCAGGGCGGCGCCCAGCATCACGCCCAGCCCCATGCCGGTGAATACGCGCACCGAAAACGACGCATGCCGGCGTTGTTGCGCATACATCAGACCCAGCAATGCCAGGGCCGCCAGCAGGTTGAGGATGACATTGAGTGCCATGACGTGTCCTTGTTATGACCGATCGTGCATTTTATCCGCGCTTATAACGAGTTAAACGAATATCTGGCTATATAACTATGCGAATTTCATATATGGAATTCCAAATGTGCGCGTACAATTTGTTAGATTACAATCTGCGGGAGCGAGCTGATGGCGAACATGAAAGTCGGTACCCGGTTGAGTCTGGGTTTTGGCCTGGTGCTGGTGCTGCTGATGCTGGTGGCGCTGCTCGGCGTGTTCAACATGAGCACGATCCATGCCAAGCTGGAACGCATCGTCAACGAAAACACACTCAAGACCGAGCTGGTGAACAATATGTCCAATTCGGTGCACATCGTGGCGCGGGTATCGCGCAGCGTGGTGTTGCTCAGCGAACCTGCCGCGATCCGCGCCGAGCTGGAAAAGGTCGGCAAGGCGCGCGAAGCCTATAACAAGGCCGTCGAGCAACTGGCGCACTTGCCGGCCACGCCCAAGGGTCTGGAAATCCGCGAACGCATCGCCGCCCAGGCCAGGGTCACGCGGCCGTTGAACGACAAGGTGTTCGAGCTGGCGCTGGCCGATCAGGATGCCGAAGCGACCGCGGTGCTGATGAAGCAGTCGGGTCCCGCCACCCAGGTCTGGCAGGATGCGATGGACGAATACGCGGCGCTGCAAAAGCAGACCAATCAGGCCGATGCGGCGGCGGCCGGCGCTCTCGGCGGCGTAGTCGGGCTCGCCGCCCAGCTGGCGCAGCAGC